>NZ_RZTJ01000005.1:0-442171 GCF_003997065.1 Mesorhizobium sp. M6A.T.Ce.TU.016.01.1.1 | reverse complement strand
CAATCCGGCAGGATGGCTGCCTAAACCGACAAAGGCCTCGCAAGGGCCGCGGAAAACCGCTCTGCCGGCCTTCAAAAAGGCCCCCACTGACCACCGAACTCCACTTCGCTCCCCGTGCAAAGCCCTCACAAGGGGAGAAGGTGGATCGGCGCGTAGCGCCGAGACGGATGAGGGGTGTTGGACGGAGTGCCGTCGGTGCCAAGCTGGAACACCCCTCATCCGTCGCCTTCGGCGACACCTTCTCCCACAAGGGGAGAAGGGAAGAGCTGCCCCTCAGTTCACGGCGCTGATATTGCCTAGGCGTAAAAACAGCGTTTCGCCGGAGGAATCATCGACGCCGTCATTGTCGGTGGTGACGAAGATGTCGCCATTCTTGTCGATGGTGAAACCTTCGACCTTGTCGACGACATAGCCGTTGGTGGCTGATTTCAGGTCGCCGATGATGTCGCGCACCAGCGTCTTTTCTACCAATGGCAGTTCGCCGCCGAGCTTGGCCGGCTTGAAAGCGTCGAGCGCCACCGAATAGACGCGCTTCACCTTGGCCAGGTCGCCGATCTGGTTGTCGCGTTCGAGGATGTAGAGCTTGCCTTCATGCGCGGTGATCTCCGACAGGCCCATCCAGCCAGCTTCGGTCGCTTCGAGCGGGTAGCGCACCGCCGACCATTCCTTGGCCTTCGGCTTGTAGGCCAGAAGCTTGACCTGGCCCTTCGGATCGTCGGCCCATTCACGCTGCACTGCCATCACCAGCGTCAGGTCGTCGCCCTCGCCGATCGCGGTGATGCCTTCGAGACCGAAGCGGGTCTGGTGGGCGAGCAATTCCATCGGGAAGCCGATTTCCTGCTTGATCTCGCCCTTGTCGTTGACGCGCAGGATGGCGTGCGGGACGAGCTTTGCTGGATCGCCTTCATTGGCCAGCCAGAAGCCGCCTTCACCGTCGGCGACAAGGCCTTCGATGTCGAGCTTCTGTGCGGGGTGGCCGTTACGCGTGACGATGGTCTTGCCGGTGATCAGCGCCGAGGTCTGCGTGGCATCGATCTCGAAGATCGAGGGTGCGTTGGCGTAGAACGAGTCCGAACCCGCGAAGAGCTTGCCGGCAGTGTCGCCGGCAGCGAGCGCCGAAAGCGCGCCCCAGCCGAGCGGCGTGCCGTCTGCCGTGAGCTTTGCCGTGATCATCGGGTAAGTGGCGGGGCCCTCGGAGCGCTCGTAGACCATGACATGCGAGCGGGCGAGCCCGTCCTCGACCAGGTCGGCCTCGTTGGCGGTGACCAGGAGATTGCGCGATGGGATCGCGACCAGGCCTTCTGGAGCGATGCCGGACGGCAGGATCTGGACAAACTGAGGTTCCGCACCGGTGTCCTTGTAGACGCCGACCACAGAGCCACGCTCCGAAGCGACGAAAATCAGCCTGTCTTCGCCGAACGTGCCGGTCTCGAGACCTTCCGGCTCGATGCCCTTCTTGTTGCGGTCGTCGGGATAATGGCCGGCATTGGCAACCTGGTACTCGAAGGACGGACCGGATTCGTAGAGAACCTCGCCCTTCTTGCTGAAGATCGTGAAACCGCGCGAGCCGCCCTTATAGTCGCCTTCGTTGGCGACGACGAGACGGTCATTGTCGAGCCATTTCACGGCGTCGGGTTCGCGGGCGACGTTTTCCATTTTGCCATCGAAGGACAAGGCGCCGTTCTTCTTGGTGTCGATCTTGTCCAGCGTGACCGAGCCTGCGGAGAAATGCGTGACGATCGCGCCGGTTTCGGCGTTGACGATGGCGATGTGGTTGTTTTCCTGCAGCGTGACCGCTATCTCGCCAGCCTCGTTGAAGGCGACGAATTCCGGCTCCGGATCTTCCGCCGCGACTGCGGCAATGCCAGCAAGGTTCACGGTCTTCATCGTCGCGCAGTCAGGCTGGCCTTCGGCAAGCGTGAAAATCTTGAGGTCGCCCGCCGGCATCTGCGGTATTTCTCCGTCGTTCACCTCCTCGTCGCGCTCGTTCTCGATGGCGATGGCGAGGGACTTGCCGTCCTTGCTCAGCGCCAGCGAGTCCGGCTGGCCGCCGAGGTCGCAGGTGCTTTCGATCGCCTTGGAGGCAAGGTCGATGACCGTAAGGTTGCCCGAAGGCTTGGCTTTGCTCTCCGACGTGTTGATGCCGGCCAGCACCTTGCCGCCGATCACCACAACCGAGGTCGGCTCGCCGTCGATCTTGACGATGCCGCCGGCCTTGGGCGCCTTAGGGTCGGTGATGTCGATGAAACCGACCGCACCGAGCGGGCTGTCGGAATAGACCAGCGTCATGCCGTCTTCGGAGGCCGCGATGATCTCGGACGAAGTCGGCGTGGCCTTCTCGACGTCCGCCGGGAGGTTTCCGGCGACTGCGAAGCTCGCGACCCGGTTGAACATCATGTCGGCATGGGCCGGCAGCGAAACGGAGGCAGCAAGCGCTGCCGTCAGGACGAAAAGCGCGGAATGGCGGGGCACGGGTGGCGTCTCCTGTTCGGATGGAAGCCACCTGCTTTGGAGGAGCGACATTTCAATGCGATGACGGATCCATGACAATTCCGCGACAGTCGGTCAGGGTTCCTCAATATTCACGCCAATGCCTGCAAACGGTGGCTTTCTGCGGCCGCGATCAGTGCCGCAGGCGCGAGCGGCAGGATGCTCCAGCCGGCCCTCTACTCCGCATCGGCCACCATCTGCCGCCCGCCAACCCAGTTCCGCCAGGCTCTCTCGTCGCCGTGGAAGACGTTGAGGTCGATGCGGCCCCTCACGCCGTGCGACAGGCCGGAGCCGGAATACTGCCAGAACACCCATTTGCGGCCGGGATAGACCTTTGACGGGTGCTGCGCCACCGCCCGCAGCCAGAACGGATAGTCGGGGAAAGCGCCTCTGAGATTGTCGCGGTAGAAATCGGGCGCGGTGTAGATGATGGGCCGCTGGCCGTAGTGGCGCTCCAGCTTGTCCATGAACACCTGCATCTTCTCCAGCACGTTTTGCCGCGACGGCCGCCGCTTGCAGCTGGATTCGCCGTTCCACTCGACATCGATCACCGGCGGCAAGGCGCCCTCAACCCTCGGCACGTTGCGGATGAACCAGTCGGCCTGCTCGCCGGCCGTGCGGCACCAATAGAAGAAGTGATAGGCGCCGCGCTTGAGGCCAGCGGCGTCGGCATTGCGCCAGTTCTTCCTGAACATCGGGTCGAGATGATCGCCGCCGTCGGTCGCCTTGATGTAGGCGAAGTTCGCGCCCTGCGCGCGCAGCTTGTCCCAGTTCACGTTGCCCTGCCAGCGTGAGACGTCGACGCCGTGAACGGCGAGGTGCCTGGGCGAGGCCCTGCCGAAATTGATCGGCTTGGCGTCACGAAAACGATAGCGCTGGACCGGCTCGGCGAGGATCGGTGCTGCCCGCGCCAGCCGCTTCGGCGCCACCAGGGCAATCGGCTCGGCGGGTGGTTCAATGCTTTCCACAGGCTCTGGAGGAGCCATCGCCACGGCTTGGTCCATCGCCTCTTCCTGAGCAAAGGCGGGTGCGGCATCGGCGGCACCGACCGACGCGACCGGCGCGGGCGGCCGCACAACCGAGCTGGTCGTCTCGCTGGACGGCACTTGCAGCGCGTCGACGCCGGACGTCGACGTGCAGCCGGCAAGGCACAGCGCTGCGATCGAGAAGATAACGACGCCTGATAACCGCATCTGGACCTGTACGCAAAACACAACAGACCGATGGCAAGACAGCGCCGCCGGACAAACCAGTCCAGATTACTAACGAGAAATTACCAACAAAGTTTGAATCAAATTGTTAGGGGCTCTTCATCGAAGCGTCCGCGGGACAGCGCGAAAGACCACTGACCCTGTCAGGCACCGCTGCCTAGCTGCACAGCCATAGCTTGTGGCAGGTCTCGGCTACCATGTGGGCTGGCGGTACAAAGCGATCGGGATTGACCTGCGCATCGTCCTCCGCCCGGCGAACCTTTTCTTCAAGCAGCGTGCGAAGCGCCGCCGGCTGCACGCGATCGCGTTCCATAACGAGCTTGATCATCGGATCGCTCAAAAGCTCATCCAGGGTGTTGATTCTGTCGTTCATCCGTCGCCTCCTCGACCGCCGACCCGCAAGCAATAGATAGGTGGCAATGATGGCTCGCCAATGACGCTTTGCCGGCTATCTCGTGTCCCGAATGAAAAAAATTGGGCACGCCCTGTGCTTCAGTTCGCCTGTGCTTCAGTTCGGCGGCGGGGCGCCTTCATATTGCGGCAGTCCGTCGTCGAGCTGTACCCAGGGCTGCTTCGAGGCGGTCCACATATGCATCTGCGGCTTGAACATGGAGGGATCGTCGAGCGAGCCTGACGTGACGCCGATGACACCGGCGGAGTCGCGCCGGGAAAACATCGTCGTGCCGCAGGCCGGGCAGAAGCCGCGCTTGAGATCGGGCGAGGAATTCACCAACGCCACCGGCCCTTCTGTCGTCACGTCGTCGATGCGGAACAGCACGCGGGCGTTAAAGGCCGCGCCCAGCGCCTTCTGGCAAAGCCGGCAATGGCAGACGCGCTCGTTGATCGGCGCCGCATCAGTGCGGTAGCGCACCGCCCCGCACAGGCAGCCACCCCGATATTTCGCCATAGTTGCGCCCCTCTTTCCTAGGATTGGCGGCAAGGTAGCTGCCGGCATAGCAGCGTCAATTGAAAAGCTTTGATGGCGCCATCTGTTGGCGTGATGCGGCAGGCGGAACTTGTGATGTGGTCAGGCGCGACGCGCAACCGGCGTCGCCGGCCATCTCGCGGGAGACGGCCGGCAGGCAATTGTCAGGCGTCAGTTCGTTTCGCTGACGATCTCGTCCCAGGTCTTCACCTTGGTCTCGCCATTGAGGAAGGGCAGTGCGGCGGCTGTCAATTCCGGCGCAAAGAACACATCGTAATGGGTGCGGTTCGGCAGGATGGCCAAGCGGTTCTGCGACAGGTTCTCGCGCATCCAGCCGGCGTCCTTCAAGCCGCCGCCGAGCATCTGATAGAATTTGATCTCGTGCTCAGGCCGGTACATGTCGCTGTCGCCGAACGCCAGCATGACCGGCATCTTCAGCTTCGGCACATCGGCGGAGTAGTCGTAGTCCTTGCGCATATAGGCGCCAAGCTGATCGAGCAGCTTCGGAAAATCCTGCGGATGCGGCGCCACCGCCACATAGGATTTGTACATCGGCGTGTCCTTCATCATGTCGGCCATCGCCGCGCCGACCTGCGCCTGCTGGCCGCGCATCTCGGCATAGAAGCCGTCCGCGGCATAGCCGGTCGAGACCAGGACGAGCCGGCGCACGGCCTCGGGATGCTGGACGGCCATGCGGAAGGCGACACCGCCGCCCAACGAATAACCCATGACGTCGACCTGCTCGTAGCCGAGCGCCTTGACGATCGCCGCCATGTCGTCGCCCATCGCCTCCAGGCTCAATGGCCGGTCGCCGAGCGCGGTGCGGCCGTGGCCGTGCAGGTCGACGCCGATGACGGTGCGGTTTTCGGCAAGCTTCGGCAGGATCGGCGCGAACATATCGGTCGTGCCGAGCCCGCCATGCAGCAGAAGCAGCGGTTCGCCCTTGCCATAGACGGCATAATAGTAATTCAGGCCGTTGATCGGCAGCAGGCCGGATTTCGCCGGCTTCGGCATTGCTTTCGTTTCGGTCGTCATGGCGGGCTTTGCCTCCTCGGCTTTGGTGGCGCCCGGCGCAGCGAACAGTGCTGCGGCCGAGGCGAAAATGGCGAAAAAAATCGATCTGGACATGTCGGTCTCCTCCCGTCCCGCTGATATCAAAGCCGTTTGGCGACTTCTTCGAGCTGGTCGGCGCACTGGCCCCAGCCCTCGTGAAAGCCCATCTTCTCGTGCTCTTCGCGGTCAGTGACGGACCAATGCGCAACCCGGGCGATGTAGCGGGTCTTGCCCTCGCCCTCATCCTCGAAGGTCAGCACGACCGTCATGAACGGCTTTTCGGACGGCTCCCACGCCTTTGTATAGGCGTCGGTGAGAACGATCTTCTTGCCCGGCACGACTTCGAGGAAGATGCCGGGATTCGGGAATTCATTGCCGTCGGGACCCGCCATGACAACCAGGCTGGAGCCGCCGGTGCGCACATCCATTTCGGCGCGCGGCGTCGTCCACGGCTTTGGCGCGAACCATTGCGTCACGAGCTTCGGCTCGGTCCAGCAGCGATAGACGTTCTCGCGCGGCGCATCGATGATGCGGGCGAGAACCAGTTCGCGGTCGGAGCTGGGGGCGATGTCGAGCTTGGTGGTCATGATGGTCTCCTCACTGCTTGCAAAAGAGTTGGCTTGAATGCCGGTTTCCGTCTCAAGGACGAGCGGGCAACGCGCAGCCCGACACGGGTCTCGCGAAAAATTTCGCTAGAGCGGCCATGATGATCGACAGTCGATGTCGGTGCTGCCCCTCACCTGCCTGCCGGCATCCTCTCCCCGTAGAACGGGGAGAGGGACGCTCTTGTCAATGATTTCGCTAATCTCCTGCGTTGCAGAAAGAGCACCAAGGCTGCGGCCGTCGGGCTTCGGAGAGAAGGTGCCGGCAGGCGGATGAGGGGCAGCGCAAACCTGAAGCGATAGCCTGCGTCAGTGGCGCTTGGCTTGCACCAGATAGGCGTCGATGTCGGTCTCGCCGAGCCACTTCGCCGCTTCCAGCCGGTGCAGGCCTTCGACCAGGATATGGCGCTTGCCGTCATGGCGCACCTGGATCGGGGTCTTCATGCCGTTTTCCAGAATGTCCTCGGCCAGATGCCGGACGGTTTCGGGATGCAGTGTCTTCTTGCGCGCGGTCGGCACGTAGATGTCGTCCACCCTGACCTTTTGCACTCTCAGCATGTCGGCTCCTGTGGCGGAAAAGGCCGCCCTTTGTGAGATAATCTGTTTGGCAGGCAAGGCCAAGGCCGGCTGTGAGCTATCGCTGGCCCGATCGTTTCCAATTGACGGTTGGCCGCCAGATGGTCGAAATGACGCGTTCGACCCTTCACAGGCGTTCATGACCAAGCTTCCTACCGAATTCCCCGATTTCGGACTGACGCCCCACCAGCGCCGGCAAGCCGTGCGCGGCCATTATTACGAATGGCCGGGGATGGATGGCGAACGCGGCGAGATCTGGTGCTACAGCGACCGTTTCTCATACCGCCGGGGCGAGACGGTAGTGCTGCATGTCAGCTCGACGGCCTCCAGCTTCACCATGTCGATCGTCCGCGACGGCGGCACTGAAACGAAAATGTTCGAGAAGACTGGGATCGCGGCGCGCTGGCAGGACACACCCGACCAATGTTCGGTCGTGGGCTGCGGCTGGGATACGTCGTTTGAATTCCGCGTCGACGACGACTGGCCGTCCGGAGCCTATCGCGTCATGCTGACGGCGGACGGGCGCGACGGCAAGCCGATCCGCTACCATCATCTTTTCATCGTTAGCCCGCAGCCCGGCAAGAAACGCGGTCGTGTGTTACAGGTTGCGGCCACAGGCACATGGCTTTCCTACAATACGTGGGGCGGCTCGAACCATTACCAGGGCATCACCGGCGCGAACCGCGACCAGTATGCCCCAAGGGTGTCGACGCAGCGGCCGTGGTGCCGCGGCTTTGTCGTTCTGCCGAAGGAGGCGCCGCGCGTGCCGCTCGAGGTCGCCGTGCCGCCGAAGACCGTGCCGCGCTATCCGCATATGGAATGGGCCTTCGCCACCGGCCATTCGAAGAAATATGCCTCGTCCGGCTGGGCAAGCTATGACAGCCACTTCTTTCGATTTGCCGAGCGCGCCGGCTATGCCGTCGACCTTGCCAGCCAGCACGAACTGCATTTCTCGCCCGAAATCCTCGACGGCTATGACTGCGTCGTCTTCGTCGGACATGACGAATACTGGACCTGGGAGATGCGCGACGCGGTCGACGCCTACGTCGAGCGCGGCGGCCATGCGGCGCGCTTCGCCGGCAATTTCATGTGGCAGACGCGGCTGGAGGACGAGGGCCGCCGGCAGGTCTGCTACAAATACCGCGCCCGCGCCGAGGATCCGGCCTATCGGGGCGGCGACGTGACCCGCGCCACCAATTCCTGGGAAGCACCTGAGATTGGCCGGCCGGGTGCCGCGACCTTCGGGCTCAATGCGACCAGGGGCCTCTATGCCGGCTGGGGCGGTTGCGCGCCGCGCGGCGTGCGCGGCTTTCCGATCTACCGGCCGGAGCACTGGGCGTTCGCCGGCACAGGCATCTACTATGGCGACCTGCTCGGCGCCGACAGCCATGTCTATGGCTATGAGGTCGACGGGCTCGATCACGAAATCCGCGGCGGCCTGCCCTACCCCACGCCCGACAGCGGCGCACCCGATGGGCTGCAAATTCTCGCCGTCGGCATGGCTAGCCAGGTCGAGGAGAGCGCCGACATTGCGTTCGAGGACCAGTTTCTCGGCGATGCCGACGGCCGCTTTTCCGCCGAGACGCTGTTCGGCGAGGCGAGTGACGCCAATCTCGACAAGGTCAAGCACAGCAACGGCATGATAGTCAATTTCCGGCGCGGCAAGGGCGAGGTGTTCCACGCCGGAAGCTGCGAATGGGTCGCCGGCCTGCTAAAGCAGGACCCGATGGTCGAGCGCGTCACCAAAAATGTTCTCGACCGTTATCTTGGAAAGCCATGACATGCTGAAATCCCAGACCCCTGCTCCGGACACCGAGACGCGCCCGCCGTCGCATCTGTTCTATCTGTCCAGCCTGCGCCGGCCGCTGGTTGATCGCGCCGAAGGCATTTACATCTGGACGCAGGACGGCCGCCGCTTCATCGACGGATCGAGCGGACCGATGGTCGCCAATATCGGTCATTCCAACCGCAACGTGCTCGACGCGATGAAGCGGCAGATGGACCGCGCCACCTTCGCCTACCGGCTGCATTTCGAAAACGAGCCGGCCGAGGGGCTCGCGCGGCTATTGGCTACCAAACTCCCCGAAGGGATGGACCGCATCTTTTTCGTCTCGGGCGGCTCGGAAGCGACGGAATCTTGTATCAAGCTTGCCCGGCAATGGGCTGTCGCCACCGGCCAGCCCAAGCGCTGGAAAGTGATCACGCGCTTTCCCTCCTATCATGGCGGCACGCTTGGTTCGCTGTCCGTCACCGGCGACGATGCGCTGGCCGAAACTTTCGCCCCGATGATGCAGGTCATGCCAACCGTGCCGGCACCGGCCGCATGGCGCGATCGTGACAATCTCTCGCTGGAACAGCGCGGCATCCGCTACGCAGACATGCTGGAGGAGAAAATCCTGGCCGAGGGACCGGAAAGCGTCCTCGCCTTCATCATGGAGCCGGTCGGCGGCGCTGCCACCGCGGCGCTGGTGGCGCCGGACAGCTATTATCCGCGCATCCGCGAAATCTGCGACCGCTACGGCATCCTGCTCATCCATGACGAAGTGATGAGCGGTGCGGGCCGCACTGGAAAATTCCTCGGCGGTGACCACTGGAATTGCAAGCCCGACATTGTCGCGCTGTCGAAGGGGCTGGGCTCTGGCTACGCGCCGCTCGGCGCGCTGGCGGCACCGATGCGGCTGGTACAGCCGCTCGCATCAGGCGGCTTCCAGCATGGCCATACCTATGCCGGCAATCCGCTCGCCTGCGCCGCCGGGCTCGCTGTGCTTGGCGAGATGGATCGTCTCGGCATGATCGCCAATGCGGCTGACATGGGCGATCTTTTGATGGGCGAGTTGAAGGGGTTGGCCAAGCGCTTTCCGTTCATCGCCGATGTGCGTGGCAAGGGCCTGCTCCTAGGTGCCGAGATGGTCGCCGACCCCGATACGCTGAGACTGATCGCGCCGGAGAAGAAAGCCACCCAGCGCCTGCTCGACCTCGCCTATGAGCGCGGCCTGATCATCTATGGGCGAAAGGTCAAGGGTGGCGTCGACGGCGACAATTTCATGGTGGCGCCGCCGATGATCGTCACCCGAGAGCAGATCGGCGAGATCGTCGCCATCATCGGCGACTCGCTGCAAGTATTGGCCGGCGAGCTCGACCTGCCGGTCGAAGGCTGAAAATGGCGCCGCGAAAAGTCATCATCACCTGCGCAGTCACCGGATCGGCGCACACGCCGTCAATGTCGCCGCATCTGCCGGTGACGCCGGACCAGATCGCCGCAGACGCAATCGCAGCGGCGGAAGCCGGTGCCTCGATCCTGCATCTTCACGCCCGCGACCCGAAGGACGGGCGGCCAACGGCCGATCCCGATGTGTTCATGCAGTTCCTGCCGCGTATCAGGCAGGCGACCGATGCGGTGATCAACATCACCACCGGCGGCTCCTCGCTGATGACGCTCGACCAGCGTCTGGCCGCACCGCTCAGGGCAGAGCCCGAAATGTGCTCGCTCAACATGGGCTCGATGAATTTCGCGCTGTTCCCGATGCTCGACCGGCCAAGAGAGTGGCAGCACGAGTGGGAGCCCAAGCTGCTGGAGGCAACCCGCGACACGATCTTCAAGAACACCTTTGCCGACATGGAGACCGTGCTCGAAAGACTTGGAAAGGGCTGCGGCACACGTTTCGAATTCGAATGCTACGACGTCGGCCATCTCTATTCGCTGGCGCATTTTCGCGACCGGGGGCTGGTGTCGGGACCCATGTTCATCCAGTTCGTGTTCGGCATACTGGGCGGCATCGGCGCCGACCCCGACAATCTGGTGCATATGAAGCGCATCGCCGACAAACTGTTCGGCGACAGCTACCAGTTTTCGGTGCTGGCTGCCGGACGCCACCAGATGCCGATGATCTCGATTGCGGCTGCGATGGGCGGCAATGTCCGCGTCGGGCTGGAGGACAGCCTTTACGATGGCCGCCAGCTGGCGAAGTCCAATACCGACCAGGTGCGCCGTATCCGCAGCGTGCTCGACGGGCTGTCGCTGGAGGTTGCCACGCCCACTGAGGCGCGCGAGATGCTGGCGCTCAAGGGTGGCGATAGGGTAGCGTTCTGAGATGGTTGCTTTCACTCCCCTCTTGCCGCCTCGCTTGTCGTGACAATTGCCAATCCAGCCTCCAAAAACATCATCATCCGGCCCGGCACCGTCGAGGACGTTGAAACCATCCATGCCGCGATCCTGCGGCTTGGCGCCCATATCGGCGCGCCCGAGGAAATCACTTCTACGGCCGAAGACCTCCGCACCTATGGGTTTGGCGAAAAACCTGCCTTCTCGACGCTGATTGCGGAGGTCGGCGGCGAGTTCGCCGGCCTGTGCCTGCATTTCCCGATCTTCTCGACCTGGATGGGGCGGCCCGGCGTCTATGTGCAGGACCTCTATGTCGAAGACCGGTTTCGCGGCCGCAAGATCGGTGAACGTCTTCTGCGGCGTGCCGCGGCGCAATGCCGGAAGGACGGCGGCGCCTACCTCAGACTGTCCGTCGACACCGACAATGAAACCGCCAAGGCCTTCTACGAAAGGCTAGGCATTGCCTGGTCGAGCTACGAGCAGGTGCAGAAGATCGTCGGCGACGCGTTCTACGCCTTCGCCGATACGCCCGAGGATGAGGAGCCAAGATGAAAGCCTTCTATGCCGAAGAACAGAAGCGCCACGATCCCAAGGCGTTCCTCTCCAGCGGCGCCCAAAAGCCCAATCCGGAAAAACCGGAACGCGTCGAACGGCTGCTCGCTGGCGCAAGGGCCGTCGGCTGCACGATCGAACGGCCGAAAAATCACGGGCTTGGCCCGGTTGCTGCGGTGCATACGCCCGAATATCTCGATTTTCTCGAGCACATCTTCGCGCGCTGGCAGCGCATCGAGGGCGCTTCGGCGGAAGTGATCCCCAACATCCACCCGATCGCGCGAAACGGCTCCTATCCGGCCTCGGCGGTCGGCCAGGCCGGCTACCACATGGCCGACACGGCTTGCCCGATCTCCGGTGAGACCTGGCAGAGCGCGCTGTGGAGCGCCTGGAGCGCGGTCGAAGCCGCTGAGGTTGTCATGGCGGGCGCGCCGGCCGCCTATGCGCTGTGCCGACCGCCGGGCCATCACGCCTTTGCCGATGTCGCCGGCGGCTTCTGCTTCATCAACAATTCAGCGGTCGCGGCACAGACGCTACGCAAGAATGCAGCGCGGGTGGCGATCCTCGACGTTGACCTGCATCACGGCAACGGCACACAAGGCGTTTTCTATGTGCGGCCGGACGTGCTCACCGTCTCGGTGCATGCCGATCCGGTGCGCTTCTATCCGTTCTTCTGGGGTCATGCAGACGAGCGCGGCGAAGGGCCCGGCCTCGGCTACAATCTCAACCTGCCGTTGGCGCGCAAATCCGGCGATGCCGCATTCCTCGAAGCGCTCGACGTGGCTTTCCAGCGCATCCGCACCTTTGCGCCGGAAGCGCTAGTCGTGGCGCTCGGCCTCGATGCCTTCGAGGGCGATCCGTTCGGCGGGCTATCGGTGACGACACCGGGCTTCTCGCGCATCGGCGAGGCCATCGCCGGGCTCGGCCTGCCGACGGTCATCGTGCAGGAAGGCGGCTATCTCTGCGACGAACTCGGCGACAACCTTACTGCGTTCCTCACCGGCTTCGGTGGCGGCAGGAAGCGGTGATATCAGCCGAATGTCGCGTCAGCATCGCTCCTGTCGCAGCATGGCGATGACACGGTGCACGCTCTCCAGCGTCTCTTCGATCTCGGCCGCCGTATTGTAGTGAGCGATGCCGATGCGCACGACGCCCTGCTCGGCCGGGATGCCGATCTGGTGGACGATCTCCCAAGCATAGTTGTGGCCGGACCACAGGAAGATGTTTTCCGCATTCATCTGCCGCACGATCGTTTCCGGCACGATACCGTCGACGGTGAAAGAGACCGTCGGCACGCGCTCTCCGACACGCGCCGGATCGGTGATGCCGTGGATGACCAGGCCTGAAATAGCCGACAGCCCGTCGATCAACCTTTGAGTCAACGGGTTTTCGTAAGCTATTGATGCTTCGAACGCCTTGGCGATCCTGGCGCGGCGTGAACTGCCGTCGCCTGCTGCAATTCCCAGCTCTGCAAAGTAATCGACCGCGGCCGTCAGTCCGGCCATCAGCTCGATCTGCGGCGTGCCGAGTTCGAACCGCTCCGGCAGAGTGTCGGACGAACAGCGGCATTTGTACGGTTTCAGGGCATCGATGACATCCAGCCTGCCCCACAATATTCCCACATGCGGGCCGAAGAATTTATAGGCCGAGCAGATCAGGAAATCGCAGCCGAGATCCCTGACGTCGATCAGGCCGTGCGGCGCGAACTGCACGGCGTCGACATAGACCAGCGCACCGGTCTGCTTGGCAATGCCGGTCAGCGCCTTCGCCCGGTTGATCGATCCGGTCAGATTGCTGGCGTAGTTCAGGGCGACCAGCCGCGTCCTGTTGGTGAGCAACGCGGCAAGCGCCGCCTCCTCGATCTGCCAGCTCTGCTCGTCGAAAGCCAGCCAGCGTACGACAAGACCAACGTCTTCAGCCAGCTGCAGCCACGGCGATACGTTGCCCTCGTGATCCATGCGGGTGAGGATGATCTCGTCGCCCGGTTTCATCGTGCGGCCGAGCGTGCGCGACATGTGATAGGTCAGCGTCGTCATATTGGCGCCGATGATGATTTCCTGCAGGCTCGCAGCACCGAGGAAATCGGCCATCGCCGCATGGGCGTCGTCGACGATCTGTTGCGCCGCGATCGTGGTTTCGAAGAAGCCGCCGAGATTGGCGTTGGTGGTCAGCAGGCAGTGCGACACCGCGTCGGCAACCGCTTGCGGCACCTGCGTGCCGGCAGGGTTGTCGAGATAGATGCGACGACGGCCCTTGTCAGTCAGCGAAAGTGCTGGAAATTTCTCGCGCACGGCATCGATTGGAAAATTCACTTTTTTCTCCCCCTATTGTAATTATTGGGTAATCACACTTTACAGAGCCGGAAGTCTGCTCACGGACACGGGTTACCGACACGCTGGTGGATTGCATCGACCGCCTTCTGCATGTCCTCGGTCCAGACGACATCGGCGGAAGACAGCGCCATTTCGAGCTGGGAAAGGGTCGTCGCGCCGATGATGCTCGAGGCGACGAAAGGCCGGCTCGTGACATAGGCGTTGGCAAACAAAGCCGGCTCCATGCCGAAAGAGCGCGCCAGCTCGTTGTACTCAAGTTGCGCTTCCGCGGCGTTGGGGGTCTCGTAGCGCTGGCCGCGATTGAAAAGCTGCGAGCGCGAGCCCAGCGGCCGCGCGCCGTGATCGTATTTTCCGGTCAAATAGCCTTGTCCCAGCGGCGAATAGGCGAGCAGGGAAACCTGCTCGCGTTCGCAAACTTCGGCAAGGTTCACCTCGAAACCGCGATTGACGAAATTATAGGCGTTCTGCAGCGACACCAGGCGTGGACCAATGCCCTTGTCGGCTTCGGCGATGAACCGCATGACGCCCCAGGAACTCTCGTTCGACAGGCCGAAATGGCGGATTTTTCCGGCGTTAACCAGTTCGTCGAAGACGGCGAGCGTCTCGGTGATCGGCGTCTCGCCGGCCGGCGCGTCAACGGAATCGGCCCGTAGCGCCACGGCGCCGATACGGTTCGGATTGGCGCCCCACGGCACGTCCCGTTCCGGCCAATGGATCTGATAGAGGTCGAGATAGTCAGTGTTGAGCCTGGTCAGCGATTTCTCGACCGCATCGAAGATATCGGCGCGCACCAGCTTCGACGGGCGCCCGCCGCGGAACCATGCATTGGCGGTGCGGCCAACCACTTTCGAGGCGAGGATCACTTGATCGCGGTTGCCCCGAGCTTTCATCCAGCTGCCGATGATCTTCTCGGTCCAGCCTTGCGTCTCCGCCTTGGGCGGGATCGGGTAAAGCTCGGCAGTGTCGATGAAGTTGACGCCGCGCGAAAAGGCCAGATCCATCTGGGCGTGGCCGTCCGCTTCGGTGTTCTGCTGGCCCCAAGTCATCGATCCCAAGCAGATCTGGGAAACAAGAAGATCGGTCCGACCGAGGCGGCGTTTGTGCATGGAACTTTCTCCGGCGGGAAATTTTTGCGCGGCTGCGCGGGCAGGAAGCCGCAGCATACAGGAGGGCCCGGGCTGTCTCCAAGCCCGCCGCCAATCGCCAGCGACTTTTCCGTAGAATCCAGCCAACGGCCGCGCGGCAGTCAACAAAAAGCCGGACTGCATTTTCATGCAGTCCGGAATTTCGCCAGGAACGGCGAGGAAAAACCGGCTCAGTGCCGGCGTTCAGCTATACGGTCGGCCCGCGCCGGAAGTTTCACCGGTTGGTCGATTGTGATCAAAAAAGCCTGCGCAGCATGGCTGCCATGCAAATGCTGCACTGCACAATTGTCATGATTTGCCTATATTGCGACTCGGGGAGGACCAACCAGGGGCTTGAATCATGGGTTTCCTCACTGAAATGTTCGCCCGTCCTCGTCCGCAGGAACGTCTGCGCTATCGCGCGGCTCTGGCGCTGCTTCACTCGATGAGCAATGCCGACCGTGCGGATATCGGCATCAAACCAGCCGACTTCCCGCGCGTCGCCCGCGAAATGTCCTCACGCTAGTCGGATATCCCGGCTCCGACCGGGATATCTCCTCGCCATTCTTCAACGCGATCCCATGAAAATCGCCTTGCTCAGCGGCACGCCATTGTGACGCAGAATGTCGTAGGCGGTGGTCAGGTGGAAATAGAAATTGGGCATGGCGAGATGCAGCAGATACTGCATGCCGGCCATCGAGAATTCGCGCTGGCCAAGCTTCAGCTCGATCATTCTGTCATCGGAGCCGTCCATATCGGCAGCCGAGAATGTCGCCAGATGGTCGACGGTCTTGGCGATACGCGCCTGGAGATCGGCAAAGCTCGCCTCGTTGTCTTCGTATTTGGGCACCTCGCGGCCGGCAAGCCGCGATGGGGCGCCCTTGGCGTGGTCGGTGGCGATCTGCACCTGTCTGGTCAGCGCGTACATGTCCGGCGCCAGCCTCGACGTCAAAAACACCTGCGGATCGATCTTCCGGTCGAGCGCATTCTGCTCGGCGATGCTCAGCACGTTGGATAGCGCCTTCAACCTGGCCGAAAACACCGGCACAGACGCTTCGTACATCGATATGGTCACGTGAATCTCCTATCCGGCGGGAACGCCGACGGCGGGACGTAGCGCCTTCGCAGCCGATTCTTCAAGCGTCACCACGTCGCCGCAATCGGTATGATAGGATTTCCCATCTGGTGGAGATTCCCGATGAGAAGCGCCCTTTTCGCAGCGACCGCTTTTTTCTCCCTGGCCGTGACAGGCCAACCAGTGCTCGCCGCCGAAGCGCCCTATGTCGATGACAGGTCGGACGCCGAAGCGGTCATCCGCTCGCTCTACAGTGCCATCAACCGGCAAGAATTCGCGCGCGCCTGGGACTATTTCGGCGACACCAAGCCGGCCAAGGATTTCGACGCGTTCGTCAAGGGCTATGACGGCACCGAAAGGGTCGACGTCAAAACCGGCGCCGTATCGGACGACGGGGCGGCCGGCAGCATCTATTACAATGTTCCGGTCGCCATCCGGGCGACGGCCAAGGACGGCAGCGAAAATATCTTTGCCGGTTGCTACACGTTGCGGCAGGTCAATGCCTCGATCCAGGAACCGCCGTTCCGCCCGATCTTCATCGACAAGGGCGCGCTGAAGCCGTCCAAAGCAGATTTCGAGAACGCCGTGCCGGAAAGCTGCGGCGACGGACCACCGCCGCCGAAGAAGGATGCGGCGCTGGAGCAGGCCAAGAAGGCATTTGCGGCCACGTACGGCGAACAATGCGACAAGGAGATGCCTGGCGGCGAGCCTTTGGGAGAGCCGGATGCCTACTCCCTCCGCTACAAGGATGCCGGCGCCGAGGCCGACGAGCCCGAACGCGAGACGCGGCTATTCCGCTTCTTCTGCTCGATGGCTGCCTACAATGAGAGTGCCGTCTACTATATCTACGACGACGTATCCGGTGTCCGGCAGTTGCAGTTCGCCTCGCCGGAGCTCGATATCCACTATGAGAACAACAATAGCGAAGGCAAGGTCGAGGCGATCAACGTCATCGGCTTCCAGACCGACGACCAGCTGGTCAATTCCGAATATGACGACGCCACCAAGACGATCTCGTCCCTCAACAAGTGGCGCGGCGTCGGTGACGCCTCGTCAGCCGGGACCTATCTGTTTCGCAACGGCAATTTCTCGCTGGTGCAGTACGATGTCGACGCCTCCTATGACGGCGAGATCAACCCGCAGACGGTGGTGGACTACAACACCGCGCCTTAAGGGGCCTTCGACAGCATCCAGTTGAGCGTGCCGCGCCAGTCGGTCATGCGGATCGGTGTGCCGTGCGTGCCGGTCTCGAAGCGGACAAAGCGCGTCGGATAGCTCTTCGATTTGGCCAGTATCGAACGGAAGAAGGCTTCCTGTTTCTCGACTGGAAACACCGGGTCCTTGCTGCCCTGGCCAAAGAAAACCGGAACGCGGCGCTTGAAGGCGGGGCTGGAGAAGAAAGTTTCATCCCACAGCGAGCCGAGCAGCAGCAACCCGTCGATGCGGCCGCCCATATCCTTGCGGGCGGCCAGCTTCCAGCACAATGCGCCGCCCATCGAGCCGCAGGCAACGAAGATTTTCGCGGCCGGCGACTGTTCGGCATAGTGGCCGATCAGCGCGGCGATTTGGGCAGCACCCGTGTCGCCGAAATCGGAGAAATCCGGGCTGAGATAGAGGCCGCCATTGCCGGCCATCAGGTTCTTGATGCGGTTGAAATTGCCACCGAAGGTGAAGTCGTCGACGCCCTGCTTGCGGTTGCCGCCCTGCCCGTGCAGATAGAGCACTATGATGGCAGCACCTTGCCTGTGGCCGACGGCGACGTGGCGGATACTGCCGGCATCGGTCTTCAGCGACAGATCCTGCTGCATCTTGCGCACACCAGTGTCGACATACTGCGCCTGCGCGCGGCGCTCCGGCACCTGGTCGCGGGCGTTGATATCGCGCATCTCCCGATAGTCGATGACCGTATAGGCGCCATTGTCCTGGGATGAGAGCGTGGCCGGATAGGCGTAGAGATCGTCCTTGAAGGGCTTTAGCGACAGCGTTTGGCCATACACCAAACCCGAAAACAAAAGAAATATCGAGGTCAGAACTGATAAACGGAAAGCCATGCCAAAGGCTTCGTTTTTCGGCTTCGGTTTGTCAATCCTGCAGCACGCCGCCGGCACCTTCCAGAGCCTCGCGGGTGTCGACATCGATGGACGCCCCCTTGCCGATCTCGACATCGACGACATCAAGCCCTTCGGCCTCGACCAGATGGCGTGCGCCGGTATCGCCTTCGAGATGAGCGATCGCCGCAAACAGCGAGCGCGGCAACAGCACCGGATTGCCGCGCTTTCCCCCATGCGAGGCGCGCACGACCGATCGGCCCTCGGACTTGCGGAATGCGTCGATCAGCCTGTCGAGGTCGGCCGACGAAACACCCGGCATGTCGCCGAGAACGATCAAGGCGCCGGCGGCGTCGCCACTGACCCGCGCAATGCCGGCCTTCAGCGATGAAGACAGGCCGTCAGTGAAATCCGGATTGTCGGCGAAGGTCACGTCGAGGCCCGACAATACCGTCCGCACCCGCTCGCGCTGATGGCCGGTGACGACGATTGTATCAGAGGCTTTCGAGTCGAGCGCGCGCTCGGCGGTGCGGCGGATCAGCGGCTTGCCGTCGAACAGCGCCAGCAGCTTGTTCGGGCCGCCCATGCGGCTGGAGCGGCCGGCGGCCAGCAGCACGATATCGACCTTCAACTCGGCCCTGGCCGGCAGCGGCTCGCGCGGCTGCGGCCGCGTCGGGATTTCCATCAACAGACCACCGACCCCCATGCCGGCAATATCCTTGGCCGTCACCTCGAGACCGGCGATCAGCCGGTCGAGAACCCAGTCGAAGCCATTTTCCTTAGGGCTGCGGGCGCAGCCAGGCGCACCGATAATGCGCTTGCCGCCAAGCGTGCCGAGCACCAGCAGATTGCCGGGATCGACCGGCATGCCGGCGCGGATGACGATGCCGCCGGCCTTCTCGATCGCCGCCGGGATGACGTCGCCAAAATCGCTCATCGCCGAAGCGCCGAAGATCACCACCATGTCGTTGTCGCGCGCCAGCGAGGCCGCAGCTTCCGCAACGGGGCCAATTTCATGCGGCGTGCGGCGCTCCGCCGTCAGCCGGCCGCCGGAACGCGCCAGGCGGGCTTCGGTGACACGCAAAGTCTTGTCGAGCACACTCGGCTTGATGCCGGGCAGAACCGTCTGGATGACGCCGACACGCACCGGCTGATAGGCATTGACGGCGATGATCTCGCCGCCGGCGCAGATTTTTGTCACGGCATCGACCAAGACCGAGGCAACGGCAAAGGGAATGATCTTCACCGTCGCGACCATCTGGCCCTTTTCGACCGGCGCGTGCTGCGCCAAGGTGGCGATGGTGATGGTCGGATCGACGGCGTTGATGGCGTCGATCATCGCCGCATCGACGGTGAAGATGCCGGCCGCTTGAGCATGGAGGTTGACCCGGCCGGTTGCGGCGGGCTTAGCCTCGATGTTGCGGTGGATCATGCTTTCGGCGATTTTTTCGGCAGCAGCGTCCTCGCTAAGATCATCGGGCGCAAGGACAGCGGCTACAACCTCGTTGACCCCGGCCGCTTTCAGCAGTGACAGGTCATCGGCACTTAACCGATGTGCCTTGCGGAAACGCCGTTCTCCGGCGGTAGTGGCGTGCGCCAGCACCGCGCCTTCGGCCGTATCTACGGGGATTGGGCCAAATTTCACGCCACCGCATCCTTGGCTTCGAGGCCACGCGAACGAAAGGCCTGGATCGCCTGCGCCAGCACAGCGACGGCTATCTCGGCCGGGCTCGCTGCGCCGATGTCCAAGCCGATCGGCGCGTGGATGCGGGCGATCTGGTCGGCGGTCGCGCCCAATGCGAGCAGGCGCTCGACGCGCTTAGCATGGGTCTTGCGGCTGCCGAGCGCCCCGACATAGAAGCAGTTGGCGTCGAGCGCGGCCTTCAGCGCGAAGTCGTCGATCTTCGGATCATGGGTGACGGCGGCCAGCGCCGTATAGCTGTCGAGCGGCTGGCGTTTCAGGATGTCCTCCGGCCATTCGGCATGCAGCGCCACATCGGGAAAGCGGTCTGCTGTGGCAAAGGCCGTGCGCGGATCGACGATCTCGACGGGATAGCCGGCGATCTTGGCCATCGGCGCCAGTGCCTGGCTGATATGAACGGCGCCGATCACCAACAGGCGCGGCTGCGGCAGATAGGCATTGAGGAAGAAGGTTCGTCCTTCCGCCTCGACCGACCCGGAATTGCCTGATCGAAACGCCTTGGCGATCGCAGCGCCCAATTCGCCGGCAACCTGATCGCCTTCGCGCACGATGCGATCGCGGCCGTCGCCGAGATCGGTGACCAGAATCGCCGCGCGGCGGGCGCGGCGTTCGGCGTTCAGCGTCTTTAAGGCGAATGGATCCATCAAAAGATCTCTTGTTTGAGCATGATCTTGTCCGAAAACCGGTTCCCACTTTTCGCTGACGCGGACCTTCGGTTCGGGATCATGCTTCTAACCCAACCGCTCGACATAGACCTTGATGCGCCCACCACAGGACAGGCCGACCTGCCAAGCGGTTTCGTCGGCGACGCCGAACTCCAGCATCTTAGCCTGGCCGCTGTCGATGACGTCGACCGCCTCGGTCACCACCGCGCCTTCGACGCAGCCGCCAGAGACGGAGCCGTGGAAATTGCCGTCCGCGTCGATGACAAGATGGCTGCCGACCGGACGCGGCGCCGAGCCCCAGGTCTCGACCACAGTGGCAATGGCGACATGCTTGCCGTCCTTCATCCAGCCTTCCGCGATGATCAGCGGATCGCGTGCCTCGTCGAGATAAATACTGCTTTCCATCACCGTTTCTCCCGGAGAAAACATATGGCTATGCGGCGCTTCTCGCGCCACCCTCAATCCATCGGCGTGGGTCGACGGAGCGCGCCGACTTCTTGTCCAGCGACGCGCAGAGGTCGGCGAGCGCATCGAGATTGTGCACCGAGCGGAACTCGTCGACATGCGGCAGCATCGCCTTGACGCCACGGGCGCGGGCCTCGAAGCCGTCAAAGCGCAGCAGCGGGTTCAACCAGATCAGCCGCCGGCAGGATTTGTGCAGACGCTCCATCTCCTCCGACAGGCCGGCAACGTCGTCGCGCTCCAGGCCATCGGTGATCAGGAGAACGACAGCGCCCTGCCCCAGCACGCGCCGCGACCACAGCCGGTTGAATTCGGCCAGCGTATCGCCGATGCGGGTGCCACCCGACCAGTCCTTCACCGCCGCCGAACAATCGGCGAGTGCCGCGTCGGGATCGCGATGGCGCATCTGCCGCGTCAGATTTGTCAGCCTGGTGCCGAAAACGAAAGCGTGCACGCGCCGGCGCTTTTCGGTCAGCGCATGCAGGAAATGCAGGAAGATGCGCGTGTACTGGCTCATCGAACCGGAAATATCGGCAAGCACGACCAGCGGTGGATGAACCTCGCGCGGTGACCGGAATTTCGGCAGGATCAGTTCGCCGCCAGTGCGCGCGGCCGAGCGCATCATGGCGCGCGGATCGATGCGGCGGCCATGCGCATTGGATTTGAAGCGCCGTGTCCTGACCATGTCGAAGGGCAGCCGCAACTCGGCGATCGCCTTCTTGGCGTCAGTCATCTCGGCGGCGTTCATCTGGGCAAAATCCTTGCCCCTCAGCACCTCGTTGCCGGAAAAGGTGAAGCGGGCGTCGACCTCGATCTCGGGGATTTCCTGCACCGGCTGGTTCTTCTGATGACCCTCGAACATCGCCTGGCTGACGCGGTTTTCCGCGGCGCGCGGCTTCTGCTTCTCTCTAATGTCGGGCGCCACCGGCGAAAACATCGCCAGCATCTTTTCGATCAGCTCGTGCGATTTCCAGAACAGCCGGAACGTCTCGTCGAAGGTGGGGTGATCCTCATGCCGCGAGACCAGAACGGCATGCAGCGTCCAGTAGAAATCGTCGCGGGAACCGATGCCGGCGGCCAGCACCGCCTCGATCGCGTCTTTGACCGAGGCCGGGCCGACCCGCATGCCGGCCTTGCGCAAGGTGCGGGCGAAATAGACGATGTTGTCGGCGATCCGCCCGTCCGGCGTGGCCTCTTTCGGTTCGGGACGCGACGTTGCCATCGCCCTACTCCGCCGCCGAAAGCTCGGCCTTCACCTCGTTGAGGATGCGCCGGCCTTCGCCCTGCTCGATACGGGCAATGTCGTCCTGGTATTTCAGCAGCACGCCGATCGTGTCGGAAACGGTTTCCGGATCGAGCGCCACCTTGTCGAGTTCGGTCAGCGCGCCGGCCCAGTCGATGGTCTCGGCGACACCCGGCACCTTGAACAGCTCAATCTGGCGCAGCTTCTGGATGAACGAAACCACCTCCGCCGACAGCCGGCTGTTGGCCTGCGGCACTTTTCTGCGCACGATCTCCAATTCGCGCTCGGCATTGGGATAATCGACCCAGTGATAGAGGCAACGCCGCTTCAGCGCGTCGTGGATCTCGCGGGTGCGGTTGGTGGTGATGATGACGATCGGCGACTCCTCCGCCTTGATCGTGCCGAGTTCGGGCACTGTCACCTGAAAGTCGGAGAGGATCTCGAGCAGGAATGCCTCGAAGGCCTCGTCGGTGCGGTCTAGCTCGTCGATCAGGAAGACCGGAGCGGCGCCCGCCTTGCCGGTCAGCGCGTCGAGCACCGGGCGGCGGATCAGGTATTTTTCGGAAAAGACGTTGCGCTCCATGTCGGAGCGATCGACCTTGCCGGCCGCCTCCTCCATGCGGATCTCGATCATCTGCGCGGCGTAGTTCCACTCGTAGACGGCCGACGAGACATCGAGGCCTTCATAGCATTGCAGGCGGATCAACCGGCGGCCGAGCGCTTGCGCCAGCACCTTGGCGATCTCGGTCTTGCCGACACCGGCCTCGCCTTCGAGGAACAGCGGCCGTTTCATGCGCAGCGATAAAAACAGCACGGTCGCCAACGACCGATCCGCCACATAGTCCGCGCCGGTCAGGAGATCGAGCGTCTCGTCGATCGTCCGCGGCGCCGGACGCGGTTTCAACTCGGTCATGCTCTCTCCGTGAGTGCAACCATACCCGTCACAGAACGTGGTAGTCGCGGTCGTGATAGATCAGCGGCCGCAAATTATCGCCGATGCGCAGGCCTGTCACCTTGCCAAAAAGCACACGGTGGGTGGCCAGATCCTTGATGTCGATCAGTTCGCAGTCGAACACGGCAAGCGCGCCCTTCAACGTCGGCGCACCGGTCGAGATCACGTCCCACTCGCCCAGCGCGAAACGTTCCTCGACCGGCAGGCCTGTGAGACCGGAAAAGCCGACCGCCAACGCCTCCTGGTGCGAAGCCAGCGTGTTCAAGGCGAACTTGCCGTTCCTGACGAACGGCTCGTTCTTGGGATTTTCGCTATTGAGACAAACCAGGATGGTCGGCGGCGTGTCCGAGACCGAACAGGCCGCAATGACCGTCGCACCGCGCCTGCCACTGGGGCCATCGGTGGTGACCACATGGACGTGGCCGGCAAAATGGCTCATCGCGTCGCGATAGGCCTGCGGCCCTATGTCGTTCTTTTTCAGCACCGGCGATTTCCATTGGTTTGGAGCGAGGTGAACCCAACCGTTATATATGGCGGCATATTGCATGCCACAAGCGAAGTGGTTGACATGCATCCTGAATTTCGCGTGTTGCGTGGAAGCTAGCCAGCCTTTAGGTCTTGGCAGGAAGTGGCGCCGGCAAACACGCGACCGGCGCGGAGGAATTCTTCGCCCGCATGCGACCCAGGACAACGACAATAGCGGTGCTGGGCTGGCTGTCTCTCGCCGGCAATGCGAACGCTGAGACGCTGCTGGTCGGCGTTGCAGCACCGCTATCCGGACCGTCGGCGATCCTCGGCAAGCAGATCGAGGCGGGCGCCGGCCTGGCGGCAGAGGCGAACGGTGTCCAGCTCAAGATGGTCGACGACGGCTGCACGGCCAATGGCGGGGCTGCCGCAGCCAGGGAATTCGCCGCGGCGAAAGTCAGCGTGGTCGTCGGCTTCCTCTGCACCGAGGCGATCGAGGCGGCGCTGCCCATCCTGAAGGAGGCCAACATACCGGTCATCACCGTCGGGGTGCGCACCGAAAGCCTGACCGACCGGCGCGCCAAGACCGGCTGGCCAGTCTTTCGTCTCGGGCCGCGTGGCGACGACGAGCGCAACGCCGTCGCCTCCATCCTCACTCGCCAATGGCAGAACGAGCTGTTCGCCATCGTCGACGACGGCACGATCTACGGCCGCGAAATCGCCGAGACGCTTCGGGCGGCAGCCGAACAGGCGGCGCTGAAGCCAGTGTTCGTCGA
The DNA here is from genome assembly GCF_003997065.1 of Mesorhizobium sp. M6A.T.Ce.TU.016.01.1.1. Lineage (NCBI taxonomy): Bacteria > Pseudomonadati > Pseudomonadota > Alphaproteobacteria > Hyphomicrobiales > Phyllobacteriaceae > Mesorhizobium > Mesorhizobium sp. M6A.T.Ce.TU.016.01.1.1. Next base: position 417,815 of record NZ_RZTJ01000005.1, on the reverse strand, counting down.
CACGTTCCGGCCGCAGCTCGATAACCAGATCGGACTGATCGGGCGGCTGAGGAAAGCCGGCGCAACGCACGTCTTCGCCGGCGGCGACGGCAGCGACGTCGCCATCATGGGCCGCGACGCCGGCCAGCTCGATGCCGGCATCATTTTTGCCGGAGGCGAAACACTGCGCACACTGCCCGGCGACGTGCCTTATGCCCAGGGCACGCTGATGATCGCGCCGCCCGAATGGGCCGATGTCGCCGACCCCAAGGTGCTGGAGGCGTTTGCCGCCCGAGAGATCGTGTCGGACGGCTACACGCTGCCGGCCTATGCGGCGGTCGAGATCGCCAAGGCGGCCTCGGCGCTGGCGGAAACCTCCAGCAAGCCATTGGCCGATGCGCTTACCGCGCATGACTTCAGCACCGCGATCGGGCCCGTCCGCTTTGACGGCAAGGGCGACTTGACCGAGAACCTCTGTCGGGTCTTCCGTTTCAACGGCGTCCGGTTCGTGCCGATCGAGGACCAATGATGTTTCGTACAGGGCCGCGCAATCTCATCACCGATGTCGCCGGCCTGCGTGTCGGCAACGCTTCCGATGCGAGGCTGAAATCCGGGGTGACCACCGTCGTCTGCGACGAACCGGCGGTGGCCGGCGTGCAGATCCTTGGCGGGGCGCCCGGCACCCGCGAGACCGACTTGCTCGAGCCGCACAATTCGATCGAGGCGATCCATGCCGTGGTGCTTTCGGGCGGCTCGGCGTTCGGTCTCGATGCCGCCTCCGGCGTGCAGGCGGCGCTGCGCGAAAACGGCGTCGGGGTGGAGGTCGGCGGCTTTCGCGTGCCAATCGTCCCGGCGGCGATCCTGTTCGACCTGCGCAATGGCGGCGACAAGCATTGGGGCCGCTATCCGCCCTATCGCGATCTCGGCTATGAGGCGGCACAGGCTGTCAGCAGCGACTTTCCGCTCGGCACGGTCGGCGCGGGCACCGGTGCATTGAGTGCCGGCCTCAAGGGTGGCCTTGGATCAGCCTCGACGGTGCTCGACAGCGGCGTCACCATCGGCGCGCTCGCCGCCGTCAACCCGACCGGCTCGGTGACAATCGCCCGTGGCAGGCATTTCTGGGCCGCACCCTTCGAGATCGGCGACGAGTTCGGCGGGCTTGGCTATCCCTCGCCGATGCCGGAGGACGCGAAACGGATCCTGCTGAAGTTTCGCGACAAGCATGTTGGGACACGGACGGCGGTCGGCGGCAACACGACCATCGCCGTCATCGCCACGGATGCCGTTCTCACCAAGGCTGCCGCCAAACGCCTGGCGATATCAGCGCATGACGGCTTCGTCCACGCCATTTGGCCGACACACACGCCGGCCGACGGGGATCTGGTTTTCGCGCTGGCGACCGGCAAGAGCGGCATCGAGCTGGCGCCCAACGACGCCATCGACCTCTACGCAGCGGCCGGCGCCACCATGGCGCGTGCCATCAGCCGCGGCGTCTTTGCCGCGACGCCTGCCAAAGGCGACCTGTTTCCGGTCTGGTCGTCGCGCTGAATGCGCGCTGCCGTAATCAAATGGGCCGTAATCAAATGGCCCGTGATCAGGTGGGGTCGGATTTTTCTTCCTCGAAGGTGACCGCGACATCCGAATTTGCCGACAGCCGCACTTTCTGACCCTCAATCTCGGCAACGAGACTGAGCGGAATGAAGTGATGATGGCCCCTATGAGCGCCCTCGCCGCTGTCACGCTTGGTCAGCTTGATTCTTTGTCCCTCAACTTTGTCGACGGTGCCGACATGGACGCCGTCGGCGCCGATCACTTCCATGTGTTGGCGAATCTTGGCTGCATCGGTCATGGTGGGGTCTCCATTTGAAGCTGCCGACAATAACAAATGACGGCACGATTGGATGCATCGGCGTTGCGTTTCAGACCGCACGACGTCTTGACCGCGTCGTGATAGTGATGAATCGACCTTGGCTGCCGGGAGTAACACCATGCGAATTCTTGTTCTGTTTGCCGTTTCCCTCCTTGCCCAGTTTACGACTTCGCTCGCCGCGCATGCCGGCGACGTCGCCGAGCTTGAAATCCTCGGCTTCACCGGGGATGGCGGCGTCTTCGCCTTCGAGGAATATGGCGTCCAGGACGGATCAGGATTCCCCTATGCCAATCGCTATTACATCAACACCGCGGACGACAGTTTTCTGAAGGGCACGCCGATCAGGGTGCGGCTTGACGACGAGAACGCAACGCCCGAAGCGGCGCGCCTTGCCGCCCGGCAGAAAGGCGAAGCCATCATCAAGCAGTCGGAATTGACCGCGAACCGCGGCATCACCGCCGGCTTCAACCCGGTGACCGAACTTTCGGCCGATCCGTTCCGCATGGTGGTCAACCCGCGGCCGATCTTCTCGCCGGTGGACGATCCGCTCGAGTTCCGGCTCGACGAGATCGGCATGAACGACACCGAAACCTGCCAGAGCCTGGGCGAGATCAACGGCTTTCGCCTGCTGCGCATCGAGGCGAAAGACGGCGGCAAGAACGAGCTTCTGCACGAGGACAAGTCGATCCCCAAAAGCAGAGGCTGCCCGAACGGCTACCGCATTGGTGCGGTGCAGACATTTTCGTTGCAAGGCCTCAGCGCCTACGCCGTGCTGATTGCGGTGCGCCAATATGGCTTCGAAGGGCCGGACTATCGCTGGATCGCGGTGACCGGCCGGCTGTGACGCCGCTCCCCGTCATACGCAACCGCGTCCGGGATCGCATCCGCAAGGCGGCCTTGCCATCGCCGGGCGCCGCGGCCTGTGGCGCCCTGCTGTGGGCCGCAGCGATGGGCGCCAGCGCGCTTGTCAATCTGCTGCTGGACGACTGGGAGACCCCGGCAAAGATCCGCTTCGTCTCGTTGCTCTATGCGGCAGGCGGTGCGCTCGCCTTTCCGGTTGGCCTGTTCCTGGCGCGGCTCGTCTCGCTCGGACGGCATTGGCAAGTCGCCTTGGCGGCCGCGTTTGTCTGTCTTCTCGTCGCGACGATCGGCTTCACCGGCGGGCTCTTTGCGCTGCACTACCGTTCCTACTATGCCCAGTGGCATGAACCCGCGCTGACCATCGCCTGGTCCATCCAGTTCGTGCACACTGTGGCGACGGCGTTCTATCAATTCGTCGTCCTGGGCATCCGGCTTTATTTTCCGCTCGGTTTCATAGCGCTCGCTCTCGCCAGCATCTGGTTTGCGCGGCAGCAGCGTTGAGCATTTTGTCAGCCTCTGTTAGGACGCGGTCGAACGCCCTCGCAAGTCAGGACTGACCGATGATCCCTCGCTACTCCCGGCCGGAAATGGTGGCCATCTGGTCGCCCGAAACCCGGTTCCGCATCTGGTTCGAGATCGAGGCCCACGCTTGCGACGCATTGGCCGAGCTCGGCGTGATCCCGAAGGAGGCCGCCAAGACCATCTGGGAAAAGGGCGGGGCGGCGAAGTTCGACGTCGAGGCCATCGATGAGATCGAGCGCGTCACCAAGCACGACGTCATCGCCTTCCTCACCCATCTCAGCGAATTCGTCGGGCCGGATGCCCGCTTCATCCATCAGGGCATGACCTCCTCGGACGTTCTCGACACCTGCTTTGCCGTGCAGCTCAGTCGCGCCAGCGACATCCTTTTGGCCGACATCGACGCGCTGCTGGCGGCGCTCAAGCGTCGCGCCTTCGAACACAAGGATACCGTCACCATCGGCCGCAGCCACGGTATCCATGCCGAGCCGACCACCTTCGGCGTCAAGCTGGCGCAGGCCTATGCTGAATTCTCGCGCTGCCGCGAGCGGCTGGTGCACGCGCGTGAAGACATTGCGACGTGCGCCATATCAGGTGCTGTCGGCACCTTCGCCAATATCGACCCCTATGTCGAAGAGCATGTGGCGAAGAAACTCGGATTGAAGCCGGAGCCGGTGTCGACGCAGGTGATCCCGCGCGACCGTCATGCGATGTTCTTCGCGACGCTGGGTGTCATCGCCTCGTCGATCGAACGGCTGGCGACAGAAATCCGCCATCTGCAGCGCACCGAGGTGCTGGAGGCGGAAGAATATTTTTCGCCCGGACAGAAAGGCTCGTCGGCGATGCCGCACAAGCGCAACCCCGTGCTGACCGAAAACCTTACCGGGCTTGCCCGCATGGTGCGTTCCTTCGCGCTGCCGGCGATGGAGAACGTGGCGCTCTGGCACGAGCGCGACATTTCGCATTCGTCGGTCGAGCGCATGATCGGCCCGGATGCGACGGTGACGCTCGATTTCGCGCTGTCGCGGCTGACCAGTGTCATCGACAGATTGCTCGTCTATCCCGACAACATGCTGAAGAACATGAACAAGTTCCGCGGCCTCGTGCATTCGCAGCGCGTGCTGCTGGCGCTGACCCAGGCGGGCGTCAGCCGTGAGGATGCCTACCGGCTGGTGCAGCGCAACGCCATGAAGGTTTGGGAGCAAGGCGCTGATTTCCTTGAAGAACTTCTCGCCGACAAGGAGGTCACCGCAGTCTTGCCCGAAGCCGAGATCCGTGAAAAATTCGACCTTGGCTATCATACCAAGCATGTCGACACGATCTTCAAGCGGGTGTTCGGAGAAGCGTGATGATTTCGGCGGCTGGAGAATTCGATTTTCTCGCCCTGCCAGGGCGCGGCAATTCCGGAGCGGATCACTGGATGTCGCATTGGTGCCGGGCGTTTCCCAATTCGAGCCGCGTGCTGCAGGCCGAATGGGACAGGCCGAACCCCGAGGACTGGATTGGCCGGGTGGACGCCGCGATTGCCGCGGCACCTCGGCGCGTGGTGCTGCTTGCGCACTCGCTGGCGGTGGCGACGGCGGTGAAATGGGCAGCCGGCGCCAGCGAAAGCCAGCTCAACAAGGTTGCGGGCGCGTTGCTGGTTGCCGCAACCAATGTCGAGGACCCTGATCCGTCCTTCGACCTTGTTCGTCCCTTTGCGCCGATGCCGTTGAAACGCTTGCCTTTCCCGACCCTGGTGGTGGCCAGCCGCACCGATCCGCGCGTCACCTTCGACCAGGCGACGGCCTTCGCCGCGGCCTGGGGCGCGGACCTCGCCGATGCCGGCGATCTCGGCCATATGGGAAACGAGACCCGCCTCGGCCTTTGGCCGGCGGGCCTGCTCATGCTCGGTCGCTTGTTGGAAAAAGCCCGGCTCTAACAGGCTTCCAAAACGCTCAAGCCTTGCCTGGAACGGTCCTGATCACCGTTCCCCATGGGTCCTCACGGGTCGTTGCGTCAGTCACATTGTCTGAACGCATTTCCACCCAGGCTAGACCGGACCGAGAAGGATCGCGTCGGCCGGCACCGGCACTCTGCCACGCATTGGCGCCGATATGGTGGTGGTAGCCGCCTGACGACAAGAACACCGCCGCGCTGCCATATTTCGCCACTGTGTCGAAGCCGAATTCCTGATGCCACCAGGCTTCGGCGTCTTCCGGCCTGCCGACGCGCAGATGGACATGTCCGATGATGCTGTTGTCCGGCGCACCCTGCCAGCCGGCATCGCCGGCCGGCACTTCGGCAACGACAGAGGAGATGTTCAGCCGTTCGGTCGCCATCGCTATCTTGTCGCCATTCCATTTCCAGTCCTCACGGCGGCGGTCGGCATAGATCTCGATGCCATTGCCTTCAGGGTCGGTCAGGTAAAGCGCCTCGCTGACCAGATGGTCGGAAGCGCCCTCGATGCCGATCTTGTTGGCGATGGCGTGGTTGATCCAACGGCCGAGATCGGCCCGGCTGGGCAGCAGGAAGGCAGTGTGGAAGAGGCCGGCACTGCGCGGATCGTCGGGCTTCGCCACTGCATCCGCCTCGATGTCGAGCAAGGGACGATTGGCAGCGCCCAGCGTAATCGTGCCGCCTGCGCGGCTCAGCTCCTGCAGGCCGACGACGTTGCGATAATAGGCAGCGAGATTTTCGGCATCGCGCGCCCGCAACCCGACGCGGGCAACGCTGACCGGGGTCGTGGCGGCAAAAGGCAGTTCGCTCATCAAACTCTCCGTTTGGGCGGCCGTCGACGATATCCCCAAGGCCAGGAGCCCGGCGCCACCTACCATTGTACGTCGTGTCAGTTCCAAAATCCTGGTTCTCATTTACACGGCTGTTTCTTTCTCGACGACAGATCGTCGATCGCGATCGTTCACACAAGATGGCAAGAAGCGAACATGGTGTTCACCATTTTGATCGCCAGGCCGGCTCGACACGGTTGCGCGAAGCAACGGTGCTCGCTACATGCGCGCCATGAAAGTCAGAGATGCAGATATTCTCATCGTGCCGGGGTATACCAATTCCGGTCCCGACCATTGGCAGAGCCGCTGGCAATCGAAATTGTCGACGGCACGCCGCGTCGAGCAGGCAGAATGGTCGAAGCCGGTGCGCCAGGACTGGACGGCGAGCGTGGCGAAGGCGGTTAACGAGGCCGAGCGGCCGGTCGTCATCGTCGCGCATTCGCTTGGGGTCGCGGCCGCAATCCAGGCAATGCCGCAGTTCCAGCGCCCGGTCGCCGGAGCCTTCTTCGTGGCGCCGCCCGACGTCGCCAATCCCAAGATAAAACCCAGGCACTTGATGACCTTCGGCCCCTATCCGCGCGAGCCACTGGCATTCCCTTCGGTGGTGATCGCCAGCCGCAACGACCCGTTCTGCGCGTTCGGCGTCGCCGAGGACATTGCCGGCGCCTGGGGCTCGCTGTTCATCGACGCCGGCGATGCCGGACATCTCAATGCGGATTCCGGTTTCGGGCCGTGGCCCGAAGGATCGATGACTTTTGCGAAATTCCTGACGGATCTTTAGGACCCGATCGAGTCCTTGACGCTCTTCAGCAGGGTCTTTGCCCCCAGACCGATCAGCGCATGCTCGGAGCCCATGGCCAGCAGCCGATAGCCCATCGATACCACGCGGCCGGCGATGGCCGGCTCGACGACGTAGATCGCGGCATGCTTGCCGGCCTTGCGTGTCCGCTCGGCGATCGAGGCGACGGTTTCCATCATGCTTTCGAGCGTCGAGTTGACGGTGGCGCCGTTCGACCAGGCAATCGAGAAATCCGATGGGCCGAGGAAGATGCCGTCGATACCCGGCGTGTCGAGGATGCCGTCGAGCGCATCGAGGGCGGCGCGCGTCTCGACCATAGCGAAAGCCATGGTGCGCTCGTTGCTGTCGCGCAGCCAGTCGGCATAATCGCCCTTGCCATGGCGCGGAAAGGCATAAGTCGGACCCCAGGAGCGCTCGCCGAGCGGCGGGTACTTCATGGCGGCGGCAAACAGCCTGGCGTCCGCCACAGAATTCACCATCGGCGCAATCACCGCCTCAGCGCCGAAATCGAGCGCGCGGCTGGCCATGTCGAAGCGGCCGACCGGAATGCGCACCAGCGCCGGTTTGTTGGCGGCCAGCACCGGCCCAAGGCCGCGCAGCACACTGTCCTCGTGATGCCCGCCATGCTGCATGTCGAGCGTGACGGCATCGAAACCCTGTCGGGCAAGAATCTCGACCGTAAGGGCATCAGGCACGCCGGACCATGCGGTGCACAACGTTTCATCGGCCGCAAGGCGTGACTTCAGGGACATAGGCGGTTTCCTCTTTGGTTGCAGCAATTCAGCCGGAAATGGCTGCAAAGGCAAAGAAAAACCGCCCGGTCCACCCGGGCGGTCGATTGGTCCAGCAGGTCGATTTGGCGCAGAGAGAGATCAGGTGTTCTTGATCTGTTCAATCGCCTGCGCCATCAGATCGTCCATGGTGCGGCGAATCTGATGGTCCGACTGGTCGACCCCGGCTTCGTCGAAATCCTTGCGGATCTTGCGGAAAACGTCGTGATCGCCAGCTTCCTCGATGTCGGCGACCACGACCTGCTTGGCATAGGCTTCGGCATCGGGTCCGGACTTGCCCAACTTTTCGGCGGCCCACAGGCCGAGCGCCTTGTTGCGGCGCGCCGAAGCCTTGAACCGAAGCTCCTCGTCGAATGCGAATTTGCGCTCGAAACCCTCTTCGCGGTCTTTCATATCGATCATGGCATCCCTCCGGTCAAATCCGATTCGCTGGCGGTTGAATATGTGTTGCCGAAGCACAAACCAAAAGGCCGCGGGCCGGTCAATATGCTACATCACTTGCTGCGCTGCGGCATTTCATTCCGGAAAGCGGTTGATTGAAAGGATTTGCCGATTGAGCAAACAGTGCGATTGGGATAGACACCGGCATTGAACCCCTACCGTTGCCGCACTAATTTAGGCATACGGACAGGAACTGGTCGTTTGCCGCCTGCCCGGAAATCCAGAGAAAAATCAGATGAAAAATCGCCGCCGCATTTATGAAGGCAAGGCCAAGATCCTCTATGAGGGACCTGAGCCGGGAACGCTGATCCAGTTCTTCAAGGATGACGCGACCGCTTTCAACAAGAAGAAGCACGAAATCGTCGATGGCAAGGGCGTGCTCAACAACCGCATTTCCGAGCATATCTTCAACCATCTCAACCGGATGGGCATTCCGACCCACTTCATCCGCCGGCTCAACATGCGCGAGCAGCTGATCAAGGAAGTCGAGATCATTCCGCTCGAGGTGGTCGTCCGCAACGTCGCCGCCGGTTCGCTGGCCAAGCGTCTCGGCATCGAGGAAGGCACGGTGCTGCCGCGCTCGATCATCGAATTCTATTACAAGGCCGACGCGCTCGACGATCCGATGGTGTCTGAAGAGCACATCACCGCTTTCGGTTGGGCGAGCCCTCAGGAGATCGACGACGTCATGGCGCTGGCCATCCGCGTCAACGACTTCCTCTCCGGCTTGTTCATGGGCGTCGGCATCCAGCTCGTCGACTTCAAGATCGAGTGCGGCCGCCTGTTCGAAGGCGACATGATGCGCATCGTCGTTGCTGACGAGATCTCGCCGGACTCGTGCCGTCTGTGGGACGTGGCGACGCAGGACAAGCTCGACAAGGATCGTTTCCGCCGCGACATGGGCGGATTGGTCGAAGCCTATCAGGAAGTCGCCCGCCGCCTCGGCATCATGAACGAGAACGAGCCGCCGCGTCCCGCCGGACCAGTGCTCGTCGCCTCGACCGATGGCGTCAAAGGCAAGCCGCACTGAGATTTTTGCCGCTCAACACTTCGAACAGGAGCATGTCCAGCGTGATCAAGGCCCGCATTACCGTCACTCTCAAGAACGGCGTGCTCGACCCGCAAGGCAAGGCGATCGAACATGCGCTGTCCGGGATGGGCTTTGACGGCGTCGGCCAGGTGCGGCAGGGCAAGGTTTTCGATGTCGAGCTTGCTGAGAGCGACAGGGCCAAGGCCGAAGCCGATCTCAAAGCGATGTGCGACAAGCTTCTGGCGAATACGGTGATTGAGAACTATAGTGTGGCCATTACCTGAGGTTGTGCAGGAGGGCAGATGGCCGAGATTGATGGAAGCTTGATATTTGAAGTCCTCAAGTCCATTCAGTCGCGGCTGGACAGGATGGATTTGACGCTCGGGGAGGTAAAGTCCGAGCTTGGCTCTATCCGCGGCCATCTCATTGCCACCGAGGGTGACGTGAAGAACATCTACGGCGTGCTGGCTCGCCAGGACGAGCGCCTGGAACATATCGAACGCCGCTTAGACCTGCGTGAACTTGCCGAAGCCCAGAGGCCTTACGAACCGAAATGAAATCAGCCGTCGTCCTCCTGCCAGGCCTCAACCGTGACCGCGACATGATCGCGGCGCTGACCAAGATTTCGGGAATGCCACCGGTCACGGTCTGGCAGACCGACACCGAAATCCCCGATGTCGACCTGATTACCATCCCTGGCGGCTTCTCCTTCGGCGACTATCTGCGCTGCGGCGCCATTGCCGCGCGCATGCCTGTGATGCGGGCGGTGGCTGAAAAAGCAGCCAAGGGCGTCATGGTCATCGGCGTCTGCAACGGCTTCCAGATCCTGGTCGAGGCCGGCCTTTTGCCGGGCGCCTTGATGCGCAACACGTCGCTGAAATTCGTCTGCCGGCAAGTCAAGCTGCAGATCGCCAATGCCAACACCATGTTCACCCGCCGCTATCAGCCGGGCCAGATCATCCGCTCGCCGGTGGCGCATCACGACGGCAATTATTTTGCCGACGACGAGACGCTTCGCAGGCTCGAAGGCGAAGGCCAGGTCGTTTTTCGCTATGCCGAAGGCACCAATCCCAACGGCTCGATCAACGACATTGCCGGCATCATCAACGGCCAGGGCAATGTGCTCGGCCTGATGCCGCATCCCGAGAACCTGATCGAAGCGGCACATGGCGGCAGCGACGGCCGGGCACTGTTCGAAAGTGCCCTCGGCATCGCCGCTTGATATCTCCAGCATTCATCCTTTTCCCGAACTCGAAATAGGGCGGCCGCATGAGCCTGAGACAGACGATCGCCCGCCTCGCTCTCGTCGCCACCGCCGGCCTTGTGCTCGCCTCCTGCCAATCGAAGCCGAAGAACGCGCCGGCACCTTCGGGCAAGAGCGCGTCGCTGCTTGCCATGGAACAGGTGGCGATCGCCGCCCACAAATGCTGGATCGCCAACAAGGATCCTGCCTTCAAGCCCTATCAGATGGCCAACGAGCTGAATTCGTTCACCGGCACGCCGCGCTTCCTGCTAGTCCCGGTCAAACACTATGGCGGAAAGCCGTTGCTGGTCGTGCAGGCGCAAGGCAATTCACGCCGCATCGACGTCTACGGTCCGCTGATGGACGAGCCGCTCGGTGCACGCATCGGCTCGGACATCGCGCGCTGGCAGACAGGCAACCCGGCCTGCGGTACGGCGGCGTAGCGTCATGGCCCGCTTGCTGCAGATAGCGGGTCTGGTCATAGGTCTGGCCGGGCTTGTCCTGCAAATCTGCATAACCGTTCCGGCGTCGATGGAAGCCGGCCGCAGTTTTGTTGGCTCGCTGGTCTTCTATTTCAGCTTCTTCACCATCCTGACCAATATCGGCGCCGTGCTCGTGCATGTTTCGCTGCTGTCACCCGGTGGCTACGCCTGGTTCCCAGCCTTTGCCGGGCCGCGGACACGGGCCGGCGTAGCGGTTGCCATAACGCTGGTCTTCATCGTCTATGCCACGGTCCTGGCGCAGCTTTGGCAGCCGCAGGGCCTGTTCCTGCTCTGCGATGTCCTGCTGCACTATGTGACGCCGGTGCTGTTCGTGCTGTGGTGGCTTGTGGCAGGCGCCGATGGCTCGACGCGGTGGCGCGACATCTCCTGGTGGATGATCTATCCGGTCGCCTATTTGGCCTATGCACTGGCGCGGGCGCCGATATCGGGCGAAGTGCCCTACCCGTTCCTCGATGTCGCCAAGAACGGCGCGGCCAGCGTCGCCGTCTCGGCGCTCGGCATCACCGGGCTTTTTCTCGCGCTGTGCGTAGTCGCCGTGCTTGCCGATCACGGCATCTCGCGGATGAGGAGCCCTGGCGTCCATCAAGGTACGAAAACGGCTTCCTGAGACCTTCTTTTCAGTCCCAGAACGGCCGCAGACCCTCACGGTGGGCATCGCAGCGCGAGACGCCGATATCCTTGAGCTGATCGTCGGTCATCTCCAGCAATATCAGCCGGCTGCGCCGGCGATCGACCATGGTGTCGATCCACTTGAAGAGCGACCTGACCACGCGGACGAGACGATTGACATAGGTCCTCCGACCTGATGGCCGCGCAGTCCGTAACTCAGCTCCTGCATAGCGAATTGTGCCGATTGTATCCATTGCTTTTCCGCCAATATCTGCGATTGTACCCTTTTTGCCAGACGCTTCATATGTATTGACTCATATTTCGGCGCAATATAGAAAATTGTTACCATGACAAGTTGGCTTCCAGATCTCACCACAGGTACCGGCCCGCTCTATCAGCGGTTGGCGGATTCCATTGAAACGGACATTGATCGGGGCGTGATCGATGCAGGGACAAAACTGCCGCCGCAACGGGATCTGGCATACGATATCGGCACGACCGTCGGCACCGTCGGCAGGGCCTATCAGCTGCTGCGGGAGCGCGGATTGGTCAGCGGCGAAGTTGGGCGCGGAACCTATGTCCTGACGCAGCGCCTGGATGTCGCGAAGCCGGATTTCCTGGAACCTGTCGAGCAAGGCACGCGCTACTACTTCGATGCGCCTCGCGACAAACTGCGCCTCGACAGCACGGCCGCGCCCGACACTGGCCAGGGCGCCATTGTCGCCGATGTGCTTTCGCGCACAACGCAGGACTATCCGCACGAGATTTCAAGCTACACGCGCGATTTCCCGGGCCGCTGGTTTGAGGCAGGCAGAAGCTGGCTGTCGCGCAATTCCTTTCGCCCGACCGCGGATACCATCGTTCCGACGCTCGGCACCCATGCCGCGGTGATGGCAGCAATTGCGGGGCTCACCACTCCCGGCGACTATGTTGTCTTCGAGCACCTCACCTACTCGCAGATTTCCCGCAGCGCCGGCCTGATCGGGCGCCGGACCGCACTGGTGGCGGCGGACGACGAAGGCATCGATCCCGATGATTTCGAGCGCGTCTGTGCGCAAAAACATCCGAAAATAATGTTCCTGATGCCGACGGCCAAGAACCCGACATTGGTGACGCTGTCGGCAACGCGCCGCGAGGCCATCGCGCGCGTCGCCCGTCAATACAATGTCGTCCTGATTGAGGATGATCTCTATGGCGGCATGACAGACGACCCAACACCATTGCTCGCCGAATATGCGCCGGAACGGACAATCGTTGCCGGCGGCCTGTCGAAATCGGTCGCGGCGGGTGTTCGTAGCGGCTGGCTAGCCTGCCCGCCGGCCTATCGCCACCGCATCAGGGTCGCCCACAAGATGATGACCGGCGGCCTCGCCTTCCTGCTGGCAGAGGTGGGCAGCCGGCTGGTGCTGTCCGGCCAGGCCAGCGAGATGCGCAAACGCAGCATTGCCGAAATCAGCGCGCGCATAGGGATCGTTCGCGAGACACTCGACGGCTTCGACTTCAAGGCGTTGGATAACGTGCCGTTCGTTTGGCTCACTTTGCCCGATCCATGGCTTTCCGGCACCTTCAAGCAAGCCTGCCTCGAGCATGGCGTGCTGATCGACGATGAGGACGAGTTCAAGGCGGGGCGCTCCGAACAGGTTTTCCATGGCGTCCGCTTTGGCGTGTCACAGCCCGAACGGCGAGAGGACTTAGCGCATGGTCTCGCGGTGATCAGGCGGCTTCTGGACGAAGGCCGTGCCGGCTACGACAGTTTCTCCTGAACCGGCTTGAAACAGGCGGGTCGAGTGGCGATCTTTCGCTACTTGCTGCCCCTGTGGCTATTCATCGTTTTCGTCGCTTGATGGGGTGTATCGGCTGCAAAGCTTGCGATAAGACGGGACTCGATCCCAAGGATATAAATTTCCGCCCATGACCATTTCCAATTCCGCCCCGATCACTCCGGAACTTATTGCCGCGCACGGGCTGAAGCCCGACGAATATCAGCGCATCCTCGACCTGGTCGGTCGCGAACCGAGCTTCACCGAGCTTGGCATCTTCTCGGCGATGTGGAACGAGCACTGCTCCTACAAATCCTCGAAGAAGTGGCTGCGCACGCTGCCCACCACCGGGCCGCGGGTCATCCAGGGCCCGGGCGAAAATGCCGGTGTGGTCGATATCGGCGACGGCGACTGCGTCGTCTTCAAGATGGAGAGCCACAACCACCCCTCCTATATCGAACCCTATCAGGGGGCGGCGACCGGCGTCGGCGGCATCCTGCGCGATGTCTTCACCATGGGCGCGCGGCCGATCGCGGCAATGAACGCGCTGCGCTTCGGTGCGCCGGACCATCCCAAGACCAAACACCTGGTTGCCGGTGTCGTTTCCGGCGTTGGCGGCTACGGCAATTCCTTCGGCGTGCCGACGGTCGGCGGCGAAGTCAATTTCGACGCACGCTACAATGGCAATATCCTGGTCAACGCCTTCGCGGCGGGGCTCGCCAAGACCGATGCCATCTTCCTGTCGGAAGCCAAGGGCGTCGGCCTGCCGGTCGTCTATCTCGGCGCCAAGACCGGCCGCGATGGTGTCGGCGGCGCGACCATGGCCTCGGCCGAGTTCGACGACAAGATCGACGAGAAGCGGCCCACCGTTCAGGTCGGTGACCCCTTCACTGAAAAATGCCTGCTCGAAGCCTGCCTCGAGCTGATGGCGTCCGGCGCCGTCATCGCCATCCAGGACATGGGGGCTGCCGGCCTCACCTGCTCGGCGGTCGAGATGGGCGCCAAGGGCGATCTCGGCATCGAGCTCGACCTCGACAAGGTGCCGGTGCGCGAGGAGCGCATGAGCGCCTATGAGATGATGCTGTCGGAGAGCCAGGAGCGCATGCTGATGGTGCTGCGCCCCGAAAAGGAAAAGGAAGCCGAGGCGATCTTCCACAAATGGGGCCTCGACTTCGCCATTGTCGGCAAGACCACCGACGATCTGCGCTTTCGCGTGCTGCACCAGGGCGATGAGGTCGCCAATCTGCCGATCAAGGACCTTGGCGACCAGGCGCCGGAATATGACCGTCCCTGGACCGAGCCGAAGAAGCCGGCGCCCCTGGCAGCCAGCGATGCACCACAAGCGGATGTCGCCGAGGCTTTGCTGAAACTGCTCGGCGGACCCGACCTGTCCTCGCGCCGCTGGGTATGGGAGCAGTACGACACGCTGATCCAGGGCAATTCGCTGCAGCTTCCGGGCGGCGATGCCGGCGTGGTGCGTGTCGAGGGTCATCCGACCAAGGCGCTCGCCTTCTCCTCCGACGTCACGCCGCGCTATTGCGAGGCCGACCCTTATGAGGGCGGCAAGCAGGCGGTCGCTGAATGCTGGCGCAACCTTACCGCCACTGGCGCCCTGCCGCTCGCCGCGACCGACAACCTGAATTTCGGCAATCCGGAACGGCCCGAGATCATGGGCCAATTGGTCGGCGCCGTGAAAGGCATCGGCGATGCCTGCCGCGCGCTCGGCTTTCCGATCGTCTCCGGCAATGTCTCGCTCTACAACGAAACCAACGGGCAAGGCATCTTGCCGACGCCGACCATCGGCGGCGTCGGACTGATCGCCGACTGGTCGAAGATGGCGCGGATCGGCTTTGCCGCCGAGGGCCAGATGATCCTGCTGGTCGGTGCGCCGTCCATGTGGGGAACGCATCTCGCCCAGTCCGCCTATATGCGCGACATTCATGGCCGCACCGACGGCCCGCCGCCGCCGGTCGACCTCGACCATGAAAAGCGCGTCGGCGACCATGTGCGCGCCCTGATCGCATCCGGCGTCGTTA
Source organism: Mesorhizobium sp. M6A.T.Ce.TU.016.01.1.1 (assembly GCF_003997065.1). Lineage (NCBI taxonomy): Bacteria > Pseudomonadati > Pseudomonadota > Alphaproteobacteria > Hyphomicrobiales > Phyllobacteriaceae > Mesorhizobium > Mesorhizobium sp. M6A.T.Ce.TU.016.01.1.1. The sequence goes on along the minus strand of NZ_RZTJ01000005.1, from coordinate 402,606 downwards.
CATCAGCGCATGACATTTCCGATGGCGGCATTGCTGTCGCGCTGGCCGAGATGGCGATGGCGTCCGGCATAGGCGCGACCGTCCCCGGCCTGGTCGGGACCGATCCGATCCCGGTCTGGTTCGGCGAGGATCAAGGCCGCTACCTCTTGACGCTGTCGATCGATCCGCAGAGCAAGGAATGGGACGCTATTCGCGAAGAGCAGAGCAAGCTCGGTATCTTCGCGCCGTGGATCGGCTCGACCGGCGGTAGTGATCTGAAACTCGGCGAGGCGCGGGCGATCCCTGTCGTCGAATTGACCGCTGCCCACGAATCCTGGTTTCCTCGCTTCATGGGAAATGAGATCGTCGACCCGTGATATGATCGAGTGGGGCTGTTTCGGCTTGGTTCATCCGCCATTTCGATCATATCTATGAGATCACGACCTGAACAAGGAATCCTCGTATGGCAATGGACGCGCACGACATCGAACGGCTGATCAAGGAAGGCATTCCGGACGCCAAGGTGACGATCCGCGACCTGGCTGGCGACGGCGACCACTATGCGGCCGAGGTGGTGGCCGAGAGCTTTCGCGGAAAAAGCCGCGTCCAGCAGCATCAGATGGTCTATGACGCGCTGAAGGGCAATATGGGCGGCGTGCTGCACGCGCTCGCCCTGCAGACCAGCGTGCCGGACTGAACCAAGCGCGCGGCAAGAAGCCTTTTTCTCATGGTCAAAGCAAGCGACAGCAAGCCGGTTGCGGTCGATGCCTATGTCTCCTTCGCGAAGCGCTACGATGCGCTCGCACCGAGCAAGCCGCACAACGCCCTTTATGAACGTCCGGCCTCGTTCGAATTGCTGGGCGAGGTTACCGGACTGGACATACTGGACGCGGGTTGCGGCTCTGGCATCTGCTCGGAAAAACTGGCTCGCTCAGGTGCGCGGGTAAGTGCCTTCGACATCACGCCGGAAATGCTGGCCTTGGCGCGCGAGCGCTGCGCGGGACTGGATGTCGATATCCGGCTCGGCGATCTCGAAAAGCCTCTCGACTGGCTCGCAGACGGCAGTTTCGACCGTATAATTTGCTCGCTGGCGCTTGATTATGTCGAAAGGCATGCCGGCGGTATTCGCCGAGTTTCATCGCGTTGCCAGGCCTGGAGGCAAATTGGTTTTCTCGATGGGCCACCCGATGCGCGACTGGCAGGACGAGCGCACGCACGGAGCGAAAACCTATTTTGAAACCAACCGCTGGGGTATGCATTGGGGCGGCTTTGGTGAGCCCAACCCCTATGTCGAGTCCTATCGCAGACCGCTCAGTGATATCCTCAATGGCCTTACCGGCGCAGGCTGGACGCTCGACCGTTTCGTCGAGCCGCTTCCGGTGCCGGAGATGGAAGCGGTCGATCCCAGGCATTTTGCCGAACTGAGTATGGCGCCGGCATTCATATGCGTGCGCGCATACAAATAAATGTGCCGTCACCTTTTCGCTGAGACGGCAATGATCGGCCCTGCCGGATAGCTTCCGCCGACGATCATCCTCTCGCCATTCGACAGCGCCGAGACTACGCCGTCGAAGAAAAGCGCGTTGGGGCAATCTAGCTCGTCGCGGAACAGGCGTGCAAAGCTGCCGAGACTGACTTGCGAGCGTGAGATCGCCAGCACCATCGTGTTTTCATCACGCACGCCGACGCCGTTGCGAATGTGACGCGACGTGCCGTTCGCCTCGAAGCGTGGATGAGGCCGGCCGTCGATCACCAGCATCGGGCCGGACTGCGTGGCGAACGCCACGTCCGGCTTTGCGGCGGCATAGGCGTTCGTTTCCATGATCGCCGCCTTGCCGTCCTTGCGGATCAGGAACACGCCGTTTGGCTTCAGGAAGAAATTGCCTTCGCCATCAGCGAGGTCGAGCGGCGCCACCTCGTGACCATTTTCGACGAGAAGGCCGACCGGCGTCAGATCCTCATGATACATGCCGGCATTCATGGCGAGCAGCGCCGGCCTGCCCTCGCCCGACATCGACTTGTCGAACTTTTCCAGCGAACCGAAGGCCCTGCCGTCGTCGCCGGCGTGGAAGACAGCGACATCGTAGCTGCGAAGATCGATCTCGCAGACGATGTAGGGAACCGCCTCGAAGCTAAAATCCCGGCATGGTCCGGGCAGTTCGCCGCCGACGGTGACAGGCGGGTGCTCCGACGGCCAAAACCACCAGATCAGGGCCAGTGCGACAAGCAGAACACCAATCAGGATCGCCGCGCTATGTCGCCTTTTCATCGCTTCCCGGGGAAATAGCTGGCCGATGCTCTTGGCCCAATATCAAGCCATCCTTTGCGCCATTTGCGTGACGAGGCGGCAAACGTCTTGTTTCAGGCAACCTATGGGTTTATTTGAAAGGATATGTTTCGAGCCCGACTCCCGCGGGCATGAAAGGATTCTCTATGAGCGGTATCAACGACTACATCGACAGCGAAGTGAAGGGCAACGACGTCGTCCTTTTCATGAAGGGCACGCCCGGTTTCCCGCAATGCGGGTTTTCTGGTCAAGTCGTGCAGATCCTCGACTACATCGGGGCCGACTACAAGGGCGTGGACGTGCTGACCTCGGCCGAGCTGCGGCAAGGTATCAAGGAATACTCCAACTGGCCGACCATCCCTCAGCTCTACGTCAAGGGTGAGTTCGTTGGCGGCTGCGACATTATCCGCGAGATGTTCCAGGCGGGCGAACTGCAGACGTACCTCGTCGAAAAGGGCGTGAGCGTCAAAGGCGCCGCCTGAATTCTGTTTGCGCATGATCCTTTCCGAAAATCGATTCCGATTTTCGGGGTCATGCGCTAAACGCCGGGCCAGCCCCCACCTCGGTAAACTGACCACCTCCCCGCTATCGGGGCACAAGACGAATGAATGCGCCGGCGCGCCGGCGCTTTTTCGTTTGAAGATCGGACTTTGCCGTGGATCAGCATGCACAAGCGCCGCAACAGGCAAGCACCTTGCCTATTCCGCGCTGGGAATTCATCGCACTGTGCGCGGCATTGATGGCGCTCAACTCGCTGGCCATCGACATCATGCTGCCGGCGCTGCAGCAAATCGGCGCCTCGCTGGGCGTGGAGAATGAAAACCACCGCCAATATGTGATTGCCGCCTATATTCTGGGCTTTGGCGGCGGGCAGCTTTTCTTCGGACCGATCTCGGACCGTTTTGGACGCCGTGCTCCACTCGTCGTCGGACTGGTGATCTATGTCGCAGCGGCGGCTGCCGCGGCTATCGCCCCGTCATTCGCTATTCTTCTTCTGTGCAGGCTGGTGCAAGGCATTGGTGCGGCCGCCACGCGCGTCATCGCCGTCTCGATCGTGCGCGACACTTTCGAAGGCCGACGCATGGCTGAGGTGATGTCGCTGATCTTCATGGTGTTCATGGCCATTCCGGTGGTAGCGCCAGGCATCGGTCAGTTCATCATGCTGTTTGCTTCCTGGCACTGGATCTTCATCACCATGGCGGCAGGCGCGCTGATCGTCTCGGCCTGGTCGCTGCTGCGGCTGCCGGAAACGCTGCATCCCGAATATCGCCGGCCGCTGACGGCATCATCCGTCCTTGGCGGTTTCCGCATCGTGCTGACCAATCGCATCGCGCTCTGCTACGCCTTTGCCAGCACCTTCATCTTCGCCGCCATGTTCGGCTTCATCGCCTCGGCACAGCAGATCTACGTCGACGTGTTCAAAGTCGGCGAGATGTTTCCCGTCATCTTTGCCGGGGTCGCGGCGGTGCTCGCCTTCTCCAACTATCTGAACTCGCGCCTCGTCGGCCGTATTGGCATGCGGCGCCTGTCGCAGAGCGCGCTGCTGCTTTTCCTGGTGATCAGCTTTGCGTGGCTGGTGGTGTCACTGGAAATGAAGATGCCGCTCTGGCTCTTCATCACCTTCTTTGCCGGCGCCATGCTCCCGTTCGGCGCGCTGGGCGCGAATTTCAACGCGCTCGCCATGGAGCCGCTCGGCCAACTGGCCGGCACGGCATCGTCCATTCTGGGATTCATGCAGACCTTCCTCGGCGGCCTGCTCGGCACGCTGATCGGCCAAGCCTTCAACGGCACGGTGACGCCCTTGGCCGCCGGATTCTGCAGCGTGTCGCTTGGCGCATTGGTGATGGTGCTGATCGCGGAGCGCGGCAAATTCTTCCAGCCGCAGAACCCGCCGGTCTAGGTTCGAAACCCAATTGTGGTTGTCAATCGCGCCGGTAAATGGATATCTCAGGTGGCTACCTGGATTTCCGTCTTCACGGAATTGGCAATGAAGCACTGTTCATGCGCCGAGTGGTGCAGTTTCGCTTCTGTCGCGGCGGTTGGCGTTTCCCCGGCGTAGACAATAGTCGGATTGAGGTCAACGCGGCTGACTACCAATCGTCCGTCCACCTTCTCCATCATGCCGACCGCCTTGTCGGTATAGCTCTCCACGACGATCCCCCGGGGCGCCGCGATCGAGAGAAAGGTCAACATGTGGCAGCTGGAAATCGCCGCGATGTAAGCCTCCTCTGGATCGACGTTGGCTTCCACTGAATAAGGAAGCGGAACGATATGCGGCGAAGCGGATGCCAGCACCACCTGGCCTCCGTCGAAGCGCCAGATGTGCGCGCGGCTGTAGCGCTTGTCGGTGAATACCGCTCCTTCTCGCTCCCAGTGCACTTCGACGGTCATTTTCATGATTGATCCTTTGTCGGAACGGAAAGAAGTCTTGCAGTCGTCTGGGTCAGATGGCAGCGAAGATGCTGCGCCGCAGCATCGAAATCGCGCCTCGCACAAGCGGCAACGATCGCCGCGTGTTCCTCGAAGAAATCAATTCGCTCCTGGGCGCCACGCTCTTGGTGAAGGGTTGCCCGCCGGGATTCTCGTCGAAGGTCTCCGATGGTCTTAAGCAATCGAGAATTCGTGCAACCGCTGTACAGGGCTAGGTGAAACTGTTGGTCGAGCTCCAGAATCCGTGACGGATCGTACTCCGCGAACAGCTCGTCATTGAGCCTCTCAGCCTTACGCAAAGCGGAAGGCTGAAGCCCCGGCACCGACTGCTCCAAGGCAGCGACCTCCAAAATAGCCCGAACTTCGCAAAGTTCAGTCGCCTCCCGTACTGAGAGGATCGCTACCGCCAGGCTTCGATCGGGACGCCGCACGGCCATGCCACTCCCGAGTAACCGGTCCAAGGCCTGCCGGACGGGCTGGCGGCTGACCCCGAAACGCTCCGCGATCGATTCCTGCTTGAGAACGGAGCCCGGTGCCAATTCACCTGACTCAATCTCGTCTTTGAGTTCGCTAAAGATCGACTTTGGATCCATGGATCCAAAGTACGATGCCCCGGCGAAGTTGGTCAAGCTCTATTCACAATAGTCCTCCTGGGATTGCGGCGTCCCGCCCTTGCCTCGGCTCAAGAAACGAAATGACCAAGGGCCGTTGCGCCGTGCACTAATGCACATTGCCGGACGCGCTTTAGGATGCACGCCCACTCGCCGCTGTGAAGCGAGGGAACAGCGTGCGCCCTGCGATCGCTCCACCCATGCTGTCCGAAACGGGCAGTGGCAGAGCCTTGTCGAGAGCATCGAGGACGGAAGCCACGAAGGCCCGGTTGAGGGCGCCATCATTCCCGAGACGGGAGTAAGTGGCGCGAGGCTTGCCGATAAGTGTGCCGTTTCGGCGAATTGAGAACTGCAGCGTCAGGGTCATGCCCGCGGTTCCGGGCGGTGGCTCCCAACAGGCGAAGATCGCGGAGAACAACTCGTTTATGGTGTCGATGGGAGCGGGACTGCGACATGCGCGTTCCTGCGATCTTGCCTCGTTCGGGCCGGCAACCAAGGCGAAGACAACGGCCAGTGCGCCAATTGCGGGCCGAGGTTTCATATCGGATCTCCGGTTTCGCGCGAACAAATATAATTAACGAGCTTCGCATGAACCCTTTCAGACGCGACGCGCTTTTAGTGGCGCACCATCCCGGCGTCGACATTCAACGTCTGGCCGGTGATCCAGCGCGCGTCATCGGAGGCCAGGAACGACACAACATCGGCGATATGTTCCGGCTGCCCTTTGCCTTTCATCGCCTGCAGCATCTCGACGAAGCCGAACGCCTCGTTGTGCGGGCTGGCCTTGACGCCATCGCTCTCGATCAGGCCCGGCGTCACCGCGTTGGCGGTGATGTTGTATTTGCCGAGTTCTGTGGCCATCGCCCTGGTGAAGCCTATGACGCCGCCCTTGGCCGCGACATAGGCTGCCATGTTCGGCGTGCCAGCAAAGAAAGTGTTGGAGGCGATGCTTATCACCCGGCCGGCCTTGCCCGCTGCACGCATCTGGTCCGTTCCTGCGCGGCTGACGATGAAGGTGCCGGTCAGATTGACGTCGATGATCTTGCGCCAATGGTCGAGATCGACATCGTCCCAGGCGACGAACGGCACGATGCTGGCATTGTTGACCAGAATATCGATGCCCCCGGTCAGCGCCTGGATCTCGGCGAAGAGCGCCTTGACGGATGCAGGGTCGGAGATGTCGGCGGCAATCGCCTTCGCTTTTCCGCCGATCGACGCGGCCGCCGTTTCGGCGCCTTTCGCGTTGATGTCGCTGACAATGACCGTCGCGCCATCGGCGGCCAAGCGCGCGGCGATAGCCTTTCCGATGCCTTGCGCGGCCCCGGTAACCAGGGCCGTCTTTCCCGCCAGTCGTTCAGTCATGACAACGCTCCCTCAATTTGTGATCTGGTGATTTTCTGGTTCATGTGTCGGCGTCGATAACGGCCAGCGCCGCGTCGATGCCTTTGCCGACCGCGAGTTTCTGGCCCAAGGAATTCATCGCGCCGCCAAGTGCCGTCAGCGCCGCGACCGCATAGATCGGCTGGGCGGTCGGGCCCATATGGCCGATGCGTGTCAGCTTGCCCAATGTTTCGCCGCGGCCAGATGAAAACACCACGCCGTAGCGAGCGCGCGCGGCCTGGCGAAGCGCCGTCTCGTCGATGCCTTCTGGCGTCCGGACGGCGGTCGTGGTCGGCGACGCGATATTGTCGCTTGCGGCCCAGATCGACAGGCCCATGGCAGCAACACCCGCCCGCATGGCCTTGGCGGTGAGCGCGTGACGCGCCCACACCGCCTCCGCTCCCTCGTTGAGGTAGAGGTCGAGCGCGACGTCGAGCCCGTTCATCTCCGCGACGGACGGCGTGAACGGAAACGGCTTGTCCTTCGACCACGCATGCTCCCAGTCGACGATGCTGAGCATCGACGCGCTCGGCGCCAGCGGGTTTGCCTTCATCTTGGCCCACGCCCGCTCGCTGACACCCATCATCGTGAGGCCGGGAGGTGCGCCCAAGCATTTGTTCGGGCCGGTGACGTAGATATCGGCCTTGCACTCCTCCGGATGCGTTTTCATGCCGCCGAAGGACGAAACGGCGTCGACGATCAGATAGGAGCCATGCGCCGAAACCAGCGCGCCGATCGCGTCGATCGGATTGATAGTGCCGGACGGCGTGTCGTGGTGGCAGACGGAAACGACGGTGATTTCCGGATGCGCTTCCAGCATTGCCGCAATCGCCTGCGGGTCGATCGCCTCGTTGTAGGGCACCTCGATTTCGATGAGATGCGGCGAATAGCGCTTCGCCCAATAGCCAAACCCCTTGCCGTAGACACCGGAAGCAAGGTTGAGCACGACGTCGTCCGGCGTGATCAGGGAGGCTGCGGCCGCCTCCAGGCCAAGCACCGGCTCGCCATGAAGAATGACCGGCTTATTCGACAGCCGCATCGCCTTCTGCGCCTTGTCGACCACACGCTCGTAAAAGAGCTGGAACGCCGGGTCGTAATCGTAGAGCACCGTGCGGCCGAGGCCGCGGAGCACGTCGGGATAGGCGTTCACCGGCCCCGCTGTGAGCGTGATGACAGGTTCGGCGTGTTCGAAATAGCGCATGATCTTGTCTCCGGTCGGTGGCGATCAGCCGTAGAATTGCGTGCCGGTCCGATAGGTTTTGAAGTTCTCCATGTCGTGCGAATACATCAGCTCGGCGCCATAATCCTCGGCCAGCTTCTTCACCTTGCGCATCGAGTTGACACCCGCCACCGGGTCGATGTGGAAGGCCGCCTGGCACAGCGTTTCAAGGCTCTTCTGCGTGTAGGCCGCATCGATGGTGAACATGATCGGCTTGCGCTTGGGAAACTCGACCAGCAGGCTGTAATGGCCGATCGAATGACCCGGCGTCGAGATCAGCTTGACGCCCCTGGCAAGCTCGACGTCGCCCTCTATGCCTTCGAAGATCGAGTTGGCCCGAGTCGTGCCCTCCAGCAATTGCGCAGTCGCGCCACGCGCTTCGGCGGCCTCCGCCGAAAAGCTCAGATCGGAATAGCCGAGATGCTCGAAAGGCTGGGGATTGCAGGCTTGCGGCACCTCGGTCCGGTGGCAGATCTTCTTGGCATGCGGAAAATACTTGTTGCCGCCGCAATGGTCGAAATGGAAATGCGAGTTGACGACGACGTCGATATCCTTCGGCTCGAGGCCGAGCAGCGCCAGGGCGCCGGGAATGGTCTGGTGCTTTTCCTGGATCGGCTTTTCGAAAGGCAGCACCTTCATCACGTGATCATAGTCGTAGCCGGTGTCGATGAGGAACCGGCCCTCGGCATGCTCGATCAGGATCGAGTAGACGGGAAAGCGGACTTCGCCACCGGGGCCGCGATTCCAGAACACGTGATAGCCGTCGAGAACGAGCGAGCCGCCATCGAGCAGGTAGACCTTGGTATCCGACATTTTTGTCTCCTCTTTTGGCGCGGGTCCCGTCCGCGCGTGAATCTGTGATCAGCGCGCGCCGCGCTCGTATGGAATGCCGAGCGCCGCCGGCAGGCTGGCCCGCCGGCCAAACAGCACCAGCATGACCATCACCGCAAGGAACGGCAGCATCTGGATGACGTCGGTCGGTATGTTGATGCCGGCCACCTGCATGGCCGTCGTCAGCGACAGGCAGACGCCGAACAGCAAGGCGCCGAACAGCACCCAGACCGGCCGGCCGCGCGCCAGCATGGCCAGCACTATGCCGAGAAAGCCCGCGCCATTGGTGATGAAAGGAATGAACAGGCCGGCCCCGACATTGGCAAGATAGGCGCCGCCAAGCCCGGCCAGCGCTCCGGTCGTCAGCACGGCGACGGTGCGGGTTCGCACGACGTCGATGCCGGCAACGTCAAGGGCTGCCGGCTTGTCGCCGGCAGCCTGCAGGTTGAGGCCGAGCTGCGTGCGCCGGTAGATGTAGCCCATGGCGAAAACCAGCGCGACCGCCAGATAGACGATGAGATGCTGCCTGAACAGCGCCGGCCCGATGACCGGAATGTCCGACAGCAACGGAATGACCGTCACGTCCACCGCCGGCAAGCGGGGATAGCTGCGCGAGAACTGGAAATGGTGGAGCAGTGCCGTCAGGCCCTCAAGCCCCAGGGTCAGCGCGATGCCGATGACGATCTGGTTCAGCCCGATGCGCACGCAAAGCAGCGCCATGACCAGCGCCACCGCGACACCGCCGCCGGCGCCAGTGAGAAAGCCCAGCCACAGCGACCCGGAATAAAAGGCGCCGACGAAACCGAGATAGGCGCCGGCCACCATCATGCCCTCGATGCCGATGTTGAGCACCCCGGCCTTTTCCGACATCTGTTCGCCGAGGCCGGCCAGCAGCAGAGGGATCGCCGCGGTGACCGCGCCGAACAAAAGCGCGCTGAGAAAGACTTCGCTGAACAGCCCGGTCATGGCTTCAGGCCTTTCGCGACTGGTTATAGCGGTGATCAATGTATTCGGCGAGCGCGAGCACGATCAGCACGATGGAGACGAGCACCAGCGTGAAATGGTTGGGCACGCCGAGCCGGCGGGCCGCGCTCTCGCCGCCGATCGACAGCACCGAAAGCAGGAACACGAAACCGATCGCGGCAAAGCCGTTCATGCGGGCGAGGAACACGACGGGGATGACAGCCAGCCCGTAAGCGGGGTTCCAGTCCGCGCGCACATTGCCCTGGACGCCGAGGATATCGACAGCGCCGGCAAGACCGGCCAGCCCGGCCGAAATGGCGAAGACGGCAATGGTGAGCTTCGGCACGCCGAGCCCCGCATGGATGGCCGCGCGTGGGTTAGCCCCGACGATCCTCAACTTCAGGCCGAAGGCCGTGCGCGTCATCACCAGATGCACGGTGATGATCGCCACCAGTCCCAGAAGCAATCCGCTTGTGATGGTCGTGTCGAACAGGCGCGGCAGCCGGTCCTCGACCGGCAAGGTGCGGGTCTGCGGCACGGTTGTGCCCGGATCGCGAAACATCAGCTTGACCAGCACGTTGGCAAGCGAGGTGCCCAGAAACGTCATCATCAGCGTGGTGATGATCTCGTTGACGCCCTGATAGGCGCGCAGCAGCGCCGGCACCAGGGACCAGATCATCGCGACCAACATGGCGATGACGAACGAGCAGATCAGCGCCAGCCAGGCCGGCATGACCTCCACGAGAACCGGAGCGCTGGCCGCCGCCGTTACCGCGCCGAGCAGGAACTGGCCATCACCGCCGAGATTCCACATGCCGGCGCGAAAAGCCACGATCAGGCCGGCGGCAAGAAACAGCAGCGGCGCCATGCGCGTCAGCGTCTGTTGGATGCCGAGCGGCGATAAAAGCCCTCTCTTGAGGACAAAGCCATAATAGGCAAGCGGGTCGACGCCGACGGCAAGCAGGATGCAGCCGGCGATGATCAACGCGGCCAGGATCGGGCCGAGGGTCATCAGCAGCCGATGCTGGATGTCGCGGCGCGTCGCCACCGCGGCCGTGGCATCGAGGGCGGTTGCGCCGGCAGCTGGTGCGGTGTCGATGCTCATGCGGCAAGCCCGATCATCAAGCGACCGACCTTGGTGCGGGCGTCGTCGGCATTCTCGACGGTGCCGACGAGCGACCCGTTCGAGATGACGGCGATGCGGTCGCACATGCTGAGCAACTCTTCGAGATCGGTGGAGATGAGGAGCACGGCAAGGCCGCGAGCCGCCGTATCGCGGATTCGCTGGCGCGAAGCCAATGTGTTGGCGAGATCGAGCCCATAGGTTGGCTTGTTGAAGATCACCACTTTTGCGCCTTCGGCGAGTTCGCGCGCCAGCAGCACCTTCTGGATATTGCCGCCAGAGAGCCGAGCGACCGGCGTCTTCAGGCTTGGCGTGCGCACGTCATATTCGCGGACCAGTTGGGCCGCGCGCTTGTCGATTTCGGCGCGCTGCTCGACGCCTCTGCGCCAGAAGGGCGCCGCGCCAACCTGCTTCAGGAAGAAATTGATCGAGACCGGGAAGGTCCCGACCGTGCCCTCGCCGAGCCGGTCGTCGGTCAGGTAACGCAGGCCTCTCTGGCGGCGTTCGCCGACGCTCAGCGCCTCGATGGGCTCTCCCTGCAGCCGCACCGAACCGCCCACCGTCGCATGCTGGCCGGCCAACGCCTCCGCCAATTGCTTCTGGCCATTGCCGTCGATACCGGCGATGCCCAGCAGCTCGCCTGGACGGATATCGAACGAAATCGACGACAGGCCCGGTGCATCGTCTGTCGGCGCAACGCCGAGATCATGGACCTGAAGCAGCGGAGCCGCTTCGGCGCGGACGGTGCGAATAGGACGCTCGGCCGCTTCCGGGTCGTCCTTCTGCTTGCCGAACATCAATTCCACGATCTCGGAGATGATCGCCTGCTCGCCCAGCGCGCGAAACCGCTCGGGAGGAATCTCGCCGACCTTGCGGCCGAGTTTCAGCACCGAGATGCGATCGCCGAAGGCCGCCGCTTCCTTGAGCTTGTGGGTGATGAAGACGATCGCCAACCCCTGCTCGACCAAGCGGCGCATCAGTGCGCCCAGCTCATCGATACCCTTCGGCGTCAGCATCGAGGTCGACTCGTCGAGGATCAGAAGCCGGCTGTTGCGCACCATGGCGCGCAGGATCTCGACCTGCTGCTGCTCACCGAGCGAAAGCTCGGACACCTTGGCATGCAGCTTTACCGTGATGCCGAGCGTTCTGGTGATCTCGGCGACGCGCGCTTCCAATTCTTCGGTCTTGGGGCGCTGCCACCACGGTCCGCCGAGCAACAGGTTTTCCGCGACTGTCAGCGTCGGCACCAGCATCATGTGCTGGAATACGGTTCCGATGCCAAGCGCCAGTGCATGGCGGGGCGAAGTGATCGCGGTCGGCTCGCCGTCGACCAATATGCGCCCCTCGTCCGGCTGCTGCAGACCCGACAGCATGCCTATCACAGTGGATTTTCCGGCGCCGTTTTCGCCGAGAAGCACATGCACTTCACCTGGACGGATCTCCAGATCGACGCTGTCGTTGGCGACGACGCCGGGGAACCGTTTGGTGACGCCTTCAAGCGCGACGATATCGCGCTTAGCGACCGACAATGAGGAAGCACTGCTCATAAAAGCCAAGGCCTTGAAAATATGAAATCGGTCCGGAGGGGCGAACGGATCGCCCCTCCGGCAGCCTGCTGTTAATCGCCTTACTGGGCGACGCTGGTCATCAGCGCCCTGACGGCGGCTGCATCATAGACCGGATCGACCTTGGTCTTGCCGGAAATGACGTCTTCGCGCAGCGCCTGGATCTCAGCCCAAATATTGTCCGGGATCGCAGCGGTCTTCAGAAGCTTGACGGAATCGTCCTTGAGGCCGATCGAGTAGCTCTTCGTGCCGAACGTGTCGGCCTTCAGGTCTGCGATCATCGCCGCATAGACCGGCTCGATGTTCCAGACCACCGACGACAGCAGGAAACCTTTGTCGATGGGCGTCTTGTCGCCGATGACATCGATGAAATAGACCTTGCCGCCATCCCCGGCCTTGGTCGTCTCGACCGCCTGCAGCATGCCGAAGCTCGAGCCGTTGCCCTGGCCGAAGATGATGTCGGCGCCCGATGCGATCACGCTTTCGGTGACGCGCTTGCCGCCGGCCGCATCGCTGTAGGCGGCAGGTCCGATCACAGCATAGGTAACCTTGACGTCCGGGCTCTCGGCCTTCACGCCCTGCGCAAACGCTGCCGACTGCGAGTTCCACGACGGAGGCTCGCCGGACACGACGATGCCGACCGACTTGGAGCGCGACATCTTGGCGGCGAGACGGCCGGCAAGATACGAACCCTCATGACCGCTCAGCGTGTAGTCGGCGACGAGGCCCTTCTCCAGACCGGTCGGTGTGTCGACGATCGCCACCGGCACCTTGGTTTCCTTGGCGATTTCGGGAGCCGAGGTGTTGTAGCCGCTGGCATGAGCGATCAGCAGGCTGGCGCCGTCAGCCGCCAATTCGCGCAGTGTCGGCCGCACGTCGCCATAGCCGAGCCCCTGCGCCACGACTATCTCGACACCGGCAGCTTTCGCCGCCGCCTTGGCAGCGTCGATACCTTGCTGGTTCCAGCCATAATCGGTGCCTTCTTCCGGCGTCAGGATGGCAATGGACTTGACCTCGGCGGCAAGTGCGTTGCCGAGCAAGAGGCCGCTCAATATAACAGCGCTTACGCTGCTCTTCAAAAACTTAGACATGTTACCCTCTCTGTTCTGTTGACCCAAGATATTCTTATTGTTATTGCGCAAAAGCGAGGTAGACTGCCTGAACAATTATATCAGGAGTTCAAGCAAGGTGGTTGTGCGATATGTCCTTCCGATAACGCTGGCGTTCACCTCGTTCGCCAACGCGGTTGAATTGCGGCACATCACTGTGCGGACCGGCACCGACGGGCTCGATCCCGTGCCGCTGACGATCTCGAATGCGGGGCGCGAGGCGCTTTCCTGCAACGCCGACTTCGCCCACTGGTATTCGGCCACGATCGCCACCGCGGCGCCTGGCAAGAGCGCACGTGTCGAGCTGTGGTTCGATCCAAAGACCGGGACGTTTGCGATTCTCAACGACAAGCGCGAAAACCTGCCTGTCGAGCGGCTGTGGTGCGGCCTGGCCGGCCACGCCTACACCAGCCGCGTGCAGATCGCGCTCGACCGGGCCAGTGCCGCAAAGGGGCAAGTGGCCGTGACATGCGGCAGCGCGGACGGCAGGCTGGCCTGCTGGTAGACGCTGACTGTTTGCCACTTCAGACACCGCCGGAACCTTCACTCTGCCGCCAGGAATTTGTCGGTAAAGACGTCGTCTGCCGACAGCGCCGTTTTGAGCACGCCCTGATCCGTCAGCGTCTTCAAGGTCTCTTCCCACTGGGCCTTCGTCATCCAGCCGAGACCGTGTTCCTTCGTCGCCGGGCTGTTGAACGTCGAGGCGATGTCGGCCTTGAGCTGGGCCAGCAGGACATCTTTCTTTTCCGCGTAGCCCGGAACGGCCTTGGCGGTGATCTCGGCGGCTTCTTCCGGATGGGCCGCGACATAGTCGAAAGCTTCCCTGTAGGCCTTCACGAAACGGCGCACGACATCAGGCTTGTCCTTGATCGTCGCTTCAGAGGTGAACAACCCCGAGCCATAGGCTTTCCAGCCATGATCGGCGCCGAGCATGATGCTCAGCGACCCCGGGCCGCCGGCCTTGGCTTCGAGTTCGGGCACTTCGGCGTCGAGATAGCCGACCACTGTCTGCACACGCCCGAGCAGTAGGTAGCTTTCGTAAGGCGGCGAGACGCTGTTGAGCGTCATGTCCTTCTCGCTCATGCCGTTGGCGGCCAGGAAGCCCCTGAAGAAGATGTAGGTGGATCCTGCCGGGTGGATGCCGATGGTCAGGCCCTTGAGGTCGGAAGGCTTGGTCAGCTTGAGCGTCTTGGCGAGCGAGATGATGCCCAGCGGCGACTGCTGGTTGACCGCCGCCAGCGCCACGACGGGAACATTCTGCGACCTTGCCACGGCAAGCGTGGGAAGATCGCCGAAGCCGAATTCAGCGTTGCCGTTACCCACCAGGCGCATGGCGTCTGGCGAGCCGGAGCCCTTGCGGACCTCGCTCACATCGATGTCGTTCTTGGCGAAAAAGCCCTTGTCCTTGCCGACAAAGAACATGGCGTGATTGCCGCGCACGACCCAATCGAGCTGAACGTTGACCTTATCCGCCGCCAGCGCCGCGTTCGAGAAGCCAAGCGCGCCGACAAACGCCGCAAAGGTGGCTGCCTTGATAAGAGAGCGTCTCAGCATGTTTGTTCCCTTCTTTGATCTTGGTTGTTCGAGAAGCCTAGGCCTGGCTGAATTTCGGCGCCCACGGCACCACGATGCGTTCGAGAATTTCGGCTGCGTAGTAGAAGGCGATGCCGAGCACGGAAACGAGCAGCAGCGCCGCAAAGACCAAGGGCGTGTCGAGTTGGGTCGACGCGAACTGGATGACGTAGCCGAGCCCGTCCGAGGCTCCGGCAAATTCGCCGACGATCGCGCCGATCACACTCAGGGTCGCTGCAATTTTGGTTCCAGCCATCAGGCTCGGAAGCGAGTGGGGAACACGGATCCTGAACAGGATCTGGGTCGGGCTGGCACCAACCGAATTCATCAGCGACAGAAGCGAACGGTCGACCGACTGCATGCCAGCCAGCATCGACAGCGTCACCGGGAAGAAGGCAATGACCAGAATAAGTCCGATTTTGGGGGCGAGCCCGTAGCCGAACCAGAGGATGAAGATCGGCGCCAGCGCAACTTTCGGCACGTTCTGGAACAACACGACGAGCGGGTACAGAGCGCGGCCCAGCCAGTCGAAACGCACGATGACGAGAGCAAGCGCAATGCCGACTATGACCGAGACAAGAAAGCCAAACAGGATTTCGCCCGCCGTGACCACTGTCGCCTGCATGAGAGTGCCCCATTGCGCGACGAGCGATTTCGCAATCTCGGATGGGGCAGGAACGATAAAGGAGGAAATGGAGAATATCCGCACCGCGGCTTCCCACAACACGATCGTCACCAGCAAAAGGATGACCGCCGGAAGCCAGCTGCTTGTCGCCGCGTTCCAGCCGGAAACAGGCTGTGGCTGGGAGAGTTTCATGAGAGGTTGCTCGCTCACGTCGCGCCTCCTGGCTCATGACTGGATCGCAGCATGGTCCGAAGCTGAAGCACCAGCCTGACGAATTCGGGGACTTCGGTCACGGAAGTGTCGCGCGGATAAGGCAGCGGAATGTCCAGGCTCTGGGTAATGCGTCCTGGGTTGATCCCCAGCACATGGACCTGTCGGGACAAGTGAATGGCTTCATCGATGGAATGCGTCACCAGGACGATCGTCTTGCCGGTCCGCTGCCAGATCTCTAGCAGCGACTGACCCATCGAATCGCGGGTGATCGCATCAAGCGCGCCAAACGGCTCGTCCATCAGCAAGACCGCCGGATCGAGCGCCAAAGCCCGGGCGATGGCCACCCGCTGACGCATGCCGCCAGACAGTTCGTTTGGGCGCTTGTGGGCGGCATCGCCAAGCCCGACCAGTTCCAGCATCTCCTGCCCACGCGCTCGCAGCGCCGCGCGCGACATCGACTTGTCGGCGATACCGAGCAGCATCGAGGCATTGTCGACGGCGTTTTTCCACGGCAGCAGATTGGCGTCCTGGAAGACGAGACCGATCATCCGTTTGCGCGCCGCCTCGCCTGGTGAAACGCCGGCGACCGAGACGCTGCCGCTGCTCGGACTGACCAGCCCAGCCAGCACTTTGAGCAATGTGCTCTTGCCGCAACCCGAAGGGCCGATCAGGGATACGAACGACCCTTTCGGAACCGAAAGATCAATATCCCTAAGGATCAGCTGCCGGTTCTGATCCGTGCCCATCACCACCGAAACGCCCTTGGTGGAAATCAGGTCGTCGTGGCGGATGTGGGTCGCTCTGCCACCGGCGGGTCGAATGGTTTCAACCTGCATGGCTGGCTGCCCCATACGCGTTCATTACTTGCACACCCGCCTTGACGGCGATGTTCCCGGCCCCGTGCGCACAAGCGGCCAACCGGCAGAACTCCCCAACCCGGCTGCGCGCAACTTGTGCCATCGCCTACTCCCGGCCTTCGAGGATGCGGCGCACGGCGACCAGCTTGCGCGCCCGTTCGCCTTGCAGCGCCTTAATCTGCTCGGGCGTATAGGAGAACATGCCCTCGCCCGACTTGATGCCGAACTTTGATGCGCCGGTCTTCTCCAGAACCATCGGCGCGACATCATCACGATTGGAAAGATCGGCGTTGAGGAACGACGAGACGGATTTGTAGATATCGAGGCCGGCCATATCGAGCAGCGCCATTGGCCCGATAACGGCGATCTTGTAGCCGATGCCCCAGGAGACGCAGGTATCGAGATCCTCCGGCTCGATGACGCCGCGCTCAACCAGATCGACCGCTTCGCGCAGCAGCGCATAGAGCACGCGATTTTCGACGAAGCCGGGAACGTCCTTCTTCACCACCACCGGCAACAGGCCGATCGAGCGGATCAGCTCGCGTATGGTCGCCACGGTTTCAGGCGCGGTCTTCTCGCCGCCGATCACCTCGATCATCGGAATGATGTGCGGCGGGTTCGACCAGTGCATGCCGACCATCCGTTGGGGATGGGAGATATGGGCCTGCAGCTTGGTGATCGGAATGCCTGAGGTATCCGAGGCGACGATCACCGAAGAACCGATCAGCGGGTCGATGGCGCGATAGGCCTCGGCCTTGATGTCAATATTCTCAGGCACGTTCTCGATGACCAGCTCCGCACCATCGACGGCCTCGGCGAGGGTGCGGACGAACCGCACCGTGCCCGCGCCCGCAGTCGGCCCCTTGATGTCGAGCCGGTCCAGAACCCCGCCGGCCAAATCGAGCATGCCGCGGGCGCGTTCGACCGCAACTTCGGAAACATCGTACGCCGCCACGTCGAGCCCGCCGCGCGAAAGCCGCGCGGCGATGCCCGGACCCATCGTTCCCAATCCGATGAGGGCGGCGCGCTTGATCATCATGCGGCCTTTGCGGGAGCCGCGGCGGTCGCTGCTTTGAAGGCTGGACGAGCGGCGATTGCGGCCACCCAGCGCTCCAGATTCGGCAGCGACGGCCGGTCGATCTTGAAGTCGATACAGCGTTTCAGGATCGGCGCGCAGGCGATGTCGGCAATGGTCAGCTTGCCCAGCGCCAGGAAATCCTTGCCGGCCAGATGCCCGTCAATGATCTTGAGTTGCGCCACAAGGTCCTTCACCTGTTCCTTATATTCGGCGGTTTGCTCTTCGGGCGTCAGCTTCGCACCCTTGAAGGCGGCCAGATAACCGGGATTGACCGCCGCCAGCAGAAAATCCATCCAGCGCTCGACCTCGGTCTTTTCGGCAGGGGTGGCGCCGTTCAGCTGTTCGCCGCCGGATGCCGCGAGATAGCGCAGGATGGTGTTGGACTCCCAGATCACGATGTCGCCGTCGACCAGCGTTGGGACTTTGGACGTCGGGTTGAGTGCCTTGTATTCGGCCGTCTGGGTGTTTTCGAATTGGCGGCCGTAATCCTCGCGCTTATATGGCGCACCAAGCTCTTCGAGCATGAAGAGCACCTTTTGAACGTTGCCCGATGTCTGGCGTCCCAAAAGCTTGTACATGTCGTCTCCTCGATAGTGTCGTGGCCTATTTGCCGGCCGGCAGCGGCTTGTAGACGATGGCATCCATTTCGATCTTGGTGTTGATGACCGCCTTTGCCTCGACGGTCGTGCGTGCCAGCACCGCGTCACCGATCCCTTCGAGGAACGCCTTGTTGTAGCGGCCGAAGTCGCGCGTATCCTCGAGATAGGTGGTGATCCGCACGACATCGGAGAGCGTTGCACCCTCGTCGGCAATGACGCGCGCGATGGTCTTCAGCGTCGCCAGCGTCTCTTCCTCGATCGTGCCGCTGATCATGTTGTTGTTCTCGTCCTTCGGCACCTGGCCGGAGACGAAAATGAAATCGCCGGCACGCACCGCCGGATGAAACGGCAGGTTCGGATTCTTCTTGCCGATGGCGTAGTGGCTGGCGGATTTTCGCGTGCTGTCGCTCAACCTATCCCCCTAGAGAACGCTGGTTTCGATGATATCGACGCCACGGATACGGTCGATCAGGTAGACGATGCCGCGGTCGTCGATGGTGACGTCGTTGGAAGAGGAACGCTCGGCGCCTTCAGGCGCATCGGGCATGAAATGGCCGACCTCCTTGGGTGCGAACGGGTCGGCGATGTCGACCAGCCGCAGCCCCTGCGCGAACCATGCAAACGGAATGATGGTGCCCTTGAACCGTTCGGAAGGCTGATGGCAGCCGGTCATCGGCGGTTGCGGTGCGCCGTCCGGGTCGAGGCCGGGCACCTGGAAGGTCGCGATCGGCAGCGGATTCGTCTCGTCGGTGATGTCATAGATCCAGGTGAAAGCCGGCGGCGAAGGCCGGAGCTTGGCGACATCCTCGTCCGCCACCACCATGATGTTGCGGCCCTTGAGCGGCTGCGGGATCGGCAGGCACGTATGCGTGGGATGCGGAAAACTTGGGCTCGAATTGATATGCGAGACAAGCTTCGGCTTCGAAATGTCGGAAATGTCGAGGATGAACAGGCCGTGATGCCAGTAGCTGACATAGAGCCGGTCGCCCATGCGCAGCGGATGGTGGCAGCGTGGCGTGACGTAGTCATGCCACGGATACTCTTCACCGCCGCCGGTCCACTGGCCTGGTATCCACCAGCGCCCGACCTCGACCGGGCTCGCCGGATCGATCAGGTCGAGGATCATTACGATGTTGCCGACATAGCCGTCGGCGGTTGGCGAGATATAGGCGTAGCGGCCGTCATAGTCGTAGCGATGCACGCCATGGCCGCCGGTTATCCACTTCGAGATGAGCTTCGGCTCTGCCGGCCGGCTCGTGTCGTAAAGCGCCAGGCCACCTCCGAAATCGGCAGGGCCCGCATCGCCGAAGCGCTCGTGGTTGATGATCATCAGACCGTCCTGGGCGCGCACCTTGTGTGAATGCCAACCCGGCGGAACATCGATCGTCGCGATCTTCTTCGGATTGCGCGGATCGGAAATATCGACCAGCGTCGTGCCGCTCGGCGGACGCATGTGGCCGATATAGAGAATGTTGCGGTCGACCCAGACCTGACCACCGCCCGGACAGTCGATATGGCCGATCAGCTTTGTGTTGAACGCCGAAACCAAATGCATACGCCCTTGCTGCTGAAAACGTCTTTTTCGGTGTCCGCGCCACTATGGCGGCGCGGACAGGTTTCCGCTGCAAAAGCTAGACGATGCGGAGTAGATCGCCGGCCTGGTTGCGGCCCCAGCGCTTGTAGAGGAGCAGCGCCTTCTGGGTCGGCGCATCGGTCGCGCCGAAGAAGATGACCGGCTCGGACGAGGAGCCATTGACGTGCTCGACCCAGGAACCACCCGGTATGGCGATCGTGTCGAACTGGTTCCAGTCGTAGCGTTTGCCGTCGATGATTGAATGGCCATTGCCGCGGAACGGCGCCAACAGCAGGCTGGCGGTCTCGCGCTGCGGCAGCGTCTTTTCGCCCGGCCGCAACATCTGGACGTAGAAGTTGATCGTGTGGAAGACCGGGCCGCCGGTGGTGGGGTCGACATAGTCGATGACGATACCTTCGTGCGGATCGCCGTCCCAATCCTTGTGGGCATCGAGGATCGCTTCCATCTTCTCCCAGCGATAGACATACATCGGCGACGACAGGCCGCCGCCGCGTTTGTGGTCGACGAAGCGCGGCATCAGGCCGCCCTCCCCATAGATGCGTTGCGAATAATCGCTCGGGAAACGGGCGGTCTGCACCTTCTTCTCGACTTCCTTGCCGTCGACCATCTCGGTGTATTTGTGGTCGAAATGCACGGCGTGCAGTGTCTCGACCAGCGGCAGGTCGAGAACCGAAAGGTTGACTGCCTGCTCGCCGCCGACAGTGCCGTGATTGTGCCAGGCATCATTGGGTGTCAGCACCATGTCGCCGGGGCCGAAAACCACATCCTCGCCTTCGACGCCGGTAAAGTTGCCCTTTCCGGTCAGGCCAAAACGTATGGCGCTCGGCGAGTGCTTGTGCGGCGGCATGATCTCGTCTGGATCATTCAGGCGATAGGCGGTGTACATCGTGCTGACCGATGCGCGCTTGGGCGCAAGACCGGGATTGACCAGGATCAGCGAGCGGCGCTCGCTATCGTCCATGGTGACCAGTTCGGCGGCGCGCTGCAGCAGCGGCTCGATGTCGGCATAGGACCAGACGAAGGGTATCGCCTTCGACGTCGCCATGAGCTGCTTAATCTCGTCGTGATCGACGCCTTCCGATGTCGCCCAGAACGGAAACATGTTCTTTTCGTAGAGGGCGTCATACAGGCCCTTCAGCGCGGCCTTCTTGTTGGTGACGGCAAGGTCTGCTGGTTGCGCCATGGACATGTCTGACACCTCTCTTCGCGAAGAAAATGCACTTAACCAACTCAACCGTATTCGGATTGGTTTTGCTCGACAATCCCAAAACTGAGAATTTTTTAAGTTTTTGGTTGAGTGCTTTTCTGAAAGGCAAATGCCCCGAAAAGCGGCAGAAAAACTCGGAAATGCGCGAGAAAACGGATAATCGAGCAGATGCAGATCAAACAACCGCGGCCGCAGCAATTGCTCGGCAGCCCAACCAATTCGAATTTTTCTTTCAACCAAAGGATTTTGGTTGAACACCGGCTGCCGCCAATCAGGCCGCCATGGCTTGTTCAGCACGGCTGCGGATCAGGTCCGAGGCCTTTTCGGCGATCATGATGACCGCCGCATTGATGTTGCCGCAGATGAGGTCCGGCATCACGGAAGCATCCACTGCGCGAAGACCGGCAACACCGCGCACCCGCAGTTCGGGATCGACCACCGACCCGGCGTCGATACCCATGCGACAGGTGCCGCCGGGATGGTGCACGGTGATCGAGGTCTTGCGAATATGCTCATCGATCTCGTCGTCGCTCTGGCATTGCGGCCCCGGAAAGAATTCCGAGGCGATAAACGGGGTCATCGACGGTTGCGCAGCGAGGTTGCGCGCCACGCGGAAGCCGGCGCGGAGCGACTGCCAGTCACGCGGTGAGGACAGGAAATTCTGGTGGATCAGCGGCGCGGCCAACGGGTCGCTCGACGCCAGCTTCACGCTCCCCCTGCTCTCCGGCTGGACGGCGACGATGCGCGTCGCAAAACCATCGGCGAAGGGCGCCTTGAATGGTGCCATGTAGGGCCATGCGGCAAGCGGTGCAGCCGTGAAAAGCAGTTGGACGTCCGGCAATGGCCGACTTGCATCGCTTTTCAGGAATGCCACGACCCCGCCAGGCACATCGCCAGAAAAGCCCTTGCCGGTGAGATAGGTCTTGACGAAATCCAGCCCGATACGATCGGCCCGCATCATCTTGAGGAATGGTCCCGGCTGCTTGCGCCGATACATCAAAATGACTGAAACGTGGTCCTGCAGGTTCTTGCCGACCTGCGGACGGTCGACTTTCGCCTCGATACCATGCGCGGCGAGCTCGCCACTATCGCCGATCCCCGACAGCATCAGCAGTTGAGGCGTATTGATGACACCACCGGCAAGCAGGACCTCACGCCGTGCCAAAACCTGGTGGCTCGCGCCGCCTCTGGTATAGGCGATGCCGGTCGCGCGCCCATCCTTCAGCAGGATCCTCGTCGCCATCGCGCCGGTCAGCACCTTGACATTGCTGCGGCGCATGGCGGGACGCAGATAGGCCGACGCGGTCGAGCAGCGGCGACCGTTTGCGATCGTCATCTGCAGGCGACCAAAACCTTCCTGCACAGCGCCATTATAGTCGTCGGTCTGAGGATATCCGGCATCCCGGCTGGCGGTGGCAAAAGCATCGATCAGCTCGTCCTTGTAGCGGCAGAACTGGGTGTTCAGCGGACCGCTGCCGCCGCGATAGTCGCTCTCGCCCTTTTCCCAGCGCTCCTGCTTCTTGAAATAGGACAGCACCTTGTCGAACGACCAATCGGTCAGGCCGCTGGCCGCCCAGCGATCATAGTCGCCACGATTGCCGCGCACATAGGCCATGGCGTTGGTGGAGGAGGAGCCGCCGATGACCTTGCCGCGTGCGCATTCGACCTTGCGTCCGCCGACATTGGCCTCGGGCTCGCAGAAATACATCCAGTCGTGACGGCGCTCGGTCAGAATCTTGCCCCAGCCAAGCGGGATATGGATCATCGGATCGCGATCCCAGTCCCCGGCTTCCAAGAGCAGCACGGAAACATCCGGATCTTCGCACAAGCGGTTTGCAAGCACGCAGCCGGCCGACCCGGCTCCGACAATGACATAGTCAAATGTTTCCCCAAACGGCATGCACGGTCCTCGGGAGAAGGACGGCCCCACCGAGATGTGAGCCGTCAAAGAAACAACTGCGGCACTCAACCATCGCGCAACTGGTGTTGTCAACCACTGGGCGCAGATGTAGATTGGTTGAGTTGGTTGAGTGCCGTGTTCATCGATTCCGCGTCACAAGATGATGTCAGGACGTTGAGTCGGCGGCTGCCGATCAGACAGGAGATTTGGTTTTGAACGCATTCGAGCCGCAGATCGTATCATCGGATCTCGACGACATCATTGCAGCGGTCCGCCGGTTGCAACAGGGTGGCGGCAAGTTGCCTTCCGAGCGTGACCTTGCCGAACATCTGAATGTGAAGCGTCACCAGCTTCGCAAGGCGCTCGAATTGCTGCGTCAATCAGGCGATTTGAAACCGGCGCGCGCCCGGCGTGCGCCAACCGCCCTGCCCCGATATGGCGAGGAGCTTGTCAGGGTAACCAATCCAATCGAGGTTTTGGAATTGCGCCTGCTGATGGAGCCGGGCCTCGCCCGGCTGGCATCGCTGCGCGCTTCGTCATTCGAGACGGCCCGGATCATCGATGCGGCAACCACGCCGGAGAATGCCTCGTCGGGCGCAGTCGATTTCGCGTTTCATCTCGCCATCGTTGCAGCCGCTCGCAACCATCTTGCCACTGAATTCTACAAGATGCTGCGCCAGGTCGGGGTCGATGCGCGGGTGAAGATCGCACGCACCGCGGCACCCACCTGCCCCAAGCGGATCGCCGAGCGCGACGGCGAACATCGTCTGATTGCCGAAGCGATCTCGAAACGCGACCCGGAAGCGGCCGAGGCGGCGATGCGCGCGCATTTGCTGTCCGTGCAAAGACAGATCACCGAACGATCGAATGCCGGCGCCTTTGCCGCATAAGCGTGTTTTCCTATTAGCCAGACAGCCTGCGCGGGGACTTCAAAAGTGAAACGTCATTTCGACGTGCTGGTCGTCGGCGCGGGATCGGCCGGCTCGGTGGTGGCCAGCCGGCTGAGCGAGGACCGATCATGCCAGGTCGGCCTGATCGAGGCCGGGGTGATGCCGTCCGATCCCGATATCGCCGACCCGCTGAAATGGACGATGCTGCAAGGCCGCGCTTACGACTGGGCCTATCGGACAGTGCCGCAACCCTTTACCGCAAACCGCGTGCACGAATGGCCACGCGGAAAGATCGTCGGCGGTTCGAGCTGCCTGCATGCCATGGCCTATGTGCGTGGTCATCCCGATGATTTCGAACCCTGGGCGGCTGCCGGCGGCGAGCGCTGGTCCTTTTCGGGCTTGTTGCCGGACTTTGTCCGCAGTGAAGCTTTCACCGCCTTCGATGCGCCGTCGCGCGGCCGCAGCGGACCGCTGGATGTCTATTTGCCGGATGCAGAGGTCAGCCCCGTCGTCCGCGCCTATATGGCCGCCGGACGGGCCATGGGAATCTCCGCCCTGACCGATCACAACAGCGGCGAACTGGCCGGCACCAGCCCCAATTCGCTGAACATCCGCGCCGGCCGGCGCCTGAGCGTCGCCGATGCCTATCTGCCGCCGGAGGTCAGGGCACGACCGAACCTTGCCTTGCTCACCGCCCACGAGGTCGAGCACCTCCTGCTGGAGGGCCAGCGGGCCACGGGTGTGGCTGTCGTGCGTGACGGAGAGACCACGACGGTCTCCGCCGACAGGATCGTTCTTTGCGCCGGTGCGGTGTCCTCACCGCTCATCCTCATGCGATCGGGCATCGGCGATGCGGACACGCTGAAGCAAGCGGGGATACGCTGCCTCGCCGACCGAAGCGATGTCGGCCGCAATTTGCAGGACCATCTGCTGGTCCTTGGAAATGTCTACAGCACCAAAAAACCGCTGCCGCCGTCGCGCCTGCAGCACTCGGAATCGCTGATGTACCTGCACGGCAGCGACATTACCCGTTCGACGGGAAGCCCCGATATTGTGCTAGCCTGCGTCGTTGCCCCATCAGCCGCAGACGGCCTGAGTGCCCCGCCCTATGGCTCGGCTTTCACGATCCTATGCGGCGTCACCCATCCGACCAGCCGTGGGCGCATCGCACCGAGCGGGCCGGGCCGGGCCGATGCACCCATCATCGACCCGCATTATCTCGAAACCGAACACGACCGGGCGGTTTTCAGGACGGCGCTGAAGACGGCGCGCACGATTGGTCATCATCCAGCGCTCGACGAATGGCGCGATGTGGAAGTCCTGCCGGGATCAGCGGTGCGGTCGGACGCCGACCTTGACGCTTTCGTCGCGAGCGCTGCCTCCACACATCATCATCCTGCCGGCACGTGCAGGATGGGCGGGGATGCCGACGCCGTCGTCGACCCGGATTTGCGGCTGAACGGCTTCGACAATGTCTTCATCGTCGATGCGTCAGTGATGCCGACGATCCCGAGCGGGCCGATCAACGCCGCCGTAGTCGCCATCGCGGAAACCTGGGCGGCAGCTTCGCCTAGCGCATGAGCCGGAAAATCGGATCGAGGACAACGCAGGTAATTGAGATCGGCCGGGCGTGGCCTGAACCGGATCGATGCCGGACGGCCTATTCCGCCCAGAGCTCGCGGCGCAGTTCGTGCCAGCTTTGCTTGTCCGGCGCGACAAGAAGGCCGCCTCCGACATGCGAAGGCAGATAGGCGCTGCCGTCGAAACGCGCCGCATAACCACCTGCCTCGGCATGGATCAGCACACCGGCCAGATGATCCCACGGCATCAGCTTGTTGTAGACGACGAAGTGGGCGTGGCCGCTCGCCAGCAGGCGGTATTCGTGAGCCGCGCAGCGATAGCCGAACTGCGACAGGGATTTCGTCTGGTTGCGCGCCAGCCGTGACCGTTCCGGCTCGGGCATGTATTGCCAGGAAACCGCACCGGTCATTTGCGAGATCGGTGCAGGCTCGGCGATATGCACCTTCTCCAGAGTGCCATGCGCATGCCGTATGTGGCTGCCGGCACCCTTGGCGCCGATCAGCCAGTCCTTGCCGACGGGATCGTGAATGATGCCGGCGACGGTCTCGCCCTTCACCACGACGCCGAGCATGACGCCGAACAGCGGCACGCCGGAGGCGAAATTGAAGGTGCCGTCGACCGGATCGATGACGAAGGCGAGATCGGCTTCACCGAGGCCCTGGAGCAGCGCCGGATCGTCGGAACAGGCCTCTTCGCCCACGATCATCGCCTGGGGGTAGCGCTCACGCAGCCTGACGGTGATGAGCCGCTCGGCATTCACGTCGGCCTCCGTCACTAGGTCGGCTGCCGAGGTCTTCTGGCGGACGTCGCCCTCATCCAGCCGGCGAAAGCGCGGCATGATCTCGGCAATGGCGGCGTCGGACAGAAGGGTGGCAAGCCAGTCGATCGCGGTATCGTCAAATGTCATCGGGAATGTCTTGCCTTGTGGTGAGGGTCTCGTTGAGGGCGGCGAAATCGAACAGCTTTCTGTCGAGCAGATGCGAGAGCCGCACATTGGTCATGGCGTGGATCATCGTGTCCTTGCGGCCGGGCATGCGCTTTTCCAAGTCGTCGAGCATCGCCTTCATCGCGTTGCGCTGCAAGCCATCCTGGCTGCCGCACAGATCGCACGGGATGATCGGGAATTTCATGGCGCCGGCGAATTTTTCGAGATCGGCCTCGGCGCAATAGGCGAGCGGCCGCAGCACCATGACGTCGCCGTCGTCGTTGAGCAGTTTTGGCGGCATGGCCGCGAGTCGACCGCCATGGAACAGGTTCATGAAAAAGGTTTCAAGAATATCCTCGCGGTGGTGTCCGAGCACCAGCGCCGAGCAACCCTCCTCCCGCGCGATGCGGTAGAGATGGCCGCGCCTGAGCCGCGAGCACAGAGAACAGTAGGTGCTGCCCTCG
This sequence comes from Mesorhizobium sp. M6A.T.Ce.TU.016.01.1.1, assembly GCF_003997065.1. Taxonomy (NCBI): domain Bacteria; kingdom Pseudomonadati; phylum Pseudomonadota; class Alphaproteobacteria; order Hyphomicrobiales; family Phyllobacteriaceae; genus Mesorhizobium; species Mesorhizobium sp. M6A.T.Ce.TU.016.01.1.1. The sequence goes on along the minus strand of NZ_RZTJ01000005.1, from coordinate 375,604 downwards.
GGAAGCTTGTCGGTCACCACCGAATAAGTGTCCCGATATTCGATGCGGTGCGGGATGGCGTATTTATTGAGATAGTCGGGCAATATGTGTTTGGGAAAATTGGGCTGGCCCTGGTCTAGATTGCAGGCCAACAGCTCGACCGGCAGCAGCCCGCGCCATTTGAGGTCGAGCAGCAAAGCGAGCAGGCCGTAGGAATCCTTGCCGCCCGACAAGGCAACCAGCCAGCGATCGCCTGGCCTCACCATCGAAAAATCGTCGATCGCCTGACGGGCGAGACGCAGCAGCCGTTTGCGCAGCTTGTTGAACTCGACGGAGGACGGCACATCGGCAAACAGCGGATGAAAGCCGCCTGCGGCATCGGCGATCGGTTCGAGTGTCTTGGCATCAGGCAGCATGTTCATGGCGCGTCGGCCCCAAAGGTCCTTGTTGCTGCCCGGATTAGCGCATCGGCCCGAAAATCGAAATCGATTTTCGGATGCCCAAAAGAAAAGGCCGCCTCGAGGGGCGGCCTTCGATGCTGTTGCAGATGAAGAAATCGATCAGCGCGAATAGAATTCGACGACCAGGTTCGGTTCCATCTGCACGGCGAAGGGAACATCCGACAGGCCGGGGATGCGCCCGAAGGTCGCGGTCATCTTGTTATGATCGACCTCGATGTAGTCAGGCACGTCGCGCTCGGCCAGGCCTACCGATTCCAGGACGATCACCAGCTGCTTCGACTTTTCGCGCACTTCAACGACGTCGCCCGGCTTGCAGCGGTACGAGCCGATGTTGACACGCTTGCCGTTGACATTGATGTGGCCGTGATTGACGAACTGGCGAGCGGCAAAAATGGTCGGCACGAACTTGGAACGGTAGACGACCGCGTCGAGACGCGATTCGAGCAGGCCGATCAGGTTCTCCGAGGTGTCGCCCTTGCGGCGGTCCGCCTCTTCATAGACCTTCCGGAACTGCTTTTCCGAAACGTCGCCGTAGTGACCCTTCAGCTTCTGCTTGGCACGCAGTTGCAGGCCGAAATCGGAAAGCTTGCCCTTGCGGCGCTGGCCGTGCTGGCCGGGACCGTATTCACGCTTGTTGACCGGGGATTTCGGGCGGCCCCAAATGTTTTCGCCGAGACGGCGGTCGATCTTGTATTTCGCGGATTCGCGCTTGCTCATCGCATTCCCTTTCAAAACAGTACACCCGGAACCTCATGGTCCGGGTGAAGGAAACGCGCCCTCCTCTGGCCCCCGTTTTCGAGACCTGACAGGGTTTTCCCACGCAACGCGGCGGAAAACCCACGGGACACGTCATTTTACACAAGACCCGGGAAATAGAGCGCTTCCCAAACGTCTTGCGCACATAAAGAAACCACCGGGCATTGCGGCCCGGTGTTGATGGGCTGATTAAACGGAGATTTAACCGGTGTCAAGCTTGCGGCTGGCGTCGGTGATGGCGAGTGGATACGACCCAAGGGCCGCGGCTCGGCCGCGGCTGTCAAACCATGGAACCGGAACCGACCTCCCTGCCTGGTGCGGACGAGCGGCTAGTGCTTCGCTTTCTTCTCCGGCAGGCCCTTACGTTTGGTCTCGGCAAATTCCTCGAGCTGTTTTTCGCTCATGGATTTGTACATTCCCTTCGAAGGGCCTTTGAGTTCGCTCTTCTTGGTCTCGCCACGCTTGGCGGACAATGCCGCGCCGGCAGCTTTCTGCTGGGACTTTGATGTGGCTGGCATGATCGTTTCTCCTGTTGCCAATAAGAGAAAACGTATCGGTCCGGATGATGTTCCTAACTATCAGGAAATCGCCAGCCCAAACCCCTGCATCAGGCGGCGAGTCGGAAAATCGACCCGCTTTGAGGTGAAGACAGCAAGATCGGCGCCTTCCGGCAACGCCTCGCCGCGATTCCTGACCTCGGTCTCCGCGAGCAGCGAGAGCGCGCGCCGCGCGATCGCCTCGGCGGGATCGAGCCAATCGACCGGCCAAGGTGCCGTCTTGCGCATGCGGTTTGCCAGAAAGGGATAGTGAGTGCAGGCAAGCACGACGATGTCGGTCCGCAGCGCGTCATGCTCGACGAAGCACGGCGCGATTTCGGTGCGCACGGCCTCTTCATCGACAAAGCCCTCACGCATATAGGCCTCGGCCAGTCCCGCCAGGCTGTCGCTGCCAACTAGGCGGACGTGGCATTTCTGAGCCCATTTGCTGATCAGGTCGCGCGTATACTGGCGCTTGACGGTGCCGGGCGTCGCCAGCACCGAAACAAGTCCGGAGCGCGTGCGTTCCGCCGCCGGCTTGATCGCCGGCACCGTGCCGACGAAAGGATGGCCGGGAAATCGTTCGCGCAGCGCATCGATGACCAGCGTCGAGGCGGTGTTGCAGGCGATGACCGAAATGGCCGGCGAAAACCGGTCGAGCAGCTTGCCGAACAGCTCCAGAACATGTGCCCTCAGCGCCGGCTCCTCCCAAGCGCCATAAGGGAAAGCCGCATCGTCGGCGACATAGACGAAGCGACGATCGGGCATCAGCACGCGCGCTTCGCGCAGCACTGTCAGGCCGCCGATGCCGGAATCGAACATCAGGATCGGGCGGGCGCTTGAGGGATCTGTCATTGTCATTGATTAGGAAAAAGGACTGGGATTACGAGAAAAGACTGGGGATACGAGAAAAGACTGGGACTCAGAGGGAAGGCTGGGACCACGGCAGGAAGATGGTCGCACATCCGAGGGTCCATCATTTTGAAATGATGGACCCCACCAAATAACATTCGGTTACCAGTGGTAGGCCCAACGATTTGTTCCTAGTCGTTGTCTTCCGCCTTGGCGGCGCGTGCCGCGGCTGCCGGAAGCCGTCTCGGATCATCACCCGGCGATCCGTCGCCGCGCGGCATGGCCGGCGAGAACCTGTCCAGCGATGATATTATGCCGCGCAGCACCTTGAGCTCCGGCTCGGCGAAGCCGGCGCGCGTCAGCACCGCGCGCAGATTGTCGACCATCTTCGGCTTCTTCGGCGCCGGGCGGAAATAGCCGCGCGCTTCGAGCGCGCCTTCCAGATACGCGAACAGGCCGTGCAACTGCTCCTTGGTCGCCGGCATCATGTCAGGGCTGGAAAAATTGGTTTTCGTCTCATCTTCCAAGCCCGACTTCATCCATTCATAGGACATCAGCAGGGCCGCCTGGGCAATGTTGAGCGAAGAGAAGGCGGGATCGACCGGGAAGGTGACGATCTCGTCGGCGAGGCCGACCTCGTCATTGTAGAGCCCGAACCGCTCGCGGCCGAACAGGATGCCGGTGCGCTGCCCGGCTTGCTGGCGCGCTCTCAGCGTCCTGCCCGCCTCGACCGGTCCGCGCACCGGCTTGAAATTATCACGCGCGCGCGCCGTGGTGGCGAAGACGAAGTTCAGGTCGGCAACCGCCGAGGCCAGATCGCCAAAGACCGTGACGGCATCGATGACATGGTCGGCGCGGCTCGCGGCAGCGCGCGCCTTCTCGCTTGGCCAGCCGTCGCGCGGATTCACGAGGCGCAGTTCGGCAAGCCCAAAATTCGCCATGGCGCGCGCGACCATGCCGATATTCTCGCCGAGCTGCGGCTCGACGAGGATGATCGCCGGGCCTGCGGCAGGAGGGATGTCGTTACTGGCTTGCATGATGTCAATGAACTGCTGTTTGCGGCATTTCAGCGTCCCCTGCCATATCCGGCCGCGAAAATGAAGCGTTCACAAGGAGAGGCCGATGGCGGTAGTCGAGCCAGGCCGCGCGGATCGCCGTTTGCGCGGCCAAAAATGCTTTGATATACGGGCCGCATCCCCGGCCGAAAGCCATGCGGGCAAGGCCGTTCCGATCCCCAACAATGAGGCATTCTTTCCATGGCGAAGATCAAGGTGGCGAACCCGGTCGTCGAACTCGACGGCGACGAGATGACCCGCATCATCTGGCAATTCATCAAGGATAAGCTGATCCACCCCTATCTCGACCTCAAGCTTGAATATTACGACCTCAGCGTAGAGCACCGCGACGCCACCAACGACCAGGTGACCATCGATTCGGCCAATGCCATCAAGAAACATGGCGTTGGCGTGAAATGCGCGACGATCACGCCCGACGAGCAGCGCGTCGAGGAATTCAAGCTGAAGAAGATGTGGAAGTCGCCGAACGGCACGATCCGCAACATCCTCGGCGGCACCATCTTTCGCGAGCCGATCATCATGAAGAACGTGCCGCGGCTGGTGCCCGGCTGGACCAAGCCGATCATCGTCGGCCGTCATGCCTTCGGCGACCAGTACCGCGCCACCGACTTCCGCTTTCCCGGCAAGGGCAAGCTGACGATCAAGTTCGTCGGCGAGGACGGCAAGGTCATCGAGCATGAGGTGTTCGATGCGCCGGCCGCCGGCGTCGCCATGGCAATGTACAATCTCGACGAGTCGATCCGGGAATTCGCCCGCGCCTCGCTGAATTACGGCCTGCTGCGCAATTATCCGGTCTATCTCTCGACCAAGAACACCATCCTCAAGGCCTATGACGGCCGCTTCAAGGACATTTTCCAGGAAGTCTACGAGGCTGAGTTCGAAGCCGAATTCAAGGCGAAGAAGATCTGGTACGAGCACCGGCTGATCGACGACATGGTCGCCTCCAGCCTGAAATGGTCGGGCGGCTATGTCTGGGCCTGCAAGAACTACGATGGCGACGTGCAGTCGGACACGGTGGCGCAAGGTTTTGGGTCGCTCGGCCTGATGACCTCGGTGCTGATGACGCCGGACGGCAAGACGGTGGAGGCGGAGGCCGCGCACGGCACCGTCACCCGTCACTATCGCCAGCATCAGAAGGGCGAGGAAACCTCGACCAATTCGATCGCCTCGATCTTCGCCTGGACGCGCGGCCTCACCCATCGCGCCAAGCTCGACGACAATGCCGAGCTGAAGCGTTTTGCCGAGACGCTGGAAAGGGTCTGCATCCAGACCGTCGAGGCCGGCTTCATGACCAAGGATCTGTCGCTGCTGATCGGTCCCGACCAGCCATGGCTTTCGACCACCGGCTTCCTCGACAAGATCGACGAGAATCTGCAGAAGGCAATGGCCTGACGGCCAAACGAGATGAACAAGCCCGTCGTCTACGGGGCGGACTACAGCGTCTATGTGCGCATCGTCCGCCTCGTGCTCGAGGAAAAGGGCATCGACTATGAGCTTGTGCCGGTCGATGTCTTCGCGGCGGACGGTATTCCCCGCTGGTATTTCGGCCATCACCCGTTCGGTCGCATCCCTGCCTTCGAGCATGACGGGTTTCGGCTTTGCGAGACCAGCGCAATTGCCTGCTATGTCGACGAGGCTTTCGACGGACCGGCGCTGCAACCGGCTGATGCTCGACCCCGCGCAACCATGAACCAGATCATCGGCATGCTCGACGCCTATGCCTATCGGGCCATGGTCTGGGATGTTGCCGTCGAGCGGCTGGAGAAGACGGCGCCTGACGAGGCTTTGATCGCCGCCGGACTTCGGCAGGCGAGAACGGCATTACAGGCGCTCTCCTCGCTGAAAGCCGAGGGGCCATGGCTGTTGGGAGCGGAGCTGACGCTCGCCGACCTGCACGCCGCGCCAATCATCGGCTATTTCGTCAAGGTTGCCGAGGGTCAAAACCTGCTGGCGGAGTTTGCCGACATCCACGACTGGTGGACCCGCATAGCTCAGCGTCCAAGCTTTTCCCGAACTGAAAAGGCAGGCTGAGGCAAATGGCAGTTGTTCATTCGGGAAGGTAGATTTCCGCCTTCATGAAGGTTTTCGCACGACCTACGATCAGCACGCGATCTCCAGCCAGGTCGCATAGCAAATGCCCGCCGCGATGCGAGCATTGGAATGCCGACAGATGCGTCTTGCCGAGTTTTTCAGACCAGTAAGGCACCAGTGTCGCATGAGTGGAGCCAGTCACCGGATCCTCGGGAATGCCCGCCCCAGGCACGAAATAACGCGAGACGAAATCATGGGCTCGCCCAGGCGCGGTAATGACCAGGCCAAGAGGATGAAGGGTTCCGATCCTGAGCAGATCGGGAACGAATGACCGTATGGATGCCTCGTCGGCAAGCTCGACAAACAGATTTTCGAAATTGCGGAAGCTCGAAACCGTGCCCAGAGGAAATATCTCTTGCAGCGCCAGCGTTAACTCCCCGCCGAGCGGCTGCGGCGGAAAACATGGCAGATCGAGCTGGTAGGCGCCTTCCCGTTGCGAAACCCGTAGCTCACCCACCCGCGTGGCAAACGCCATGTCGCCAGGCACATTGTGTTCCGCGGCCAATACATGGGCGGTCGCAAGAGTAGCATGGCCACAGAAGTCGACTTCATGAACCGGCGTGAACCAGCGCAAATCCCAACTCTCGCCATTCGGCCGCGCAAACGCGGTTTCAGCAAGATTGTTCTCGTTTGCGATGGCCTGCATCACATCGTCCGATAGCCAGTCCGCCAAAATGAGAACGGCAGCAGGGTTGCCCTGGAAAGCCCGTTCGGCAAAGGCGTCGACTTGATACATGGTCAACGTTGCCACATCATCCCCGCTGCCACTTCGGCCTCGCCTGACTGGTGGAGGATTCACGCAGCTTCCAGCGCCGCCTTCACCGCAGCAATCGCTTCCTCGGCTTTCGAGGCATCCGGGCCGCCGGCCTGGGCCATGTCAGGCCGACCGCCGCCGCCCTGCCCGCCCAAGGCAGCGGATGCCACGCGCACCAGATCGACGGCGCTGAAGCGAGCGGTCAGATCGTCGGTGACACCGACCACGACGCTCGCCTTGTTGTCCTCGCCGGCGCCAACGAAGACCACGATGCCGGAGCCGAGCGACTTCTTGCCGGCATCGGCCAACGGCTTCAAATCTTTTGGCGAGACGCCGGACACCGCCTTGCCAAGGAAACCGATACCGGCAATGGTTTCGTTTTCCGCAGGCACACCGGATGGCGAGCGGTCGCCCAGCGCCAGCTTCTTGCGCGCCTCGGTCAGTTCCTTTTCGAGCTTCTTGCGCTCATCGAGCAGCGCCTCGACGCGGGCCGGCACGTCGGCCGGCGAAATCTTCAGCGTGGCAGCGACCGCCTTCAGCCGTTTGTCCTGCTCGTCGAGATGCTTTCTGGCCGCCTCTCCGGTCAACGCCTCGATACGGCGCACGCCGGCGGCGACAGCGCTGTCCGACACGACGCGCACCAGACCGATATCGCCGGTCGCCCTGACATGCGTGCCGCCGCAGAGCTCGACCGAATAGGGCCGGTTGGCCTTGGCGCCATGCAAGCCCGTTCCCATCGAAACGACGCGCACTTCGTCGCCATACTTCTCGCCGAACAGCGCCATGGCGCCCTCGGCGATGGCGTCGTCGACCGACATAAGGCGCGTCGACACCGGGCTGTTCTGGACGACGATCTCGTTGGCCATGCGCTCGACCTCTTCGAGCTCGTCCGGCGAAATCGGCTTGTTGTGCGAGATGTCGAAGCGCAGACGCTCGGGCGCGACCAGCGAGCCCTTCTGCGCGACATGAGTGCCGAGCACCTCGCGCAGCGCCTCATGGATCAGATGCGTCGCGGAATGGTTCGCGCGCAGCCTGGAGCGGCGCGCATGGTCGACCTTCAGCTCGACGGTTCCGCCCGTGTTGACCGTGCCGCTGATCACCTTGCCGAGATGCACGAAAAGCCCATCGGCCTTCTTCTGCGTATCGGAGATCTCGATCGAGAACCCTTCGCCTAAAATGAGGCCGGTGTCGCCCATCTGGCCGCCGGATTCGCCATAGAACGGCGTCTGGTTGACGACCACGGCAACGGCGTCGCCCTTGGCCGCGCTGTCAACGGTCTTGCCGTCCCTGACCAGCGCCTGGATGAGGCCTTCCGCCTGCTCGGTCTCGTAACCGAGGAACTCGGTGGCGCCGTTCTTCTCGCGCACCGGGAACCACACCGTTTCGGTCGCGGCCTCGCCGGAGCCAGCCCAGCTCTTGCGCGCCTCGGCCTTCTGCTGCTCCATCGCATTGGTGAAGCCGGCAAGATCGACCGAGATGTTGCGCTGACGCAGCGCGTCCTGCGTCAGATCGAGCGGAAAGCCATAGGTGTCGTAGAGCTTGAAGGCTGTCTCGCCATCCAGCATGTCGCCGGCGCCCAGTCTTTCCGTCGCCTCCGAAAGCAGGCCCAGGCCGCGCACCAGCGTCTTGCGGAAACGCGTTTCCTCAAGCTTCAGCGTCTCGGTGATCATCTGTTCGCCGCGCACCAGTTCCGGGTAGGCCTGGCCCATCTCGCGCACCAGCGCCGGCACCAGGCGCCACATCAGCGGATCGCGGGCACCGAGCAACTGTGCATGGCGCATGGCGCGGCGCATGATGCGACGAAGCACATAGCCGCGGCCTTCATTGGACGGCAGCACGCCGTCGGCCACCAGGAAGCAAGACGAACGCAAATGATCGGCGATGACGCGGAACGATCCGACGGTGTCCGCATCCGGACCGCGGCCGAGCGCGGACGACGCAGCGTCGACCAGGTGACGGAACAGGTCGGTCTCGAAGACGCTCTCCACCCCTTGCAGAATGGAGGCCATGCGCTCCAGGCCCATGCCGGTGTCGATCGACGGGCGCGGCAGGTCGATGCGCTCGTCCTTCGTCACCTGTTCATACTGCATGAACACCAGGTTCCAGAATTCGAGAAAACGGTCGCCGTCCTCCTCGGGGCTGCCGGGAGGCCCGCCCCAGATGTGCTCGCCACGGTCGATGAAGATCTCCGAGCACGGCCCACAAGGTCCGGTGTCGCCCATCGCCCAGAAATTGTCCGAGGTCGGAATGCGGATGATGCGATCGTCGGAAAAGCCGGCGATCTTCTTCCAGAAGGCGGCGGCCTCGTCATCGGTGTGATAGACGGTGACCAGCAGCTTGTCCTGCTTCAGCCCGAACTCCTTGGTGATCAGGTTCCAGGCAAGCTCGATAGCGCGTTCCTTGAAATAGTCGCCGAACGAGAAATTGCCGAGCATCTCGAAGAAGGTCAGGTGGCGGGCGGTGTAGCCGACATTGTCGAGGTCATTGTGCTTGCCGCCGGCGCGCACACTCTTCTGAGCCGTCGTGGCACGCGAATAAGGTCGCTTTTCCAGGCCTGTGAAGACGTTCTTGAACTGCACCATGCCGGCATTGGTGAACATCAGCGTCGGATCGTTGCGCGGCACCAGCGGGCTCGACGCGACGACCTCGTGACCCTCCTTGCGGAAATAGTCGAGGAATGTCGACCGGATCTCGTTAACGCCACTCATGAATAATACTGCCTTTTAACTTTTAGAGAGAGCCGTCGGCCCGGCCGACGGCAAATGGACATGGCCTTTTAGCCGCCGCGTTGCACCCTGTCCAGAAACACGGAATTGGGCCAATTTGCAGGGCTTGTCGGTCATCTCGGCGCCGCCGCTGAAACGCAAACCGCCGGCGCTAGGCCGGCGGTTCGAAACGCAACAATACAGAACTCGATTACATGAGCTGCAGGTGATGAGCGGGAATTATGGCCAAACTCCGGCCACCACCGAAGCCTCACATCGCGCCGGCTTCATCCTCGAAACCATCGTCGCCGCCTTCGGAACCACCATTCTCGAGGAATTTCTCCGCGATCAGCCCGGCATTCTGCCGCAGCGCCAATTCGATCTCGCGCGCCGTATCGGGATTGTCGCGCAGGAACAATTTGGCGTTCTCACGGCCCTGGCCGAGACGCTGCGAATTGTAGGAGAACCAGGCGCCCGACTTCTCGACCACGCCGGCTTTGACGCCAAGGTCGACCAGCTCGCCAGTCTTGGACACGCCCTCGCCATACATGATGTCGAATTCGACCACCTTGAAGGGCGGCGCCAGCTTGTTCTTGACGACCTTGACGCGGGTCTGGTTGCCGACGACCTCGTCGCGGTCTTTGACCGAGCCGATGCGGCGAATGTCGAGGCGGACCGAAGCATAGAATTTCAGCGCGTTGCCGCCGGTCGTGGTCTCGGGCGAACCGAACATGACGCCGATCTTCATGCGGATCTGGTTGATGAAGATGACCATGGTGTTGGAGCGCGAGATCGAGGCGGTCAGCTTGCGCAGCGCCTGGCTCATCAGGCGGGCCTGCAGGCCCGGCAGCGAATCGCCCATCTCGCCCTCAATTTCGGCGCGCGGCGTCAGCGCCGCGACCGAATCGACCACCAGCACGTCGATGGCGCCGGAACGCACCAGCGTGTCGCAGATCTCCAGCGCCTGCTCGCCGGTATCAGGCTGCGAGATCAGCAGGTTCTCGAGATCGACGCCGAGCTTGCGGGCATAGACCGGATCAAGCGCGTGCTCGGCATCGACGAAGGCGCAGATGCCGCCCTTCTTCTGGGCCTCGGCCACCGTGTGCAGCGCTAGCGTCGTCTTGCCCGAGCTTTCCGGCCCGTAGATCTCGACGATGCGGCCGCGCGGCAGACCGCCGACGCCAAGCGCGATGTCGAGGCCAAGCGAGCCGGTCGGCACCGTTTCGATCTCGACGACCTGCTCGTTTGCGCCGAGCCGCATGATCGAGCCCTTGCCGAAGGCACGCTCGATTTGCGACAGCGCCGCATCCAGAGCCTTTGATTTATCCACTGCTTTGTCCTCTACAAGCCGCAAAGAATTCTGAGCCATGATACATCACCCCTTGGTCGTCAATGAAGGCCGGACAATCCGTAATCCTTATTAATTTGTACCTTTTTTGTTCTCATTTGGCAAGGGGATGCAACCCATTGAAAAACAAAAAGTATCCGCATTTGTTCTTTTTTTGTTTCGCGCTTTCACGCCAAGATGTATCCCGCGTCTCCCGCAGGATCGTGCCGGCATCTTCCGAATCGCGCCTCCGGTTGCCGGGTTCCGCCGGACAACCTAGTCTTCACCTGGCAACAGCAATGGTCTTCTCGCCGGCATGATGAAGTCGCCGACAATCCTGGCCGTAGGCGGCGCCTATATAGATCGGCGCGGCCAGGTTTCGGGCGCCTTTGTGCCGGCAGCGTCGAATCCCGGCACGATGCGCGAGGCTGTCGGCGGCGCCGTCTTCAATGCGCTGCGCAGCGCCGTGCGCCGCGGCGTTTCCGGCTCGCTGCTTTCGGTGCGCGGCGGTGATGTTCTGGCCGATACGGTCTCGCGCGCCATCCATGCTGCCGGCATTGCCGATCTGTCCGCGGTGTTCCTCGATCGCGCGACGCCGAGCAACACGATGCTGGTCGACGGCGACGGTGCGCTGATCGTCGGCCTTGCCGACATGGCGCTCTACGATCTGGCGCTTGCCAAGCAGATCCGCCGCGCCAAGGTGCGCGAGGCGATCAGCACTGCCGATGCGATCCTGTGCGACGCAAACCTGCCATCGGCAGCACTTGAGCGGCTGGTGGCGCTTGCCGCCGGCAAGCCGGTTTTCGCCCTTGCCGTCTCACCGGCCAAGGCGGCGCGACTCGCGCCAATGCTCGGCAGTCTGGCGCTGGTCTTCATGAACCGGCGCGAGGCCATCGCACTCGCCGATGTGGGTATCGGTGCTGCGGAGCAAGATATCATCGACGGCCTGAGGCGCGCGGACCTCAAAGGCGGCGTCGTGACGGCGGATGACGGTCCGGTGCTGGGCTTCGACGAGGTCGGCGCCTTCTCGATCCTGCCGCCAGCCCCAGGAAAGGTGTCGGACAGCGCCGGCGATGCGCTGGCGGGTGCAACGGTGGCTGCCCTGCTCAACGGCCTGACACTACGTGCGGCGCTATGCGAAGGCGTTGCCGTGGCGATGCTTGCCAGCGAGGGTATGGGGCGTGCGCCGGCTTTTACGGCGGCGAGTTTTGCTGAGGCGCTGACCCTTGTGCCCGAGGCGCAGGACTTGGCATGAGGTGATGACCAGCGGGGAGGCAAGCCTACTTGCCGGCCCGCAGCCCCGCCTCATAGGCCCGGCGTGCCCAGACCGCCATCTCATCCGGATCATCGAAGGCACTGTCAGGGATGCTCCAGTATGGCATAGACACGAGTTTGCCATGCCTCGAGCCGGTATAGGTCCATTGCCGACAGCCGGCCGCTTCGAATTCCGGCGCGCTTTCCGCGTCGGCCTTCAGCAAAAGTTCACCGCGAAGGACGATCGCGACGATGACCCGGTCGAAGTAGATGCCCTTGCCGCCGAACAGCTTGCGGATGCTGACCGGGCCGAGGCCTTCGAAAAGTTCGGCAATGCGTTCATTGTCCATGCGTCGATCATGTCACCCGGATTTCTCCTTGTCATCGCCGCAACCAGCACCATCCTGACAAGTTGAGACCAATTTCGTCGGAGTTTTTTCATGCCGCTTCTGCTCAAAGGGTCCTGCCGGTGCAACGCTGTCCGTTTCGAGGTGGAAAGTCACACGCCGGTGCCGTTCATGCTTTGCTACTGCTCGATCTGTCGCAAGCAGCAAGGCGGCGGTGGCTTTGCCATCAATCTCGGTGCCGATTTCGATACGCTGAAAATCAAGGGCAAGCGCAATCTCGGCGTCTATCAAGCCGAGATCGAGGACGACGAGCATCCGCAATGCGAGATCTCGTCAGGCGAGCGGAATTTCTGCCGGAAATGCGGATCGGCACTGTGGCTCTACGATCCGACCTGGCCGGAACTGGTCCATCCCGTCGCCTCGGCGATCGACACAGACCTGCCGAAACCACCTGAAAAGGTGCATCTCATGCTGAAATACAAAGCGAACTGGGTCGAACCTGACGTCGGCAAGGGCGACAAGGTGTTCGACGTCTACCCGGAAGAGTCGATCGCCGACTGGCACAAACGAACAAAAATGTGGGTGGAGTGAGAAGCCCGATCAGGCCGAAGCGCGTGCCTCGGCCAGTGCCTTCAGATCGGCCGGCTTGAGCTCAACCGATTCGCCGCAACCGCAGGCCGAGCTCTGGTTCGGGTTGCGGAAGGTGAAGCCGGTGCGCAGCGTCGTCTGCTCGAAATCCATCTCGGTACCGAACAGGAAAAGCGCCGCCTCAGGCGCGACATAGACATGGGCGCCGTCGCGCTCGATATGATCGTCCTTGGTGTTCGGCTCGGTCACCAGGTCGACCGTATACTCCATGCCGGCGCAGCCGCCCTTCTTGATGCCGAGACGAATGCCATGCGCATTCTCACGGGTTGCGACGATCTCGCGCACCCGGTCAGCAGCCTTTTCGGTCATCGTGATGACGGCGAAGCGTCCCATCTTCTTCTTTCTCCATTGCGTGCAGGTTCAAGGCCTGCCGAATGATTCCTCACCTAAAATGGTGAAATTTTCTGCCCGGCGCAAGTATGCCCATTAATACCAGCCCACCGCGACCTGCGCCTCTTCCGACATGCGGTCGGGCGACCAGGGCGGATCGAAGGTCATGTTGACCTCGACGCCGGACACGCCTTCGACGGCGCCGACGGCATTCTCCACCCAGCCGGGCATTTCGCCGGCCACCGGGCAGCCGGGCGCGGTCAGCGTCATGTCGATCTTGACCGAGCGGTCGTCCTCGATGTCGATCTTGTAGACGAGGCCAAGCTCGTAGATGTCGGCCGGGATCTCCGGATCATAAACCGTCTTGAGCGCCGAGACGATGTCGTCGGTCAGCCGCGCCAGTTCGTCGGCGGGAATTGCCGAGGCGGAAACCACCTCATTGATTGCCGTTTCCGAAGTGGTCTCAGCGGTGCGGCCTGCATCATCCATGATCGTCACCCGAAGAACTTTCGCGCTTTTTCGAGCGCATCTGCCAAAGCGTCGACTTCGGCCCTGGTATTATACATGCCGAACGACGCCCTGCATGTGGAGGTTACGCCGAAGCGTTTCAACAGCGGCTGGGCGCAATGCGTGCCTGCGCGGACAGCAACGCCTTGCCTATCGATCACCATCGACACGTCGTGGGCATGAATGCCCTGAAGCTCGAAGGAGATGATGGCGCCCTTATCGGGCGCGTCGCCGAAGATGCGCAGCGAATTGATGGCCCGCAGCCGCTGATGCGCATAATCCTTCAAATCGGCCTCGTGCGCGGCGATGCGCTCGCGGCCGATCTTTTCCATGTATTCCAGCGCAGCGCCCAGCCCGATCGCCTGCACGATCGGCGGCGTGCCGGCCTCGAAGCGGTGCGGCGGATCGTTGTAGGTGACGATGTCTTGCGTCACCTCCTCGATCATCTCGCCGCCGCCCATGAATGGGCGCATGCGTTCCAGCATGTCCTTCTTGCCATAGAGCACGCCGATGCCCGAGGGCCCGTAGACTTTGTGGCCGGTGAAGACGAAGAAATCGCAGTCGAGATCCTGGACGTCGATCGGCATATGGACGGCGCTCTGGCTGCCGTCGACCAGCACCGGAATGCCGCGCGCGTGCGCGATACGGACGATCTCCTTGATCGGCGTCACCGTGCCCAACGCATTCGACATGTGCGTGATGGCGACGAGCTTGGTGCGATCGGTCAGCCGCTTCTCGAACTCTTCGATATGGAAGACGCCGAGATCGTCGACCGGCACCCAGACAAGCTTGGCACCCTGCCGCTCGCGGATGAAATGCCACGGCACGATGTTGGAATGGTGCTCCATGATCGAAAGGACTATTTCGTCGCCCTCGCCGATATTGGGCATGCCATAGCCGTAGGCGACAGTGTTGATCGCCGCGGTCGTGTTGGAAGTGAAGACGATGTTGTCGGTACTTGGCGCGTTGAGGAAACGGCGAACCGTCTCGCGCGCTTTCTCATAGGCATCGGTCGCGGCATTCGACAGGAAATGCAGCCCGCGATGGACGTTGGCGTATTCCTGGGAATAAGCGTGCTGGATGGTGTCGAGCACGATCTGCGGCTTCTGTGCCGAAGCGCCATTGTCGAGATAGACCAGCGGTTTGCCGTAGACTTCCCGCGACAGGATCGGGAAGTCGCGGCGGATCGCCTCGACGTCGTAGGGGATGTTTTCGACTTTCTGGTCCATCACAAGCTCTCTCGAGGCATCGCCTCATTCCGTCCAGCACCCCTCACCCACTTCACCCGTGCGTCGCGAACCAGCCGTCGAGCCTCGTTTCCAGCGCCTCGACAATCGCCTCGTCGTCCAGTTCCTCGATCACCTCGGCGACGAACGCCTTCACCAACAGGCCACGGGCCGACTTCTCGTCGATACCGCGCGCCATCAGGTAGAACAGATGGCTGTGGTCGATCTCGGTGACGGTCGCGCCATGGCCGCAGACGACGTCGTCGGCGAAGATCTCGAGCTCCGGCTTGGTCGAGAACTCGCCGTCGTCCGACAGAAGCAGCGTGTTGCAGGCCATCTTGGCGTTGGTCTTCTGCGCATATTGGTGGACGTTGATGCGCCCCTGGAAGACGCCGCGCGCTCTTCCCGTCACCACGTTGCGGATCACTTCCGTGGAAGCCGTGTGCGGCACGGCATGGTCGAGCACCATGGTCACGTCCGTATGGGTGTCGCCGGCAAGCAGGTTGATGCCGCGCAGCGTGAAATCGGCGCCTTCGCCTGTCGTCTTGACCACGATCTCCTGACGCACCAGCTTGCCGCCGGCATTCATCACGAACAGCGTCAGTTTGGAATTCTTGCCAAGATGCGCCTTGAACTGGGCAAGATGCGTGGCCGTATCCGGCTGCTCCTGCACGATCAGCCACGTCACGTCGGCGCCCTCGTCAAGCAGAAGCTGGCTGACCGAACTGACCAGTGCGGCGCCCTCGCCCGTCTGGCGCTCGACGATGACAGCCTTGGCGCCGGCACCGACGCGGACGGCCAGGCGCACATGCGTTTGGCCGCCGGCCTGCAGGTTCTGCAACTCGACTGGCTTGTCCAGTTCGGCGCCATCGGCGATGTCGACAAAATAGCCGTCGGCGACAAAGGCTGTGTTCAGTGAGCCGATGGCATCGTCGGTGCCGTAGGGATCGAGCCCAGGTGCGATGCTGCCGTCGGTTAATTTCTCCGACAGGCGCTGGACGATAACGCCGTCGATGACAGGCACTTTCGCGCTCGACACGCCGTTCAGCACCGGCAAAATGACGGAGCCCTCAACGATCGGCGCAATGGCTTTCGCGGCGGCTGCCGGATCGAAGTCCGGCACTGCATTCAGCAGACGGCGCAGGTCGGTGTAATGCCAGGATTCGATGCGCCGCGTCGGCAGTCCGCTCTTGATCGCCTCGATGGCGTCGTCGCGCTTCAGCATCACCGTGCCGTCGCCGGGCAGCAGCGACAGCCGGTCGCTGAAGGCGTCGATCAGCGCTGTTTCGGCCGGCGTTCGCTGGGGTGTCGTGTGTATATTCATCAGTTTCGCCTTGTTTGGCTTGCCTTCTGGGCCTTCTGGCATCTCACGCGGCTTGGCCGATCACGCCGGCATAGCCATTGGCTTCGAGGTCGAGCGCCAGCGACTTGTCGCCGGACTTGACCACCTGGCCTCTGTAGAGCACGTGCACACTATCCGGCACGATGTACTGAAGCAGGCGCTGGTAGTGGGTGATGATGACGATGGCGCGGTCTGGCGCGCGCAACGCATTGACGCCTTCCGAGACGATCTTCAGCGCATCGATGTCGAGGCCGGAATCAGTCTCGTCGAGCACGCACAGTTTTGGCTCCAGAAGCTTCATCTGCAGGATCTCGGCGCGCTTCTTCTCGCCGCCGGAAAAGCCGACATTGAGCGGCCGTTTCAGCATTGCCATGTCCATGTCGAGCAAGGCGGCCGCGTCCTTCACGCGCTTCAGGAATTCGGGGATCTTCAGCGGCTCCTCGCCGCGCGCCTTGCGCTGCTCGTTCATCGCCACTTTCAGGAATTCCATCGTCGCCACGCCCGGTATCTCCATCGGATACTGAAAGGCGAGGAAGATGCCTGCGGTGGCACGCTCGGCCGGGTCCATTTCGAGGATCGACTGGCCGTTGTAGAGGATTTCGCCTTCGGTCACTTCATAATCCTCGCGACCGGCGAGGATGTAGGACAGCGTCGATTTTCCTGAGCCGTTAGGGCCCATAATGGCGGCGACCTCACCGGCTTTCACCGTCAGGTTCAAGCCGCGGATGATCTCGGTGCCGTCATCGACGATGCGGGCATGCAGGTTTCTGATCTCAAGCATTTTTTCTTTTCCTGAAAATTTTTATCCGGTCAGCCGACCGAGCCCTCTAAGCTAATCCCAATCAGCTTCTGCGCCTCGACCGCGAACTCCATCGGCAGTTGCTGGATGACGTCCTTGACGAAGCCGTTGACGATCAGCGCGATCGCCTCTTCTTCCGGAATGCCGCGCTGCATGACGTAGAATTTCTGGTCCTCGGAAATTTTCGAGGTGGTCGCCTCATGCTCGAACTGCGCCGACGCGTTCTTGGCTTCCATGTAGGGCACGGTATGCGCACCGCACTGGTCGCCGATCAGCAGCGAGTCGCAATTGGTGAAGTTGCGGGCGTTGGTCGCCTTACGGTGCGCCGAGACCTGGCCGCGATAGGTGTTCTGCGAGAAGCCGGCGGCGATGCCCTTGGAGATGATGCGGCTCGACGTATTCTTGCCGAGATGGATCATCTTGGTGCCGCTATCGACCTGCTGGTAGCCGTTCGAAACGGCGATTGAATAGAACTCGCCGCTGGAATCGTCGCCGCGCAGGATGCAGCTCGGATATTTCCAGGTGATCGCCGAGCCGGTCTCGACCTGGGTCCACGAAATCTTCGAGCGATCGCCACGGCAGTCGCCACGCTTGGTGACGAAATTGTAGATGCCGCCCTTGCCCTCGGCATCGCCGGGGTACCAGTTCTGCACCGTCGAGTATTTGATCTCGGCATCGTCGAGCGCGATCAGTTCGACCACGGCGGCGTGAAGCTGGTTCTCGTCGCGCTGCGGCGCCGTGCAGCCTTCGAGATAGGAGACGTATGCCCCCTCCTCGGCGATGATCAGCGTGCGCTCGAACTGGCCGGTGTTCTTCTCGTTCATGCGGAAATAGGTCGACAGTTCCATCGGGCATCGCACGCCCTTGGGCACGAAGACGAACGAGCCGTCGGTGAATACCGCCGAATTCAGCGTCGCGTAGAAATTGTCGGAGGTCGGCACGACCGAACCGAGGTATTTCTGCACCAACTCCGGATGCTCGCGGATCGCTTCCGAGATCGAGCAGAAGATGACGCCAGCCTGTGCCAGCTCCTTCTTGAAGGTGGTGACGACGGAAACCGAATCGAACACGGCATCGACGGCGACGCGACCAGACTTGTAGACATTGTCGCTGGCTTCCTCGAATTCCGACACATCGGTTTTCTGCACGCCGGCGAGGATTTCCTGTTCCTTCAGCGGGATACCGAGCTTTTCATAGACCCTCAACAGTTCGGGATCGACGTCGCTCAGCGAGGTCGGTCCCGGCGTGCTCTTGGGCGCCGCATAGTAGTAGAGGTCCTGGAAATCGATCTTCGGATAATGGACGCGCGCCCACTTCGGCTCGTCCAGCGTCACCCAGCGCCGATAGGCTTCCAGACGCCATTCCAGCATCCAGGACGGCTCGTCCTTCTTCGCTGAAATGAAGCGGATAATATCTTCGCTCAGGCCCTTTGGGGCCTTGTCCATCGCGATTTCGGTCTGGAATCCGTATTTATACTGGTCGACGTCGATCTTTCGGACCCGATCGATCGTGTCCTGCACAGCAGGCATATGCGTTCTCCATCCACGCCGGGGTCAAGGCCCGGCAGTTTTCAAACTATGGCACCGCGAAACGAGTACCCCGAGGGCAACCCCTAAGCAGCGTAAGTTCCATATAGTGCGTCCCTGCCGGAAATTCACCCGGCCACCATGAAACGCACGGCTCTACCAGGCCGGAAGGCCTGCATCATTCTGCCGCACTCAGGCGGCTTTTTCCCTGCCCACGCGGCGCGAGGCAATATCTGCCAGCGCGGCACGGAACAGTTCGATGTCCTCGGCGCTCGTTGCGTGGCCGATGGACACGCGCAAAGCGCCAAGGCTGTCACTGTGCCCCATGGCCTTCAGAACATGGCTCGGGCCGACTTTGCCCGACGAACAGGCCGACCCGGCCGACAGCGCCACGCCGGCCAGGTCGAAGGCGATCTGCGCCGTCTCAGCCTTGATGCCCGCAATAGCGAAGAATGTCGTATTGGCAAGCCTCGGCGCGCCGGTTCCGAAGATTTCCGCATCTGGCACCAGCGTTTTTACGATGGCCTCGATCTTGTCACGATGGCGAGCGACGGCGTCGATGCTCTTCAATCCGATCATGGCTTCCCGCGCCGCCGCGCCAAAACCAGCGATCGCGGCCGGGTTTTCGGTGCCGCCGCGATGACCCTTTTCCTGGCCGCCGCCGGTAACCAAGGGCCTCGGCATCATCAGGTCCGAGGCGGCGACGACGGCGCCAACGCCTTTGGGACCGCCGATCTTGTGCGAAGACAGAATCAAGTAATCGGCGTAACCCGCTGACATATCGAGCGGAATGCGACCGGCCGCCTGCACGGCGTCGACGACCAGGATGCCGCCCGCCGCCTTGACGATTTCGGCGATGCGGTCGACGGGCTGGATGACGCCGGTCTCGTTGTTGGCGGCATGGATCGCCACCAGCGGCAGGCCGTCTACCTTGTCGTGCGCGGCGAGTGCCGCCGCCAACGCGTCCAGCTTGATTATGCCGTTGCCCTCGACGCCGATCCGCGTCACCTGGGCTGCTGGAAAACGCCCGCCATTCAGCACGCAAGGATGGTCGGCCTCGCAGACGTAGAGCCGGCCCATGCGGATAGTGCCGCGCCCCATCTGCCAATCCGGCGTCAGCAACGTCGAGGCGGCTTCCGTCGCACCGGAGGTGAACACGACATGCTCGGCCCTGGCGTTGACCAGTGCTGCCACATCGCGCCTCGCATTCTCGATCAGCCGCCGTGCGGCGCGCCCCTCGGCATGGACCGAAGACGGGTTGGCGGCGGCATCGAGGGCGGCAATCATTGCCGCACGCGCCGCGGCAAGCAGCGGCGCACTGGCATTATAGTCGAGATAGGCGCGTCTTCCGGTCATTTTCGTTTCGATTGGTCCCTTCAAGAGCCATTCCGCGAGGATAGCGCGTTATTTCCTTGAAATTGCAAGGCAAGCCGTCCTATTTACGCGACTTGCGGCGCGGGTGGCCGAGCCACGATTTTTTTGGCCACCCAGTTTTGAACAATTCTAAACTAGCTTCTAAGAAGACGCTCGCCCTGCGTCAAGGCCAGAGGAAGAGTTGTTCCGGGCGCCGCGCATTCTTATGCCATGTGGAGTATTTTATGCCTGAGGTCATTTTTACCGGTCCGGCCGGCCGCCTGGAGGGTCGCTACCAGCCTTCCAAGGAAAAGAGCGCGCCGATTGCCATCGTCCTGCATCCGCACCCCCAGTTCGGCGGCACGATGAACAACAAGATCGTCTACGACCTCTTCTACATGTTCCAGAAGCGGGATTTCACCACGCTTCGCTTCAATTTTCGCGGCATTGGCCGCAGCCAGGGCGAATTCGACCATGGCACCGGCGAATTGTCGGATGCGGCCGCGGCACTTGACTGGGTGCAGTCGCTGCACCCGGATTCCAAGAGCTGCTGGGTCGCCGGCTATTCGTTCGGCTCGTGGATCGGCATGCAGCTTCTGATGCGCCGGCCGGAGATCGAAGGCTTCATCTCGATCGCGCCGCAGCCCAACACCTATGATTTCTCGTTCCTGGCGCCCTGCCCGTCGTCTGGCCTCATCATCCATGGCGACGCCGACAAGGTGGCGCCGCCAAAGGACGTGCAAGGGCTGGTCGACAAGCTGCACACGCAAAAGGGCATCACCATCACCCAGAAGACCTTGCCCGGCGCCAACCATTTCTTCTCCAACGATGCGGACCTCCTGCTCCAGGAATGCGCGGACTATCTCGATCGCCGGTTGGCCGGTGAATTGTCCGACCCGCGGCCGAAACGGCTGAGATAGCAGCGATGTACCAGCCCCCTCATTTCCAGGAAACGCGGCAGGACGTGCTGCACGGGCTGATCCGGGCGCATCCGCTTGGCCTGCTGATCTCAAATGGAGCCGAGGGGCCGGTCGCCAACGCGATCCCGTTCCTGCTCGACGCCGATGTGCCGCCGAACGGCAGGTTGCGCGCGCATCTGGCGAGAGCCAATCCGCAATGGCGGCTGCTGGCCGACAGCCCGGCATCGCCGGTGCTGGTCGTCTTCCAGGGCACAGACGCCTATGTGACGCCGTCCTGGTATGAAACCAAGCGCGAGACCGGCAAGGTCGTGCCGACCTGGAACTACGCCATTGTCCAGGTGCGCGGCATCGTAACGGTGATCGAGGACCAGGACTGGCTGGCCCAGCAGATTTCCGATCTGACGGTGTCACAGGAAGGCGCTCGCGAAGCACCTTGGGCGGTGACCGACGCGCCAACCACCTTCATCCAGTCGCAGATCAAGGGCATTGTCGGGCTGGAAATCGAGATCACTGACATCCAAGGCAAGTGGAAGGTCAGCCAGAACCGGCCGATCGCCGACCGTAGCGGTGTTGCCGAAGGGCTCGAGAGCGAGAGCCCGAACTCGCCCGACATGGTCCGGCTGGTACGATCCTACGGCGGGCTGGATAGCAAGTAGTATCCGTCAGGGATTGGCTGCTGCCAGGACAGGCGTCGGTGTCGACCCGGCCGGCTTGCGCCACGCCGCGCTGAGCCTGAATGTCTTCTTGCGGATCGGCAGTCCCGCCGCAGTTTGGCGGAAGATGAAGCCGAGCCGGGCAAAGACCAGCGCCGTAACGACGGTGCAAGCCATGCCGAGGCCGAAGCCCGCGATCGTATCGCTCGGATAGTGTGCACCGACCGCAATCCGCGTCGCCGCTACCCAGACGGTGATGGGCAAAACAACGTATTTCCCCCATGCCGGGGAAAGAAGGATCACCACGGCCGCAAGCATGCCCATATTCGTTGCATGGCCGGAGGGAAAACTGGCGAAATACGGGTCGAACTCGAATGGGCGGAACGAGAATAACCCCATGTCCAGGACTGGCCGGCTGCGGCCGAAGACGTGCTTCAAGACCGTCACCGTCAGCCCCGACAAACCGGCCGCGCTCAGCACGAAGAAGGCGAAGCAGGTCCAGTTGTATGCAACCATGCGCCAACGCCTTGAAAGGGCTTGCCAGTCCAGCAGATTGGCCGGCACGAACAGCACCAGCGGCGGTATGAGATACCAGCCGCCCAAGCCGAAACTGGTAAAGCCGTTGGCGACCGCGACAAGCCCGTTCGGCCAGCGGTCTCGCCAGCTGACGGCAATGCCATCCAGGAAAACCATGCTGGCAGCGGTCAGAAGCAGATAGGCGACTACCAAGGTCAGCCATGGCATCCTGGAATAATTGGCCGGCCGCCTCGCAAATCGGGAACGAGCGATCGCTATCGTTTTCTGGAGATTGCCCACCGACCGCGCCGGCAGCTTTCGAAGCAGCTCAAGAACCAGAGCTCTGCGACCAATGCTCATGTCAAACCACTGAAGTCAGTTGATGATCCGGTATAGACCAAGTGACATTTTCTCCCCCGATGAATAGTTGACGCCATCGATCCGGGCGACGCGGTTCGCCAACCTGCCCTGCCCTGCCAGCAGGTCGTCCAGCCGCTTTTCCTCGCCAACCGGTGCTAGCGCCAGCGCGCAGGCAGGATCGGCAAGCAGATGTTGCGCAGTACCATCGACATTGGTCAATATCGTTTCTGTGCCCACCAGAAATACCAGGCTCGGTTCGTGATACCCGGCCGAGGCAAGCACCATCGTCTCGCAGGGTCGATTGGCGCGAACCGCAGCCTCGATCTCGCGGCTCATCCAAATAGGCTTCAACGACGGCGCGATGACACCGAACAGCACGGCGTAGGTGGTACCGGCGCAAATCGCGATTGCCCCAATACGGCCGAGCCGCACTTGCAGTTGGCGCGAGAAGCCGAGATAGCCGGCTCCGAGCGCAGCAAGGGCAGCCGGAATGCTCCACCATGAGAAGGTGCCGGTAAAATACAGCGGCGCGGCAATGCAGAGCACGGTAAGGCCTGTTGTGACCAAGGCGAGGCCAAAGGCAGTCGCCCACCACAACCAGGTCTGCCAGCGCTGGAGCGGCGCGTTCGCGTCCTGCGGCTTCAATGTCAAAAGCCAACCGACCATGAGCGCCATGCCGGGATAGGCCGGCAGGACATAGTGCGGCAGTTTTGTCGGGATCAGTTCGAACAGTAGCCAGAACGGAATGTACCAGGCGAGGCAGAAGCGGAGCCGGGGATCGTCGCGCAGGCGATTGAGTGCCTGGAGCCCGGCACCCACCGCGATCAGGCCGAACGGCCACATGAACAGCGAATAGGTCAAGACATAGAAGCCGGGCGGCAGGCCATGCGATTCCTCGCCCTGTGCGACCTTGCCGAGCATATCCTTGCCGACTGCCTGCTGCAGGAAAGTGCCGCCGCTTTTCCAGGTGATCAGGACGAGCCAGGGCAGGATGATCAGCAACACGAGAGCCAGGCCGCGCCCCGCCTTCAGCTTCGACAGCCAGCGCCAGTCCCGCTCGAACGCGAACAGCACGGCGACCGTCAGCGCCGACAGCAGCGGCGCGATCGGCCCTTTGATCAGGATTGCCGCACCCTGGGCTACCCAGAATATCCATGGCAGGTGGCTGCCGACGACTTCGTTCCGCCGCGACGACGTATAGATCTGCGCCAGCGCGCCTTGCGCCGCCACGCAGCAGGCCAAAAGCATCGCGTCGGTCTTGGCGTCACGCCCCTCGAAAGCCGTCGCGAAGATCGCAGCCATGACAAGGCCGGCGGCCAGACCGGCGTTGGCGCCGAAAAGATTGGCCCCTGTCCAGGCCGTCGCCACAACGGCAATGGCGATACCCAGCGCCGAGACCAGTCGATACACCCAGATCGGCGCCTCGGCGCCCTCGCCGCTCAGCGCGACGGCTGCCGATTGCAACCAGTAGATGCCGATCGGCTTCTGGTAGCGTGAGCGTTCCTGGAAGCGAATGTCGACATAGTCGCCGGTCTCGGCCATCTGTTTGGTGGCCTGGACGAAGCGCGGCTCATCGCGGTCGAGCGGCGGCATGGCCGCCAGTCCCGAAATCGTCATCAGCAGGCTGAACAGGAAGAGAAAAAGATAGTTCCTGCTCGCCACGTCAGCCCCTTCGGTTTGCTTCTTACGGAGGCCCGTCGCTCAGTCGACCTTCGTCATCGCCGCCTTGCGCTCATTGGCAATCAGCCAGAGATTGCGAACATAGATGAACATGCCCATGGATTGACCGGCGATGAACACCGGATCCTGCCGCTGGATGGCATAGATCAGCAGCAGGCTGCCGCCGAACAGCGAAAAGAACCAGAAAGCGATCGGCACGACGCTGCGCTTGGCTTTTTCCGACGCGATCCACTGCACGACGAAGCGCATCGAAAAAAAGAACTGAGCGACGAAGCCGAGCAGAACCCACGCATCGAATTGCTTGACGAAGACCTCGTGAAGCCAGATCGCCAATTCCTGAAGCACGTTAGCCATGCCTGATTTCCTCTGTTTTTGGCATTCTCCGGCGCCTACGGCGCAGCCACCAGACACCGGCGAGATCAAGCACCCCTTGCAGGCCGCGATCGAAAATTCCGTAATTCGACTTACCGTGGCGGCGAGAGCGGTCGACGACGTCGCAATGCACGACGCGATACCCCTCCTGGATGACGAGCGCCGGAACAAAGCGGTGCGTGCCGTCGAAGAACGGCAATTTCCTGAGGATACCGGTATGGATCGCCTTCAGGCCGCAGCCCGTGTCGCGGGTCTCGTCATGCAGGATGGCCTTTCTCAGCCAGTTGGCAAAACGGGACGCCAGTTGTTTGATCTTGCTGTCACGGCGCTTCAGGCGCTCTCCTTGCGCAACACCGAAATCGGGACCGGCCTGCCGCAGGGCGTCGACCAGCACCGGAATGTATTTGGGATCGTTTTGGCCGTCGCCGTCGATCGTAGCGACGATATCGCCGCGGGCCGCCCATGCGCCCGAACGCACAGAGAGCGACTGGCCGGCGGATTTCTCATGCCGGAGGTGGCGAAGCGGAAACGGCCGAAGTACTGCCTGGACGGCAAGGACCGAAGCGGTTTCGTCGGTCGAGCCATCGTTGACGACGATCACCTCGAAGTCGCGCCCGGCCATCGCCGCCCCGATCTCATCGAGCAGAAGCGGCAGGTTCGCCGCCTCGTTCCGGCAAGGAATGATGATGGATATCTCCGGCATGTCGCGTCGGGCTCTGTCACAGGATATGGCATTCGATTCGATGCCGTGCGGTGCCGTTCCAGCGGGGTAAGTGCTGCAAGAACCCGCTGGCGCGGCGCCTCATTACGCCAGCCCAAACGATGAAGCAAGCATCCGCACGCCATCCGCGCGGGCCGCAAAACCGGATTCCCCTTTTGCTGATCGCGCTTGGATGCTAAACGCCCGCCTTCACGCATGCCACGCCCGATCCGCTTCGGTTGGGCGCTTTCGGGAAAGAAAAGATGTCCGCCTTCAAATCCGATTTCCTGCGCATAATGAGCGAGCGCGGTTTCATCCACCAGATTTCGGATGATGCCGGCCTCGACCAGCTTTTCGCCAAGGAGACGGTGAGCGCTTATATCGGCTTCGATGCGACCGCCAAGAGCCTGCATGCCGGGTCGCTGATCCAGATCATGATGCTGCACTGGCTGCAGCAGACCGGTCACCGGCCGATCGCGCTGATGGGCGGCGGGACCTCGATGATCGGCGATCCGTCGTTCAAGGACGAGGCACGCAAGCTTCTGACGCCGCAGGACATTGAGGACAATCTGGCCGGTATCCGCCGCAATTTCATGCCCTACCTCAAATTCAGCGGTGGTCCGAACGACGCCATCATGGTCAACAACGCCGATTGGCTGATGGAAATCAACTACGTCAACTTCCTGCGCGATGTCGGCCGGCACTTCTCCGTCAACCGCATGCTGGCCTTCGATTCGGTCAAGCTCAGGCTCGAGCGCGAGCAATCACTGTCGTTCCTCGAATTCAACTACATGATCCTGCAGGCCTATGACTTCGTCGAGCTCTACAAGCGTCTCGGCTGCCGGCTGCAGATGGGTGGTTCCGACCAGTGGGGCAACATCGTCAACGGCATCGATCTCGGTCATCGCATGGAGGGCGCGCAGCTTTACGCGCTGACCACGCCCCTGCTCACCACCTCATCCGGCGCCAAGATGGGCAAGTCGGCTTCAGGCGCTGTCTGGCTCGATGCCGAAATGCTGTCGCCATACGAATTCTGGCAATACTGGCGCAACACCGAGGACGCCGATGTCGGCCGCTTTCTCAAGCTCTACACGACGTTGCCTCTGGACGAGGTCGCGCGTTTGGAACGGCTTGGCGGCTCCGAAATCAACGAGGCGAAGAAGATCCTAGCGACTGAAGTCTGTACGCTGCTGCACGGCCGTGCCGCCGCAGAGCAAGCGGAAGAGACGGCGCGCAAAACGTTCGAGGAAGGCGTTACCGCCGACACGCTGCCGACTGTCGAAGTGGGCAGGGCCGATCTGGAAAGTGGCGTCGGCATATTGTCGCTGTTCGTCATCGCCGGACTTGCCGCGTCCAACGGCGAGGCACGGCGACACATCCAGGGCGGCGCCGTGCGCCTCAACGACCAGCCGGTGTCCGACGATCGCAAGGTGGTGACGCTTCAGGATCTTGGCCCGGAAGAGGTCGTAAAGCTGTCGCTCGGCAAGAAAAAACACGTTCTGGTGCGGCCGGTCTGACCAAAGCCTGATCCGTCCCCGATAGAATCGGATGGGCTCCATTAGCTATGACCTTTTCCGAAACCGGTTTCGCTTCTTGCTGCACTGACCTTCGGTTCGCGATCACGGCCTAGGTAAAACAGGTGGCTACTGAGAATGGCCGAGATGGGTGAACATTCGTCTCATCGATCGGAACGAGCAGGTAGCGCCACTTGCGTTCAGGGCGATGCACCGAACGTCTTGTTCGGGGCCGGAAGCGGAATGGCGGTTTCAAGGCTCGAATTCTTGCAGCAGACGTTCACCGCGACGCAGCCAGTCAGGGTAAGTTGAGACTTTTTCTAGGGCGAGCTGCCTGGGGGCGCCTGTTCTGCCTGAGCGGGGAAACCGATTTCGACGGCCCGAACGGTTGTGCTGATGAGGAGGATAACTAACTGCCAAGTTAGAGCGGCATGTTTGAGTACGCTTTGCCCTGGTCACGCCTTATGGCGCAGTGCGTCGACAAGCAGAGCGAAGGCTGGCGTGTGTTGGCGTCTGCTTGGGTAATAGCGGTGGTAGCCAGGAATGGCTCACACCAATCCTCCAAGACCCGGATCAGCCGCCCATTGGCGATGTATTGCTCAACCTGACTTTCGAATGTGTAGGCGAGAGCCAGTCCATCGAGGACGGCGGCCTCTAGCATCTCTCCGTCGTTGATCACAATCGGCCCATTCATTGCCACTTCAAGCTCTTGCTCACCGCGCTGGAATTCCCAGGCATAGAGGCCTCCCCCGGTCGTTTGTCGGTAGCTGATGCCTCGGTGGTCCTTTAGGTCGCGGGGCGTCATGGGGATCGAGCGATTGGCAAAGTAGGAGGGTGATCCGACAACAGCCACGTGATCATTTCGCAAACCGTCTTCAGCTTCCTGCCCGCAACCACCAGCTTTACCGCTCGTCAGGCCCACACTCTCGTCGCCTATGGGGCATTGCTTATTGTCGCGCTGCATCTGGGCCTGCAGTGGTCGACGATCATGGGCTTGGTGCGTGGGAGGCTAGGACTCGAAGCCAACAGATTGCGCTCCTGGATTCTTCGCGTTCTGGCACTGGGCATCGCCGCGTATGGCGTCCACAGCCTGCTCGCCCTGTAGCCTCGAAACTTTTGATGCAGGTGGCGATGGGTTTTGCCGACTTTCAGGTCTCATCCCCGGTTCTATTGGCGCAGCATTCTGCCGTGGTCGGACTCGGGGTTTGTCTTTCGCACTATGCTTTGAAGTTGCTTTCAGTGAAACGACGGACGGCTCCGGACGCAGAACGAACTGCTAACCAGGCAGATGCATTACCGCATTCAATATTCACGCACTTATGAGTTGTGATTCACGCATTTATGAGTTGTGTTGATAAGGGCATTCCCAATTGAGGGTCTAATATGAATGCCTGCGGCGCATTAAATACCGCATGCCAGCTCCGTGTCTGGCCCCTCTATGGGAGACCGATGATGGAACGCAAGCTTGCGGCAATCATGGCCGCTGACATTGTCGGCTACAGCCGGCTGATGGCTGAAAACGAGGCGTCCACCTACGCGGACTTGCGCACGGTATTCGACGATCTCATCGACCCCACAGTCGTGCGGCATGGCGGCCGCACCTTCAAAACAACCGGCGACGGCTTTCTCGCCATGTTTCCGAGCGTCAACGAGGCCGTTGATTCGGCCCTGGCCATCCAGCAGGGTTTCGACAAAGGGCCGTTCAAGCTTCGCATCGGTATCAATCTTGGCGACGTTATCGAAGACAATGGCGACGTATATGGCGATGGCGTCAACGTCGCCGCCCGTCTTGAGACCATGACCGAACCCGGCCAGATATTTGTCAGCAGTGCGGTGGTGATGGCCGCAGACCGCAATCGTGCCGATATTTTTGCCCGTGTCGGGCACCGGCGGGCAAAGAACATTCCCGAACTCCTCAACGTATACCGTGTGCGGCGCACGGATTCGCGCAGGTCGGCTTGGCGGAGACTGCCGCACGTCCTGCGCGGCACGGCAGCTCGCTGGTCTTACGGCGTTGCCGCCTTGGCCCTCATTCTCATCGGCACCCAAATCGCACCCCTGCCGCTGGCGGCCATGGTCAGCCGTATTCCAGCCGCGCTGTCCTTTGATCAGACTCGCGAGGACCCAAGACCGTCGGTTGCGGTCATGCCGTTCGCCACCATGAGCGGCGGAGGAGTAGAACAGTCATACTTTGCTGACGGTCTGACTGAGGACGTAACCACGGCGCTCGCCCGGAACTCGGAACTTCAAGTGATCGCGCGCGACTCCACTTATGCCGTGCGCGGGCAGGATAGCGATGTAAGCAAGCTCGGTGAGAAGCTGGGGGTTTCGTACGTTGTCGAAGGCAGTGCCCGGCGAGAGGGTGACCGGCTGCGCGTCTCGGCACAGCTTATCGACGTCAAGACCGGCGCGCACCTCTGGTCGCGCAGCTTCGACAGGCAAGTAGCTGACGTCTTTACCGTCCAAAGCGAACTGACAACGGAAATCGTCGCGCAGCTCGCGCCGTATATCGGTAGGAGTGAAGCCGCCGCCGCTGCGCAGCGCCCGACAGACAATCTGCAGGCTTATGATCTTGTGCTGCAGGCTCGTGATCGTTACCGGCACGGTGCCAACGATGCCAAAGGCCTCCAGGAAGCGCGCGCGCTCTATCAGCGTGCGCTGGAAATGGACCCGGCCTATGCTGCGGCGCGTGCGGGTCTGGCGTTGACTTACATTGCTGATGTAGCACAGCGGGCGGACGGCCAGACTGCCGGACTGGATACCGGTCTCAGTGAAGCGCGCCAGGCCGTGCGCCTCGATCCTAACCTTGCGCTGGGTTATCAGGTTATAAGCTTCGGCCTTGCGGTTCAGGGCGACTACTCAGGCGGACTGCAGGCAGCAACACGCGCGGTAGAGCTCAACCCTAACGACCCGGACAGCATGATGGCGCTTGCGAAGGCGCAAGTCCGGTTCGGTGAATACGATGAGGCCGTTTCGAATGCCGAGCGGGCACGTCGCCTGCACCCCATGGCGCCGGAATACTATGCCTATGTGCATGGCCAAGCCCTTTACGCCGCGGATCGCCGAGAAGAGGCAGCGACGGTCATCTCAGAGTGCCTTGTGAGGGCACCGCAGGACGCCAACTGTCTGCTGATACAGGCGGCCCTGCAGGTTAGTAGTGGCGATATAGCAGCGGCGCAGCTAACCATGGCGAAACTGATCAAGGCGCATCCGACTTTCTCCCTCGAAGCGGAGCGCGATTACCGCCGGTTCGGCGACAGGCCGTTGATGGACGACTTTCTGCGTGACCTGGCGCGCGCGAAAGCTCCCGAGACTGCCTGACTTTGCAAGCCGTCGCAAAGCTGCCTGCAGCGTGTAAAGTCGCAATGTCCGCTTTTGGTGGATGGACGGCTTCTCGGGAATGACTGATTTGAGGTGGTGGGCTGCCATTCCTTACGTGCGCGGAAACCGTCGTCTATCCGGCCGGGGCGAGCTAGAGTCCACTTAGGGTCAAGACTCGGTCGCTTGAAGTGATTGGGTTTTGACCTCATCGATACTCGAAGATCGACCTGAAAATTCCGGGAGCGATCACCGACAGCGGATTGACGTCCAGTTTCGGCTTGTTGGCATCGCCCCTGAGCCGGTAGGTCACGCCGATCAGCCCGCGATCGCGGCCATTGCCGAGCAGTGCGCCGAAGAGCGGCAGTTCGCCGAAGATGCGGTTGAGGCCATAGACCGGCATGAACGTGCCGGTCATGTCCATGTTGTTGTTCCGGTCGTAGAGTGTGCCCTGGAAGGTGGTGCCGATGCGTGGACCGCGCAGCACGCCATTGGCCAGCTTGAGATAGCCGGCGCCCTTCTCGATCTCGGAAAAGCCGCGCTCGAACTTCACTCTCGACGTGTCGATATTGGCTTTGACGGCTTCATTGAGGCTGCGGCTGTCGCCCGCCGGCGTCGTCGATACGAGCGAGGCGAGTTTCGGCTCGTTGACCACGAAGAAGTTGCTCGAATCGACCAGGCCCTTCATCGGCCCATCGCTTGCCCCAGCGAGCGCCAGCGTGATCGAACCGCCCTCCATATGCTCGTAGATGTTGAGGAACCGCAGGATGGCGCCGGCATCGGCCGACGTCATGTTGAGGGCGCGCCTGCCGGCGCCGGTCGTATTGCTGATGCTTATAGCAGCACCCGAACTTGCCGTGGCGCTCACCCTGAGCCCGTTCACCCTGGAGCCGGCGGCGCTGTAGTCGAGCTTCAGGTTCGACAGTGTCTCGTTGTGGAAGCCGGTCAGGGAATTGACATCGGCGCTGACGGAAATTGCGTCGGAACCCGTGGCCTTGGTGGCGGTGTCGACATCGGACGTGAATTGCTTGATCAGCGAGCGCGCGTCCAGCGCGTTGCCGCTGATGTCGATAGCGTAGCCCTTGCCCGATCGTTTCACCGACACGGCAACGTCGTCTCCCCGGTTCAACGTGACCTTGCTGAACCGCGCCGAGGACAGGGCGCCGTTGACCAGCACCACGCCGCCGTCGATCGAAAAAGTCTTTCCATCCAGGTCGAAGTCGGACAGCGTCGTGGTGTCGCCGGACTTGGTCATGGCAAATGTGACCTTGGCTGGAATGCCGGGTCCCTTGCTCCAGCCTGCCCACGGAATGTCCAGCCTGGCGTTGGTCAGGTCCGCCGAAACAGTCTGGTTGCTGCCGCCGCTCTTGTCGATCGCAACCTTGATGGTTCCGGAAAGCAGCGCCGACAGGCCAGGCATGGCGGTTGCGCGCATCTTGTCGTCGAGCACCAGCGCCACTTTCCGGCTGCGTGGCGGTCCGGCATTGTTGAGCGGCTCGATCAGTTCGAGCTCGGCTGGAATGCCGTTCAGCAGCGCCTTGGCGGAGATCACGGCCCGATTGGGCTCGACAGTGATCGAGCCGTTGGCCTCCGTCACCGCCTGGCCTTCGAACGGCTTGGCCAGCGAGAGGTCCTTGTAGTCGAGCGCCACCAGCCAATCGAGCTTCGAGGTGTCGACGCCGGACTGCAACGGAATGTCCGCTCTCACGTGGCCGGTCACCGTGCCGGACAGGTCGTCCGGCAGCAGGCCGACATGGCGCATGGCGTTGATCGGCTCATAGGAGGCGAGCTCGGCGATTGCAGACGCCTCGCCGGCGACGTCGATGTCGAGCGCGCCAATCACCGGCGGGCGGTTTGCCGCCTTGACCGTCATCGTGCCGTTGCTCGCCGCCACCGTGCGGCCGCTGACCATATAGACGTTGCCCGAGGAGAGCCTGACGTCGACGTCGTTGCCGTGAAATTCAACAACGCCGACGGCATCGCGTATAGGCGGAATGTGACCGGCCGTATCGAAGCGCGCCCCTTCGATCTGGAAACGGCCGAACACTTCATCGGCAGATAGCGGAATCCCGTTGCCCAGGCGCCCCGGCACAACCTGGAACTGCAGGCTGGCGTCAACGACGCGGCCGCCGAATAGGTTCTTCAGCACCCAAAGGCGGGCGTTTCGCGCGGAAAACCAGGGCCACAACTGCTTGACATGCGAGACCGGCATGTCGTGGACGTTGAAGGCAACGGATATGCCCGGCACCTTTGCCTCAACGAACTCGACCGACGCCGTGCCCAGCGCCTCGCTGGCTCCCCCGGACCTGATCCCGATCTGCTCGGCCACGAGCTTATGGCTCCTGGTCTGGTAGACGCCGGCGACGCGGGCGATGAAATTGAGCGCGGGTTCGGATGATTCCGAGGGTGCCAGTATCGAACGGTCGCTGGTCAGGTCGTAGCGATAGGACGGCTCCTCGCCCGCTGTTCCAGTCGTCGGCTTCGGCCCGACCGAACCGGCGAAATCGAATGTCGAGCGACCGGTCTTCACCTGCAGCCTGTCCACTTGGACCTTGTTGGCGCCGGCGACAAGTGTCGCGTCGAGATCGACATCGGCTGGAAGCATCCCCGCACGCGGGCCGAGATCGAGCACGGAGCCGGCGAGCGACAACGAGGCCGTCAGCCGCGACGCGTTCTCGCCGGATCCTTCCGATCCCGCCAACTTCAAGGCAATCGCGCCCAGCTTCCCGCCTGGCGCTGCCGCGGCCTTGCCGGCCTCCGCCATCTCGACGCTCGCATCCAATGCCGTCACGAGCCGCGTCGTCGTATCGCGGGTGGCTGTGGCAGCGACGGTGAGTGCCCTGCCGTCGACATCCGCGTCGGATGAAAACTCCATGCCGCCCGGCCCCGACTGCGCAACGGTGGCGTCGGTGATCCGGACCAGTTTGACCGCGCCGGCCTCAGGCAGAACGAGGTCGACATTGCTGAGGTCGATCTGGCGCATCGAATCCACCTGCACCGTGTCGAGCGCGCGGTTGAGGTTGGCAAAGACCGCATCGGATAGTCTTTCCGGATCGATGAGGCCGTCGTCATTGCGCAGCGCCGCCGTCCAGTCGCCAGCAGTCGGGATCGCCGCCATCATGATGCGCGCGTCGGAAATCCTGGCGCTGGTGAGCCGCACCTCGCCGGAAAGCAGCGGTATCAGCCTTATGCCGAAGCGGACCCGTCCGGCATCGGCCATCGGCTTGCCGTCGGCGGTCTTGAGGCTGACGTCGCTGACCTGCAGCGCGATGAAGCTCGATCCGTCGAGCGTGAGACGGGCCGGTCCGACCGCAACATCGACGTCGACGCCGGCCAATTTCTCGATGGCTATTTCCGCCTCGGTCCGCAGCCGCTCGGTGCCGAAACCGGAAATGCCGATCGCATACACAGCGACAGCGGCCAGCAGCACGAGGGCCACAAGGCCGGCAAACAGCCGCGCAAGAACACGAACGCCGCGGCCGATCGACGCTTGGCCGAGCGGCGGCACGCGGCACGCGGACGGGAAAGTCTCCAGGTCGGTGATCTCATCACGCCTGAATCTGATCTTCTCGTGCTGCGGCTGCTCCTGATCCACGCAATTTTCCGTTGAACGAACTCGACCGGTGGACGAATCCCGGTTTGACATTATATCGATGCGGCTTGGCGCGTAACCACAAACAAGGGCATCGATATGGCTGATCTCGACGTCGGCGAGCTTGCGCCGCAATTCGAACTTCCCCGAGACGGCGGCGGGTCACTCAGCCTTGCGGCATTGCTGGGAAAGCCGGTCGTGCTTTACTTCTATCCGCAGGATGACACCACGGGCTGCACCAATGAGGCGATCGGCTTTTCGCAGTTGAAGCCGGAATTCGAAAAGCTCGGTGCCGTCGTGATCGGCCTTTCGCCGGACAGCGTCCGAAAACACGACAAATTCAAATCGAAATACGGCCTTGCCGTCGATCTTGTCGCCGACGAGGAGCGCAAGGTGATCGAAGCCTATCATCTGTGGGTCGAGAAGAAGCTTTATGGCCGCCGCTATATGGGCGTCGAGCGTGCAACGTTCCTGATCGGCAGCGACGGACGAATTGCCAGGATCTGGCGGAACGTTCGCGTCAAGGGCCACGCCGAGGCGGTGCTGGAGGCGGTGCGGGCGCTTTGACGGTGAGCCAATGGCGGCCTTGAAAGCCCCAAATGAAGCATGAGCCGCCAAAAATTCGACGCAACCAACGGTAAGGGAGTTGCGCGCAAGCAACCGACCGTTAACCTTAATGATGTGTAATCAGGCTTGTCGTTTGGTGTCGTAACGAAAGCTTGGTCCCGTGAACGTAGCCAGTCAGTCAACGGTCTTTGGCAGGCGCAAGGAGCCCCACACGGTCATTATCGCCCGGGGCAACGAGATAAGGCATTTTACCATACGGCCATGGGTTGCCGCATTTTGCGGCTCCGCGCTGGCAGCGATGGCCATAGGCTATCTGCTGGCGACCTCCTACCTCGTGCTGCGCGACGACCTGATCGGCGCGACCACGGCGCGGCAGGCGCGCATGCAGCAGGCCTATGAGGACCGCATCTCCGCGCTACGCGCCCAGGTCGACCGGATCACCAGCCGCCAGCTTCTCGACCAGCAGCTCATGGAAACCAAGGTTGGCGAACTGCTGGAACGACAGACCCAGCTCAGCCTGCGCCATGGCCGCCTCGGCCCGATCCTCGAACGCACCGAGAGCGACGTCGGAGCGCCACCTGCGTCCGCAAAGCCGGACAAACGCGCCGACGTGACCGACGCACAGCCGCAGGCCTATTCGGTTGCCAGCGTCGGCGCCAATCTTGGCGGCGGCGATACCAGGCCGTTCTCCTTGTGGTCGACCCGCTCCGATCCGCTGCCGAGCGACACGGCGGCCGATCGTGCCGACAGACTGTTCGTGTCGATCAACGAGTCGCTCAAGGCCATAGAGAGCCAGCAGCTCACCCGCATCACCGCGCTTGCCGACAACGCCTACAGAAACGCCGATGCGATTTCACAGGCGCTCGAGGCGGCTGGCCTGCCGGTCGACAGCGATTTCGGCAAGAGCGATGCCGGCGGTCCGCTGATACCGCTCGACAGTTCGATGATGTTCGACAGCAAGGTAAGAGAACTTGACGAGGCGCTGGACGCGCTCGACCGCCTGAAGACGGAGGCGCGACGGCTGCCGCTCGCCAATCCTGCCCCCGGCCGTTCGGTCACCAGCCCATTCGGCGTGCGCACCGACCCGCTCCTCGGCACCGCCGCGCTGCATTCGGGGATGGATTTCAGAGCGCCGACCGGAATGCCCGCCAAGGTCACGGCGCCCGGTGTCGTCGTCAAGGCCGGCTGGAACGGCGGCTATGGCCGCATGGTCGAGGTCGACCATGGCAATGGCTTTGCGACGCGCTATGGGCATCTCAGCAAAATCAGCGTGACCGTCGGCGAGAGGCTCAACGCCGGCGACGTCATCGGCAAGACCGGCAGCAGCGGCCGCTCGACCGGCCCGCATCTGCATTACGAGATCCGCCACAATGGCGAAGCCATCGACCCGCTGCGCTTTCTGAGGGTCGGCAAGAAGGTCGCGCAGTATCTCTGATCTAATTCCCTGGCATTAGTTGCAGCCTACAGGTTGTACCTGCTTTTTGGGGCTGGCGGGACAGCACCCCCTCTGTCCTGCCCTCTTTGTCAAAAATTGGCATCAGATCGGCGGTCGTCCCGGCTTTCGCCAGTCTCCAACGTTTCATGAATGAGCACCGCGCCGAAGCTGCCAATCTCCCTCCTTGTGCGGAGGATGTCCGGCAGGACAGAGGGGGCGTGAAGGAACGCTACATAACCGGGATCGCGCGCAAAATTATTTTTGAATTCCATTTGACTGAATAAATATTCGGTGCGAACCTCATGTTTCCTAAGGGCGCAAGACATGGCACTGCGGGGGACCAATCAGGAATTCGGGCGGCCTTACAACAGGCGCATCGTGCTCGAATCCATCCGCCTTCACGGCCCGATCACCCGCGGCGACATTGCCAGGCGGGTCGGGCTCACCGTGCAAACGGTGTCGACCATCGTTCGCGAGCTGGAAGAACACGGCTACGTTCTGTCCATGCGCGAAGAGCCGCGGGGGCGCGGGCTGCCTCCGGCGACCCTGCGGATCAACCCGGAGGGCGGCTACGCCGTCGGCATCCACGTCACTCCCCTCGGCATCAATGCGGCGCTGATCAATTTGAGCGGTGACGTGATCGAGAGCACCTACCGCGAGGCTCCCAGCGCAACGCCCGACCATGCCTTCGAGTTGATCGGCGCGATGGTGCTTGAATTGACCGGATTACGGCCTGGCGGTCGCGTTCTCGGCATCGGCATGGCGCTGCCCGGCCCTTTCGGCGTGGAATCGATGAGCTTTATCGGCCCGACGACGATGACCGGCTGGAAGGACGTGGCGCTTCGGGAACGGCTTGAGGCCTCGACCGGGCTGCCAGCGTTTTTCGAGACCGACATGGCGGCCGCGGCAATGGGCGAGCGCCTGTACGGCCTCGGTGCGGGGTATTCCGAATACTACTATCTCTATTTCGGTGTCGGTCTTGGCGGCGTTATGGTGCATGATGGAAGCGCCTTGCGCGGCGCCTGGGGAAATGCCGGCGAAATCGGGCATATTCCTGTCGCGCCGGGTGGCGAGCCCTGCCCCTGCGGCAATCGCGGCTGCCTCGAACGATACCTTTCGCTCGAGGCGCTGCGGCGCCGGAACATCAGTGACGCCGATTGGGTTGATGAAGTCGGGCCGATCTTCCGCAACGCCCTCACCATCATCGAGAACCTGTTCGATCCAGAAACCATCATCCTCGGCGGACTGGCGTCCACCGATTTGCTTGAACGGCTGGCCGGTTCGGTTGCGAACCTTCCCAACTCGGTCTCGGCGCGAGGAGACCGCATGACGCCCCGTGTCACCGTCGCACGCGGCGGACAACATGCGGTGTTGCGCGGGGCCGCAGCGCTTGCCGTCTCAGGGGTGCTTTCGCCGCGCTTCGGCCAGATATTCACCGCCGAGCGCGAACGCGGGCGAGATATCCTGCAAAGCAAGGGAATCGCGGCATGATCGGAGCTCAGCCTGGCATGAGCGGAGTTCAGCCTGGCATGATCGAGCCCCTGCTGGTGCTTGACAACGTCACCAAGAATTATGGCGCGATCGAAGCGCTCAAGGGCATCAGCTTCTCGATCGGCAAGGGCGAGGTGGTGGCGCTTCTGGGCGACAACGGCGCCGGCAAATCGACATTGGTCAAGATCATCGCCGGCGGGCTGGAGCCGACCTCCGGCCGCATGCTGTTCGAGGGAAAGGAATTCCTGGCCAAGTCTCCCGCCGAGGCAAAAGAGGCGGGAATCGAGACCGTCTACCAGGACCTCTCGCTTTGCACCAATGTCGACGTGGTGGCCAATTTCTTCATGGGCCGCGAGATCACCAGGAAATTTCTTGGCGTTCCCGTGCTCGACGAACCCGCCATGGAGCAAGTGGTCAAGAACGCGCTGGCCAGCGCCGGCACGCGCATCCCCTCGCTCAGGACCAATGTCGAGCATCTCTCGGGCGGTCAGCGACAGGCTATCGAGCTCAACCGATTCGTGCATTTTGGCGGCAAGCTCGTGCTTCTTGACGAGCCGTTCGCAGCACTCGGTGTCGAGCAGACGCGGCGCGGTCTCGACATGATCCGCCAGGTGGCGAGCCAGGGTATCGGCGTCGTCATCATCACCCATATCATGCAGCAGGCCTTTCAGGTCGCCGACCGGATCGTTGTGATCCGGCAAGGTGTCGTGGCCGGCGATGTCGCGCGCAACAAAACAAGTCCCGACGCGGTGATCAACATGATCACCGGAGAGACGCTTGCCGGTGCCGGACCGGCGGGCTGAGGGACAAAATGAGGGGTCCGGCGCAAAAGGAGCGAACGACATGAAGAAAATACTTCTTGCTGTCTTCGGTATCCTGGCACTGGCCTTTGCCACGCTCACGCCGGCATTCGCCCAGTCCAAGGGCACCGTCTACTATATGGTGCCGACATTGCTCGATGAATTCCAGACCGGCTCGGTGAGCGCTCTGGAATTATTCCTGAAGCAGGTCGGCTACGAGATGAAAACGCTGAACGCCGATAACAAGACCGACGCTCAGCAATCGCAGATGAACGACGTCATCGCGCTCAAGCCGTCGGCGATCATTCTCGCCGCCGTCGATTTCAATGCGTTGAAGCCGTCCATCGAGGCCGCCCGCGCCGCCGGCATCCCGGTGGTCGAATTCGACCGCCAGATCACCTCGACACCGTCCGACTTCACGTCGGTGGCGGGAACGGTCGAGATCGGCTACGTCGCCGCCGACCAGGCCGAGAAGCTCTTGAAGGCGAAGAACGGCTCGGTGAAGGGAAAAATCCTCCAGGTGCTCGGCGATCCTGGCGATCCCTACACGCTCGATATCCAGAAGGGTTTCGAGGAGAAGATGAAGGCATTTCCGGACGTCAAGATCATCTCGGTTCCGGCCATGCAATGGGAAGCCAGCAATGCCGGCACCATCGTTGCCGACCAGATGCTCGCCAACCCGGACATCGACCTGATCTTCAGCCACGCCGCGCATCTCTCGGTCGCTGCCGTCGCCTCGCTCGAGGCCGCCGGCAAGAAACCGGGCGACGTTATGCTGATGAGCTCGAACGGTGCGCCGGTCGGCCTCGACCTGATCCGCAAGGGCTGGCTCAATGTCGAAGTCGAGCAGCCGCTCTACGCTCAGGCCGCCGCCGTCGCCATGTTCATGGACAAGGTCGTCAACAAACAGGAGATCAAGCCGGGAGAGTACGAAGTGCTCGGCCTGAAGTCGACCGTGACCAAAGAAGCCTGGGGGCCGAACATCAAGATCCCCGGCGCTGCGATCACCAAGGAAAATGTCGATAACCCGGCCTTCTGGGGCAATATGAAACCGCCCTCGGACACGGTGAAGCCGATCGAATAGCAAGGTCGCCTGGGGCTTCGGGCCACGCTGGCCCGGAGCCCAACCACTGCAGCCCGGCGCGTCCGAACAGGCGCGAGGGACGCTGCAGCAATTTCAATCCGCGCATGATCCTTTCCGAAAATCGAATCGGTTTTCGGGGTCATGCGCCAGCCGGATCAGCACATGAATCCCCGCACGCGCCGCGCCCTCGAGTTCGCCCTCGACAACCTCGTCTGGTTCATGCTGGTCTTCGTGCTGGTGGTCTTCTCCATTTTCATTCCGAACTATTTCCAGCTCGGCATCTTCGCCAACATCATAGAGGCGTCGAGCGTGCTCGGTGTCATGTCGATCGGCCTGGCGCTGGTCATCATCACCGGACACATGGACCTGTCGGTCGAATCCGTGGCGGCGCTCGGCGCCATGGCGGTCGGCATCCTGTTCTGCTCGGCCGGTATCGGCCTTGGCGTTCAATTGCACCCGGAATGGCTGATGGTTCCGGTTTCGCTGCTGCTTGCCCTGATTGTCGGCGGCATCATCGGCGTCATCAACGGCTATTTGGTCGTGAAAGTGAAGATGAGTGCTTTCATCATCACGCTCGCGTCCTACATCTGGGTGCGCGGCCTTGTGCTGGTTATTTCCGGCGGCCGCTCTGCGCAGGACCTTGCGCCGGCGATCCGCTGG
Organism: Mesorhizobium sp. M6A.T.Ce.TU.016.01.1.1; assembly: GCF_003997065.1. Classification (NCBI taxonomy): domain Bacteria; kingdom Pseudomonadati; phylum Pseudomonadota; class Alphaproteobacteria; order Hyphomicrobiales; family Phyllobacteriaceae; genus Mesorhizobium; species Mesorhizobium sp. M6A.T.Ce.TU.016.01.1.1. The sequence continues at coordinate 336,073 of NZ_RZTJ01000005.1, read as the reverse complement.
TTCGGCATTCAGCGGCTCCTTGGCCTCCCCCTCACCGCCTGGATCGCCATTTCGTGTTTCGTGGTCTTCTCGCTGATTATGGCCAAGACACCGTTCGGCAGGCATCTCGTCATGATCGGTGGCAACGAGACCGCAACCTTCCGCGCCGGCATCCGCGTGAACCGCAACCTCGTCATTGCCTTTGTTCTCGCTGGCGCCATAGCCGGCCTTGCCGGCTGGCTGCTGGCGATCCGCACCTCCGGCGCCACCGCCAATCTGGGCGTCGGCCTGCTGTTCAACGCCTTCGCCGCCGTCGTCATCGGCGGTGTCAGTCTGAAGGGTGGCGTCGGCACCCTGCCCGGAGTCTATGCCGGTGTGCTTTTGCTGTCGGCCATCAACACGGCGATCAACCTCATGGGCCTGCCGGCCAACTTCACCCAAGTGATCCACGGCCTGCTCGTGCTTGCCGCCGTGCTGCTCGACGCATTCAAGCAAACCATTCGCCAGAGGCTGGCATGACTGGCCGTCTCGAAAACAGGGTCGCGCTGATCGTCGGCAGTGCGCGCGGCATCGGCAAGGGCATCGCACAACGCTTTGCCGAAGAGGGCGCAAAGCTGGTCCTGGCCGATACCGAGGTTGAGGCCGGGCAAGCGACCGCGGACGAACTCGGCGCTGCCTTCATTCGCACCGACATCTCACAGATGGCCGATGCGGAGGCCGCCGTTGCGCTGGCGCTCGAACATCACGGCCGTCTCGACATCCTGGTCCAGAATGCCGGGATCTACCCCTGGCAGCTCATCGAGAACACCAGTCCGGACGACTGGGACCGGGTCATGGCCGTCAATCTGCGCGGCACCTTCAATGCCACTCTTGCTGCGCTGGCGCCGATGAAGGCGCAGCGCTTTGGGCGCATGCTCTACACCTCGTCGATTACCGGCCCGCACGTCACCAGCCCCGGTCACGGCCACTACGCCGCCAGCAAGGCCGGCATCAACGGCTTCATCCGTTCGGCGGCGCTGGAATTCTCCGGCTACGGCGTCACTGTCAACGGCGTTGAGCCCGGCAACATCCTCACCGAAGCAATCCAGATGCATCGCGGCGCGGCCTATATCAAGAACATGCAGGATTCCATTCCACTCGGCCGGCTCGGCAGCCCGCGCGACGTGGCCAACGCCTTCCTGTTCCTGGCCTCGGACGATGCCAGCTACATCACCGGCACGACCATCATCGTGGATGGGGGGCAATTGCTGCCCGAGGGCAAGGATTTTCGGCTCCTTCCGCCGTGATCCTCGATTTCGGTGACGGTTTTTCCTGCGGCCGGCAACAACAGCCGATCATCCGGCACTTGCCATGATTTGCCTCAAGGCAAGGACGCGGCCGGCCGCGACGACGACCCGGAGCTACTCGGCCTGTCTACACCATTCCCTACCAGGTCCTCGAACCCGATCTGGCGTTCATCGTCGATGGCCCCGCAGGTGCCTGCGGCTACCTCCTTGGCGCAGCCGACACAAATTCCTTCAATGCCAGCATGGCCGCAAAAGTGGTATCCCAACCTTTAAGCGCGCGTGGCCGACCCCTGGACCCGACAGCTCCCGCTGGCGCGGCAGCGATTGGCTGCGGCACAAATCCATCATCCCAATTTCGCCGTACCGCAAGCGCTGGCCGCCTATCCCTTGCAAGGCCATATCGACCTGTTGTCGCAGGCGCGCGGAAAAGTCATCGGCAGGCGAGCGATGGTCTTTCTCGATCAGCGCCTTGCCGCCTGCGGTTCAACCGGGCTTTGCCTTGAAGTCATGCGGCGGAATATTGACGCGCTGAACTTCTACAAGGCTGTCGGGTTCAGGGCTGGGGCCTCGCCAGACGTTCCGCGGCGCCGACGAAGCAAGGCCGCGCCAATGCACTCGGTTCGCTACCAAAACTTTAACATCGGTTTACCCGAAGTTGGTACAGCAACGCTGGTTTCATCCGTTCAAGCAAAGAGACTGCCCTTGCCGCAACACCACAGCTCTCCTTTGGTCCGGAAACGCGGTGGACGGGACTCCGATGGCGGGAGCCGCGCTTGAGCGTAATTCGCGCCTTTGAGGGTGCCGATCTTCCTGCAGTCGCGGGCATGTTTCAACGCGTGCTGCGCAAAGAACGGACCGAAGCGCCGGCCGCGCTCATCGAATATATGAGACGGTTTTATCTGGAGGCGCCGGGTTGCGGAGGCGATCTGCGGTCGCTTGTCCATGTCAACGACGCCGGCCGCGTCTCTGGGTTTGTCGGCGTTCACGTATTGCCGATGCAGTTCAACGGCCGACAATTACGAGCCGCCATTTGCAGCTCGCTCATGGTCGAGGATCATGAGCGCGACCCGATGGCCGGCGCTCGCTTGTTGAAAGCTTATTTGGATGGTCCGCAGGACATCTCCTTCAGCGAGACGGCCAATGATATCTCCACGAAGTTGTGGACCCGGCTGCGCGGCGTGGTCCTGCCGCAATACAGCCTTGACTGGGTACGCGTAATGCGGCCGTCGACCTTTGTGCTCGGCCTTTCCGCCAGTCGCATGAAGCTTGTCCGAACGCTCAGTCCGTTTGCCCACGCCCTCGACCGATTTTATTGCAGACGAATGAAGTCGAGCGAACGACGCTGGTCCGGTGTGGCGGCGGACGGGGCAGGCCACGGAGCCTTTCGGATGTCCGAAATCGACAGTCACACATTTGCCAAGCTGATCGAACCGTTGACCGCCCAGTTCGCCCTGCGCCCGGCTTGGGCGGAAGGCCTACTCGATCATATCCTGACCGATGCGGCACAAAAGACGGATCTGGGCGAGCTTGTCTACGTTTCCGTGACATCGCCAGTCGGCACCAATGTCGGCGCATTCGCCTATCACGCACGGACGGGTGAAATCGGTCGCGTGCTGCAGATCCTCGCCCTCCCCGGCCAGGCGGGTCCCGTCATCGACTGCCTGATCGATCATGCCACCGTGCGCGGCATCAGCGGCCTGCGCGGACGCATTCAACCTGCACTTCTGGAAGCAATGCTTGGGCGACGCATAGCTTTCCTGACCGTTGCCTCGACCGTGGTGCATTCACGCGATCCCGAGCTTTTGGATGCCATGAAGAACTCACAAGCTTTCCTGAACGGGCTTGCGGGCGAGCAGTGGAGCCAGTTGATCGGCGGCCGCTTCACCTGAAGCGCTCGCCGTGGCCGGGTTGGAGAGGCAGGTCAGGTACCGACTTCCTCCACCTCATCAACGAGTTGCGGGCGCAGGTGCAGATAGCGCGTGGCTTTTCGCTTGGCGGTGATGTCTGCCCAGACGCGTTCCACTTGTGAGGCGTCTAGTCCCGCCGCCTGCCCCACCACTTCGGCCGCCACGCCTTTGTTGAGGCCGCAAAGGCAAATATCCATGCGGTCATAGGGAAGCGAGAAGTAGAACTCCTCCTGCGTCTGCGCCAGCGAGTAGGTATCGGTGGTAGGCGGCCGGTTGCGGATTTCGTCGGGAACGCCGAGATAGGCCGCCAGCGCATAGACCTGCGTTTTATAGAGATGTGCGATCGGCTTGACGTCGGCCGCGCCGTCACCGTTCTTGACGAAGAATCCCTGATCGTATTCCAGCCGGTTCGGCGTTCCAAGAACGGCGAAGTTCAGCCGATCGGCATGATAGTATTCGATCTGCTTGCGGGTGCGCTGTTTCATGTTGGTGGCAGCGACGATCCCGAGATAGACCGGCAGCGGCATTCTTATTTTCGTCTGCTTGCCTTTGGGGTCCTGCACCACCAGCGAGGAAATATTGTAGCCCTCGCTCTCGAGCGCGTTCGCGATCACGATCTTCGAGGCCCAGCCTTCGCCGTATTCCGGGACCAATTCGCGGATGAAGGCGTCGCGACGCTGGTAGCAGCCCATGGCGCGCAGGGTCGGTCCGATATCCTCCACAATAGCCTCGACACCGAACGTGTCGGCGACAAGGCGGCCGAGCCGCAGACTTTCCGGATCGGAATCGTTTTCCGGCATGAACAGGCACAATACATTCTGAGGCCCGACGGCGCGCGCTGCCAACGCCACCGAAACGCTTGAATCGATCCCGCCGGAAAGACCGAGCGTGAGGCCCCGCTTGCGAATACCGCGCAACTGCTGGCGCAAAGCGGTCACGATCCTGTCCGTTTCGGCGCCGGGGTCGATAGCCAGAGCCTGCGCCAGAATGGCCTGCGCGTCCTCGCTGGGGCGAACACTCATTGCGCGGCCTCCATCATCTCTGCAGCAAGCCGGCGGCTGACCTTGCCCGTATCCGTCTTTGGCAATTCCGCGCGGAATTCTACGAGCTTGGGAACCATGAAATCCTCGAGATGACGTGCGCAGTGGCGCATGACATCCTTTTCGCTGAGCGTCGGGTCCGAGCGGATGACAAGTGCGCCGATCGCATGCCCGAGCACCGGATCCGCCACACCGACGACAATGGCCTCCGCGATGCCCGGATGAGCGTGAAGCACGGCCTCCACTTCCTTCGGGGCCACCTTCTCTCCCCGCGTCTTTATGATGTCGTCCTTGCGCCCGACGAAATAGAGAAAGCCGTCCTCATCGGTCCTGAACAGATCGCCGGTGTAGAGAACCTTCTCCCAGGGGTTCGGGCCAGGCCGCAGGGTCCGTTCGGTTGCAGCTTCGTTGCGCCAGTAACCCTGCATGACATGCGGCCCGCGAATGACCAACTCACCCGCAACGCCCGATGGCACTCGCTGCCCGTCCTCGTCGACGACGAAGGCTTCGGTGTTCGGAATGGCTATTCCGACCGATCCCGGCCGGCGATCGAGCTCCTCGGGCGGCAGATAGGTGCAGCGCTTGCACTCCGTCAGGCCATACATCGAATACAGCCTGACACCGGGAAAAAGGAAGCGCAGACGTTCTATGTGCGCCTGCGGCAACGCCGCCGCCGTATTCGAAATATAGCGAAGGCTGGGCAGGAAACCCGGCGTCAGGTCACGCATCTGCAGGATCATCGCTGCCATCGTGGGCACGAGCGGAAGACCGGTGACGCCCTCCTCGCGGATACGTTCAAAGACCGCTTGAGGAAAAGCGAAGGACTTTTCGAGCACGAGCGTGGCGCCGAGCCTAACGGCCATCAGCAATTGATAGAGGCCATAGTCGAAGGCAAGGGGAAGAACATTCAAAATGATGTCGTCTGGCGCGTTGCGCAGATAGGTGGTGATGGAGTCCGCGGCCGCATCGCTATTGCGGTGCGTCATCATCACGCCCTTGGGCCGGCCCGTTGAGCCCGAGGTGTAGATGAGCATGGCCAGATCGACGTCGATGCCGCCGTGGTCGATCTCACTGGCTTCGAGCGTCAGGCAGTCGGCCAGGGATGTCGCACCTGCCGGGTATTGGTTATCGGCATCAGCGGTGGAAGCCACGAAGATGCCGGTCTTGCCGCTCGATCCGCACGCCTCCGCGACCACGGGCATCAGTTTTGCTTGCGTGAGGATTGCGGCAGCGTCGCAATCGGCGATGATGTAGGCAAGTTTTTCAGCCTTGGTGGATGCGTTGATCGGACTGAACGTCGCCCCTGCCTTGAGGACGGCGAAAATCGAGACCGCAGCCTCCCAGCAATTGTCCATGAAGATCAGGACCCGGTCGTTGCGCCTGACGCCGTTCGCAAAAAGGGCGGCGGCCAGGCGGCTCGAAAGATCGTCCAGTTCTTCGTAGCACAGCCTTTTGTCCTTGGTGATCAATGCCGTTTTGGCGGGATGGGCAGCGGCCTTGGCGGCCAGGAGATGTTCGATCCGCATGGACGCTCCTCGCTGACTGCACCTACGCTGCCAGCGCTTCTGCTCTCGCCTTGATGAAGGACGAGAGGCGTTCAATCGAATCCAGATTGGCCGGCACAACGTCGGAATCGACCATCGCTATGCCGAAATCGTCTTCGATGAATGCCACCAATTCCAGCACGGCGGTCGAGTCGATGATGTCGTTCTCGATCAGCGAGTCCGTATCTGCAAGCTGGAATGATTTGTCGCCGAACAAGAAGTTGTCGACGATAAACGTTCTGACCTTGTCCTTGATTGTAACCATTTTACTTCCTTCCCTCTCAAGCTGCTCGTGCTGCGCCGACCTCTTGGCCGGTGAAATTCTTCTGCCACAGCTGCGTCGACAAAATGCCGACAAAGGCCGCGTTGTCGCGAAACCCGGATACTGGCTGAGTGCGGCATTTCTCATGGAGGCTCGCCACCGCCTTGGCGTTGAACAGTCCGCCGGCGGCGATGCTCGCTTCGCTCAGGCAGTCGCGTACATAATCCAGTTCTCCGGCTCCAACAAAGGAGCTTGCGTCCGGGGCTCGGTAAGGTTGTTTGGTACGCTTCCGGATCGCCGTCGGTAGCAGGTACTTGGCTGCCTTGCGCAGTATGTGCTTTTCCACCAATCCCTTCAGCTTCATCTCCGGCGGCAGTCTTGCTGCGAATTCCACCAAACGAGGATCGAGGAAAGGGAAACGTCCTTCGATACCATGCGCCATCGCCATGCGATCGCCTTGGCTGGAGAGGATATAACCCGGCAGAAGGAAGCGGGTTTCGAGATATTGTGCCTGATGCAGTGGATGCCACAGCGAAAATGCTTGGGGCAACCGGCTGACTAGGTCCTCGGCCGCGTCATAGCCCTTCAAGGCCGCACGCAGGTCACCGGAAAAGAAGATCTTTGCCGCCGCCGTGGTCTTGAAGCGCGGCCGATGCGAGAATAGCGGATCGTCGAGGGCAGTGTTGCTGGTGCCAAAGAATGCGGACAGGTACTCCACAGATTGCTGTTGCAGACCCGGCAGATAGGGATAAAGCCTGCGGAACAGCTGTGGCCTTATGCGCGATGCCGGCTGACGTCCGCAGAATCGGCGAACACGCGCTTCCTTAAAGACATCGTAGCCTGCGAAGACCTCGTCGGCGCCCTCGCCGGTCAGCACGACCTTCAGGCCAGCCTGGCGGACCAGGCTGGACAGCTGGTAGAGAGGCGCCGGGGCCGTGCGGATGATCGGCCGCTCGGCAAAGCGGATGACTTCCGGAAAGACACGAGCGATATCGCCGGGACGGCAGGCGATGGCTCGATGATGGGTGCCAAGTGCAGAAGCCATCTCGGTCTGGAAGGCGCTTTCGTCGTGCTCGGTGCTGTCGAACGTTACGGAAAATGTCTGCAGCCTCCGAGGAGTCATGCCGGCGGCAAGTGCCGAAACAAGGGATGAATCGAGCCCGCCCGAAAGATAGGAGCCGACCGGCACGTCGGCCCGCATGCGAAGTCTCACCGCATCGGTCAAAAGGGCCTGCAGTTCCTCGGCCGCGTCGCCCTCGTTCGTGACTTTCGACGGCTGGTCCCGATGCGGATAGTCCAGGTGCCAATAGCGTTTGACCGTGACTTGACCCTGTGTCGCGATCATCACGCTTGCCGGCTCCAGCTCGTGGATATTGTGGAAAGCCGTGCGCGGAGCAATCGGCGCCCAAAGCGTAAATATCTGATCGAGTGCAATCGGATCGATTTCGGCCGAGACGCCGGGGACCTTCAGCAGGGCTTTGATCTCCGAGGCGAAGTAAAGCACTCCGTCCTTGCTCGTGTAGAACAGCGGCCGAACACCCATTCGGTCTCGTGCAAGCACCATGCGCCGATGCCTGTTATCCCATATCGCGAAGGCGAAATCACCGTTCAGGAGAGGCAGGCAGTCCTCGCCCATCTCGTCATACAGCTGCAGGATGACCTCTGTGTCGCTCGACGTGCGGAAGCGTCGGCCCTTGGCTATCAGCCCTTCGCGCAATTCCACGTAGTTGAAAATCTCGCCGTTGAACGCAATCGTCAAATTGCCTGACACGTCGGACATCGGTTGCTGGCCATCACCGATCCCGATCACGGACAGCCGCGCATGCCCGAGTCCAGCGTCGGGTGCTACAAATTTCCCTTGCTCATCCGGCCCGCGATGGGCGATCGCAGCTGTCATGCGCGCAAGCAAAGCTTCCGCATCCCGGATCGAACCGAAATAGCCCCCGAATCCGCACATTGCTACAACTCATATATCAGTAAGGCGCGAGACGTAACCTCAATAATTTCCTCAAGCGTTAACCGGATAATCTCGGGTATCACATGGTTAACAACAATTAAAAACAAAGGTACTTTTTTATATTTTATTGTTTCGTCATACATAGAAGTATATTTCAATGCTAAACGCAACTTTTGTTCGAGCAAGGGCGGCGCAGTCGATCTGACGCCATCCGGCCCTGATCTGTTCCCGTTTAGCCCGCAACAACCCTGAGATCGTGTTTGGTAGCCGGTCCCCGTGATACCATTCGGCCGCATGGCCTGTGTTCTATCGCCTTGACCGACTGGGCGCGCCGCATGGCTTCTAGGCATCGTTGACAGATGGCGTGCCATTAGGAACGACACCAAGACGCTGGGCGATCTACGGCATTGCAACCGCGGGTCGCATTTTTCCAAATAGAGCCGCAAACATGTTGGGATGGCGAGTACAACAACTGATAGTTTCCACTGTGCTGGCCGTTGGCCTGGGCACTTCTTACTCAACTGCGTTCGATTTGGATGCGGTCGAGCGTCTCAGGTCCAAGCCCACATGCGCAGACTGCGACCTATCGGGCGCCAGCATAACGGGGAGCTATCTGCCGGGCGCGATCCTGACCAATGCGAACCTGACGGGCGCCGACCTCAAAGAAGCAAACATGAATGGTGCGGACCTTAGCGGTGCGAATCTCTCCGGCGCGGAACTATCTGGCGCCAGCCTAAATTACGCGAACTTGTCTGGCGCGAATCTGTCGAATGCGAACCTATCGAAGGCGAGCCTTTCTGGCGCAAACCTGTCAAATGCGAGCCTGTCAGGAGCGGTCTTGATTGGCGCAAGCCTAAGGGGCGCGCGCCTTGCGCAAGCTCAGCTGGCGGGCGCAAACCTGGAGGGAGCAAACTTGCATTTGGTGCTAAACTTAGATGCGGCGCTGCTTGTGGACGCGAAACTTTGCAACACAACAATGCCGGACGGCCGCATAGATAACAGAGGCTGCTAGGTGTTTAGTCCCGGCATTTGAGGGAGAGCGGGTGCCGTTTTGGATTTGCCTCCGAGTTCAATGAACCCGGAGGTGACTTCTGGGCGGAAGTTATTGATTTTATGGTGGGCGATGACGGGCTCGAACCGCCGACATCTTCGGTGTAAACGAGCGTTCAAACCGCAGGAATGGCGGATTTCTGGGCTTTTTCGTGCCGTTTGTGCCCAGCTATTCCCCCTGAAACTGGGCGCTGCCGGCACGTATCTGGGCGCTTTCTGGGCGCATGTCAGTCCGGCAGCTTCATGCCCCACGTCGTCGGCCCGCCGCCGCGCTTCTCGTTGCTCTTCAGGTGTACGGTGATCCCGACTTTCTTGCCGCGGCATTTTGTGCAGCGAAGCTTCGGCACCAGGTCGTCATGCATCGCCCCGTGATCCGGCCCTAGCCGGTCGCGCAGCTTGAGGAAGTCGATCTCCTGATGATGCCCGCACCGCGAATTGTGGCACCACGCTATAACCGTGTCGCCGCCGGCGATGACGTCCTGAATGGTTCTGCCTGCCATCCCGGCGATATAGCGCGAGCCCTTGACGATCGCCAGACCGACACCAGAACAGCAGCTATGGAAGAGAATTACGTCTATGAAGAGCGGACGGGCCTGCAGCTGGTGCGCATGGCGATCGAGATGACCTGCCCGGCCGGCGTGCTGCCGAGCGAGGAAGCGGTAAACGCGCTCTACGGCCCGTTGCCTGTGCATGAGGGCGAAGCCCTGGCGAAAGCAATCATCGAAACAGTCGAGCGGCTGAGCCGATGCCAAAACGACGCTACTCCTCGTCGCTGAAACCCAGCAGCGACGCATGGCGTATGTGGGCGTGGTCGCCACGGAGATGCTTGACGCGCAGCTTGACACCGGGCGTTACCCACTGCGTCGCCGGCCGCTTCTTCAAGGCCGCTGGCGGCGGCCCGGCATGCTCCTGTACGCGCTTCCACAGTCGCTCTTTCATGTCGCGGCCAAGGGTGATGAAGGCCGAGCCGACATATTTGCCGGTTCCCGGCTCGGCCAGCAGCGCAAATGCCGCCTTGCCCTGCTCACGCTCGACGCCGAGCAGCTCGAATTCGTCGATCGTGAAGCTCTTGGTCTTCTGCCAGTTCGACGTCGGCCCGCTGCGATATTTACTGTCGGCGAGTTTCGAGACGATTCCCTCGATCCCGGCCTGGTCGACGAGGTAAAAGATCGCCTTAGGGTCACCGGGCATGGCCTCGCTGAACTGGATCCTGCTGTTTGGCTTGATAATGCCGTAGAGGATCTCGCGGCGCGCCTTGCAGCCGATGTCGCGCAGGTCGTGGCCGTCGAGATGAAGGATGTCGAAGGCGCCGAGGATCATGGCGTAAGGATCGTTGTGGACGGCCTTTTGGAGCGCGCCGAAATCCGGCAGCCCGGCCTCATTGGTAACGACAGCCTCGCCGTCGATGATCGCATTCTCGACCTCGAGCTCCCTGGCGGCCTCAACGATGCCGGTGAACTTGCTCGTCCAGTCGGCGCCGGACTTCGTGAAAACGCGGATATCCTCGGGGCTGTTGATGACGACCTGGGCGCGGTAGCCATCGAGCTTGATCTCGTGAATCCAGTCGTCACCGCCGGGTGGCGTGGCGACCAGCTTGGGCTCCATCGGGGGGATAAACGTCAGCCTGGCCCCGTTCATGCAAACTCCAACGCAACAGACCCGATTCAATAAACTTTGAACGTTTCGGTTCCAAGAACGCAAAAAGCCCGCCGCACCTTTCGGCACGGCGGGCGATCATGTTGCTGGCGATGGGAAATGATCAGGGCGGCGGCCGGCCAGTCATAGCGTAATAGGCGGCAGCTGCACCGGCAGCAGCGGAGATGACGCCCTTCCCGATCGCCCACAGCACCTTGCCGAGCGATCCAGCGAAGACGACGCGATCGCGGACTCGCTCGAGCTCGACGGTCGTCGGCCGGATCGCCTCGACGCTTTTCTCGACGGAGGTCAGCCTGTGATTGATGCCGATCATCTCGCGTTCGGTGCGCTCCTGCGCCTCATAACCGCGGCGCCGGCCGTTGATGGCTTCCTTCTGGCCGGCAACGACGTCGACCAGCATCCTCTCGATCGATTTCAGCCTTTCGTCTAGGCGCGCGATCTCTACTTCCATGTTTTCGTCCGCCATTTTGTCCCCGCGCGCCCCATGCACTGCTCAATTCGAAAGGATCGCGATCGCGATAACGCAGACCACGGCGAAGATCAGCATGACCGTCAGCCAGAGCTTCACTTCGTCAAAGCCTTGATGGTCAGAGCCTTGGCGTGATCGCGGCGCTTGCAATCGCCAAGCGACTGGCGATCGATCGCGTGGAGACGCACGAGCTCGTCATAGGGAACGAAGCGGTGCGGAATGGACACCACGCCCTTGCATTCAGCCATCACACTGGGATCGACATGCGGCTTCGGCGGGTCAACGGCCGACGGCGTCAAGTTGTGTTGACACCCTTGCAGGAATGCCAGCGCGACACACAGGGCCAGTCTTTTGGTCAGGCGACTTGGGGTCAGGTGGGCCAAGGTCTTCGTCCTTCTGATCTCTGATCGCCTGCTCGAGGTCGGCGATGCGAACCGCGTCGGTGTTCTGTTGGTCGACATAAGCCTGAGCCGCGGCGTCGATCTCTTTCTGCTTCGCCTCCGCCTTGGCAGCCAACTGGGCGAGTGCCTTTCGCTGCTGCTCCTGCCAGACCAAGCGTTCGGCGAGCTGGCCGTGCGCGTATTCGCGATCGACACGGCCGTCGACGAGCGAGGCCAGGGCCGGCCCGGCGTAGGGAATGTAGCGAAGCGGCCCGATGGGCACGCCCTCATAGACCAGGACGATGCCGCCGGCGACGATCAGCGGAAAGCCGAAGCGCGAGGTCGCGAAGGCGAGGAATGGGCCGACGTAAGGCATAGCCATCAGCGCGGGGATCATCGACTGCTCCTCGCAATACGGAGACCATGAGGATGCCGCGTGCCCGGGTGGCGCTCGTTGGCCCAGGTCTGCGGCTGGATCTTGAAGTCGATTGGGAGACCGGTCTGCTCTTTCAACCAACCGGAGATGGCAACGGCGTGCAGCAGCCATTTGGTATCGAATTCGAAGTTGCCGGTGCTGAAATCTCGGACGGCCGGGAATTCGCGCTTGAACTGCTTGTCGTCGAGGATCAGGACGACATCGACATCCCGCCAGTCTGGCCGCTCGAGGGCGCTGCCGACGACATAGCAGCCGAAGCCGCCATAGGCGTCGTTGAGGTGCTTGCAGGCGAGCTCCAACTTGAACACGGCCGGCACGCCGATGTAGCTGGCCTTCTTCTTCGGCGCCGGCTTTTCCTGTTCGTCGCTCATCAGATGCCTCCGACGATCTGCCCGTTGGTGATGAAGCCATGCCAGAGACCGCCAGGGCTGCCATCGAGTGACGGAGTGACGGTCATCGTTTCGAAAGTCGCCGTGTCGATGCCGCCGGCAATCGTCCATCTGGCATTGGGATTGCAGCCTTGGATGATGGTGGCGCCGTATTGCTCCAAGTCGTTGAACATCTCGAACTGCTCTTTATGCGACGGTGGTGTCTCAAAGCAGGACTGATATTGGCGATGTCTGTCACGCTGGGTTGGCGATCGGAAGATAAAGCCGATGCGCTTGCCGTCCTTCATGATCCAGCGCGGGTCGAGATCAGTGAGCTTCATCATTCAGATCACCTCAGAGATGCGAGACGGCTTTGCCGCCTTCGATGGAGAAATGCCGACCGCAACCGGCCTGCCGGCAATCGATTGACGGCCGGATCGTCGGCACCTCGACGTTGCCGTCCCAGGTCCACATCGCCCCGACTGGCTCTCGCTTCCAGACTGACCACTTGCACTCCCCATTGAGCGGGCAGGAAACGACGATGAAAGCGCGGTCTTCGGCTCTCGGCTGCACACAGACACTGACATCAAGCATCATGATCGGTCGGCTCCCACCACGATGTCTTCAACTCGGTCATCAGTTCAGCCCCGACACGCAGAGCTCGGCCTCGCCGATGCGAGTGGCGTCGCCCATCTCGCGCCGCTTCACCAGGCCGATGATCATCTTGCCGCCAGCCTTGTTGAAGGCGGTCGCGGCGATGCAGCTCGCCTGATATTGTCCGGCGCGGCCCAACCGCGCGGCTGTCGATCCGCAGGCCGCGCCGACCCCGACATTGTAGGAAAGCGAGGTCATCATCGCCTGCCAGGACACCGGCTTCTTGTCGAACGAGGCAATGCACTTCTTGAGGCCAGGATAGAAATCCTTGGTCAGCCGCTTCTGGAGCCGCTTGTCGCAGCCGGCCGACGTTTCCACCATGCCGGCCTTCACGTTCTCCGTGTCACCATCACAGATGGTCCAGACCGCCGGCTTGGCGATCCGGTCGTAGTAGGCTCTGAGCTCCCGGCCTTCCCACGGCTGGACCAGTGTGCCGGAGGCGAGAACGATAGCGGCCGGAACAGGCTCCTGGTTCGGGCGGACGACGTAGTAGGCGCCGCCGACCAGGCTCGACATCGCCATGACGGCGGCGATCGCGGCCTTCGCGCGGCTACTCGACTTGATCTGATTTTTTGGCATTCGAATCTCCTGAGAGTTTTTCCTGGACGACGAAGCGAGAGATGAAGGCGCCGCAGACGCAGAGGCCCGACAGAGCGGCGAAGACGAGCGGCGAGATCGGCAGCAGGCCGTGGAGCAGCGGCAGCGCCACCTCGAGCCCGGAGAGCACAGCCGCAACAAAGAGCAGCCGAACCGACCAGGCGTGCTTCAGCACCGCCCGCCAGTTGTCGACGACGCGCATGGCAGTTCCTTTCCGCCCTCGCGGGCAGGTTGCGTGATCGCGGAAGTTGCGTTTTCAGATTGGTCGGGGCAGTGTCGCGCCGGGTCTGACTTCTGTCGGCCAAGGCCCGGCTGCCCGCTCCCCCGTCAAGGAAGCCCGAAGCCGGGCCGCCATCAGGCTTGGGGATGCAGTCTTGGTGATGACCAGACGCCAGCGTTTCGTTCTGATTGCCAGCGCTATCGGCTCCGTTGCCTTGGCGTTTTTTACGGTCAAGCCGATCGCCTCTGAAGCCCTATTCTGGCGCGAACGAAGAACTCCGGCGGACGTCGTCGCCTATTTCATGCGGCAGGAAAATATTGATGGTGCTGTTTTTGCCTATGGGCCAGCCGGACAGTCGCCAGTCCGGAAAGCCGGTTTCGGGAATCTAAAAATTGACGCGACGCTGCCGATCGCGTCTTTGTCCAAGACCATCACGGCGGCCGCAGTTTTCGAATTGGCCGACGCCGGCCTTGTCGATCTCGATGCCAGCCTCGCCAAATACTTTCCAGACGAACTCGCCGGAGCAAAGGACGATCGCTACCGCCTCATCACTCCCCGCATGCTGCTGCAACACACTTCCGGCCTCGACCATGCCGTCAGTTTCAAGAGAGACACCGGCGACGATTGCTGGCTGATAGCCAAGGAGGAACTCGCAACCCCGCTCCACTTCGCCCCCGGCACAAAGTGGGAATACGCGAACCTCAACTATTGCTGGCTCGGCCTGCTGATCGCTCGCGTGTCCGGGCAGCGATACGACGATTATGCAAGCCAGAAAGTCCTAGCTGGAATCGAGGGATTTAGCCTGAGCGACCGCACAAAAGGCGCCGCCTATGGATGGTCAGCAACCGCCGAGGGTTTGTTCCAGTTTGCCTCCAGCGCCAGACCGCTGCCGCCCAAGGCGCCGGCCCCTTCTTTCTACACAGGCATCAACTACGGGTACGGCTGGTTCCTCGAACCTGCAGTTGCATGGCATCTTGGTTCGATGCCAGGGAGCCTATCCCTGGCGATCAAGGCCGACGATGGCTGGACGATGGTGGTCATCTTTAACAAGCGCCCAGCCGGCGCCCGAAAGAAAGCCCTGCATCTAAAGCAGATGCTGATCAGAGCACATGAGCAGCAGCTACGTCCCACGGATAGCCATCGTCGCGGCGACCCAGTTGCTGTTGACCACCGTGAAGACTCCAGGGTTTTCCGATGAGGCGACAGAGGTAAGCCTTGCGGTGGAACATACCGCATCATCGTTGGCCGCTCCTGTCGTCGTGCCTGTAGCGAAGTTCGTATAGCCGGATGGTGCCGCAGTTGTCGGCGACGACGTCCCTCCGCGATGGCCCTCAAATGCAATCCACAGCACGTCGTCGCTGCCCCAGCTTGGAGTAAGCGTCGGCGGGTCCGGATTGGTGCTGAGCGAGTTGGCTGCGGTCGCTTCCGGTGTGCCCTGATAGTTCGAAATACGGAAGGACTGATGCCTGGATTTGCGAGTCGCCCCGGATGTGACCGAAACGCTTGCCCCCTCGGACCCCGTGGCAACCCGATAGTATCCCGCGGATGTCCGGCTCGATCCTTCGACTTTAAACAGTTGGTTCCAACCGGCCGGTGTCGAAAGTGTCGTGGATGCTCCGCCGAGCGTGATGACGATGATCAACAGTTCGCCAACTGTTATCGAGGCCGGCAGCAGGACCGTGTGCGACGTGACGAGGGTGTCATTGAGGCTGGTGTTTGTGCCGTTGACGAGTGGGAAAGGCGCCCCGGTTGTCAGCGTTGCCGCATTGCCGGTCAACGCGAACGCTCCAGCTCCTGCGGCCATGCGAAACTGCCGCTTCAGGCCGGCGGCATTCCCAGTCAAGGCGAAGGCGCCGACGTCGGCCGCCAAACGCCTGCCGTAGAGGAGAGCCGTCGCGTTGCCCGTAAGCACAAACGAACCAGCATCCGCGACGAGAGGCGGGATGCCCTGGAAAAGGGTAGCGGGATTCCCGGTAAGGATGAAGCTGCCGGCCGCCGCCGACATCTTGAGGGCACGCTTCAACGTCGCAGTGCTGCCGGTGAGTGCGAAGGAACCCGCCGCAGCAACAAGCGTCGCACCGCTCCCGCCGGCGGCCCAGATTTCGGTGGCGCCAAAATAGATCTTCGACACCGCAGTGGCGCCGAGATACACCTTCAGCGGCGACGTCGCGCCAAGCTTCAAGCCGGCCATGGCTGCTTTACGCGATCGTCAGGACGCCGGCCGAACCATCGAAGTCGATCGTCAGGCTTTCGCCGTCGGCAAGGGTGAGATCGGAGCCGTAGTCATACCAGCCGATCAGCGGGTCGGCCGGCGAGGTCGGCGTATCGTTATAGATCACGATGTATCGAAACGCCGCGACCGATCCGCCGGACGCGGTCAGCACCAGGTCTGCCAGCGTCAGCTTGTAGGTGCCGGCGGTCTGCGCCGAGGCCGACGTGGTGATGTTGCGCGACGACAGGTTGGTGTAGGCGACCTGCGTCAGATCGGCCAGAACCGAATTGCCCGCCACCGGCGCATTCGCAGCCGCGCAGAGCGCGACGACGAGCTGATCGGCGCCGAGGTTGTGGACCTTCTCGGCCAGCGCCTCGACGAACGACTGGAATTTGTTGAACGCTGCCATTTCCAATGATCCTTAGCTGGTGATGAGGTAGACCGTGTCGGCGTCCGCAGGCGACAGCGCGTCGTAGGCGATCTGGCTGATCTCGACGATACGCGAGGCATCGGAGCTGCGGACGGCATAGCTCGAGGCGTAGCGGACGTTGACGCCGTCGCTGATCAGCGTATCGCTCTTGCCGTCGGCGATTGTCGGCGCCGTCACGGACTGGCCGGAAATCGTCACCGTCACCGTCTGGCCGCAACTGTTGACTACACCGAACCGACCGACCGAATTGGCCGGCAGCGTCAACGTGACGGCGCCGCCAGGTGTCGAGTCGGTCAGGATGAACCCGGCGTAACCTCTGATCTGTGCCGCCGTCAGGCTTTCCGACGTGCTGTCGACAGCAATCGTCAGGAACGCGGTCAGCTTGGCGTCAAGCGCACCATCGGAATCGTTGATGGCGACGACGCCGTTGTCGGCCTGCCCGGTCGCCACCAGCGTCCGGCCGAGATTGTTGGTCATATCGAAATCCTCAGAGCGGGATGGTGGCGTCGGCGGCGTAACCGCGGCCTACGGTGGCCGACATCTGGTAGACCTTGATATCGGCCTCGGCCGGCGGGGTCCCGAAGTCGGTGACCTTGTCGGCGGCGAGGTAGGTGACCGGCAGCGATGTCGCCGTGATGGTGCGGACCACATCGACACCATCATAGACATCGACCTCGAAGGACTGCGTGGCCTCACCATTGTCGGGCGACACCGCGAACATCTCCCAGGGCCGTAGCCGGCTGCGGCGATCGAAGCTGATCAGGGTGTCACCACCATCCAGCGCGCCGGCGACGTTGACGGCGGCATAGGGTGTTTCCGCGGTACCGGTGACGACATGCGGCAGCACGGCACCGCTGAACTGGTCGGCCCCGGCGCCGATCGCCCGGTAATACAGCGTGGCGTCGAGATCGCTGAGCGGATGGCTGAGCTTGGTCAGCCATGCCGACGAGATCATCACAAAGGAATCGCCGACGGCATGACTGCCGCAATGCACCTCGGATCCTCGGCGGCCGCGCACGGTGAAGCCGGAGAGCGTGAAGGTGCCGTCGCCGTTATCGACTGCCGTCCTGTAGCCGACCCACTCCCAGCGGCCATCCTTGCCGATGAAGGCATTGTTGGCGCCAAGAAGGACTTGCGATGCGGAGGCGTCAACGAACAGCGTGGCATCACCGCTGGTGATCCGAACCGTGACGGTGGAAACATCATCGGTGACGAAGAATTCGCCAGGCGCCGCAAGCACCGTGGTGCAGATGCCGATGACGCCGTCGTGGGGCGCCTGGGTGGCCTGTGCGCCAAGATCTGAGGTGACGTTGCCGCGATACAGGATGCCGCCGGCCCAGTTCGCCTGGCCGCGTGATGCCACAACACCATATTGCACCAGCCCGGCGCCGGCGACATCGTCAGAATACTGGAACAGCGGGACGTCGAGATGGATGTATTGCGTCGCGAAGGTGACCGCCAGGACGGCGCCATATCCGGTGTTCGTCACCGCGGTTATCGTGGTCGAGACCGCGGTCTGGAAGTCGATCGCCTCGATGTCGGCGACCATGTTGCGGTTGAGCGAGACGCTGTCGATCTGTACCGTGTAGGTGATCGCTCCGCTCGGCACCGAAACGACGTCGCCAGGCAGAAAGGCGGGCTTGCCGGTCAGCGAGAACGAATGGGCGCGACGTCTCGCCTGCAGCTCGAAGAACTTTTCGGTGACGAAGGTCTGCGCATCCTGATCCGACAGCACCAGCGGCGTCGAATATTGTTCCACCCGGATCGAGTTGGTGATCGCCGGCATGGTGAAGGATGCCGGCCGCGAGGTGTAGCCTTGTTCCCTGGAGATATATTCGAGCTCGACGCGGGACACAGTGCGGATCGTCGCCTCATCCTTACTGTTGACCGCGGCATCTTCGCCGAAGACGAGGTCGGCGGTGGTCAGCGCGGCATCGAGCGCGAAGGAGGCGTCGCGGCCCGGCTTCTTGAAATAGAAGCCGTTGCCGGTGTCGGCGAAGGAAAACCCGTAGATGTCGGCGACGGACTGAATAACGGTCCTGATGTTGGTGTTGCTGTAAATGCCGAGCCCATAGCCAGACAGGCCGGAAAGCCCTTCGAAGGTGAGTTCCGATGGACCGTAGCCGACGAGGAAAGAGGCTTTGGTCAGAATGGTTTCAAGCGGAACGGACTGCGGTGTCGCCAGCGCCGATTTGTGGATCGTCCATGACCACGGGGTGCCATCAGGAGCCAGCCATGAATTGCGGCTCTGGTCGTAGATACCGAGTTCGGGAGAGGTGTACGGATATTCGGCGTATTTGATCAGAGCGAAGCTCGACAGGTTGAGAAGATAGACGTCCTTGTCGGTGCGCTCGATCAGGAACACGCTCCCGAATGACGGGAAGAGGCGGTTTGACGTATAATACCCGTAATCCGAATTGAGGTCGAAATCGCGTGCCGTGCTAATCGTCCTGATCAGCACCCCTGTCGCCGGATCGACGATATAGATCGAATGCACGCCGGAATTGACGGCAGGGATCACCAGATAGCCGGTCATCGGGTCGTAGGCGACGCCGCGAGCAAGCCCGGCCGGGACGGTGTAGATGTCGGTGACTGAAACAAGGCCGTCCTGCCAGACGATCTCGCTGATCGTGGCGTTGGAAAATTCGCTGCTGGTGTAGTCCCATTTGACGATGAAGAACGATGCCGATCCCGGGCCTACCCTGCCGCGACAGGCATAGCTCCATCCGTCATAGGTCACCGAAAGATCGATGATCTCGACCGTTCCGTTGACGGTATTGCAGACCGCGATCGCGGCGTTCGCATCATCGGTCGATGATGTATGGACGGTCAGATATTGGCCGAGAACAAGATAGACACCCGGCGCGCTCGTGCTGATGGCATGGAACCACGCGATTGCCTCCCAATCCTTGCTGCCGCTCGGCGCCGTGATCACCACGGCCTCGCCGTTGGCGGCGTTGATCAGGCCAACTTCGTAAGAGGCGCTGACCTGATAGGACGAAGCAAGCAGAAAGCCGGTTCCAGGCAGCACGACGAAGGATCCGGGTGAGGTTAGCGCAGATGTCGGCCATGGCACTTGGTAAAGTTCCGCCCGGCTGTCGACACTGAGCACATGCAGCGTGTCACCGCCGTCCGACACATACTGGTAGATCAACCCATCCGCGACGTCATAGGCGGCTTCGGTTTCGAACCAGTTCAGATCGGCGTATGCGCCTTCGATAGCTTCGGTAACGGCGTCATCGACATCGGCGGCGTTGGAGATGACACATTTGACCGATGGCGCGCTGTCGGTGGCGTAGCCGTCGAGATAGATCATTGCGAAGTTCTGCCAGGCACCGGCGTTGGCGCCGATGACGCCCGAGGTTATCGGGTCGACTTCGGTGTGGTTGCCGCCATAGAAGCGGAAGCTGACCGAGGCACCGACGCCGTTTTCGGCGTCATAGACAACGACGTCGTCGACCTCGACGCGGACCAGTTCGTAGCCGTCGCCGAACGGATCATAGGCCAGGAGATAGCCGAGCGCGGCGACTTGCTCCGCCGCGCCGGCAACCGGAACCAGAACAATCCCGTTCGACGAGAAGTAGTCACCCTTCAGCCACTTCGAGCCCGGCGGATAGTCGCCGAGCGATTCATAGTTCTTGATCTGCACCTGGTTGTAGCTGGTAGGCCCCGGGACGGTGAGCGCACCGCCGATGACCGGGATGCCATCAACCTTGCCGGTGCCGATGATGACCGGGATCGAGCGGCCGAGCACCTTTGAAACCGTGAAACGGTCTGCCGATACCTCCTCCGGCTGCTTGGTGGCGTCCTGTTTCACCGGACCGAAGCTGAAGCTCGGCGCGCCTGGCCGCGCGCCCGGTGACGCAAACCACACCATCAGGTCGATCCAAGCAATTCGCCCGGCGTGTAGTCGAAGCCGGGATAGCGATTCTTGTTGTCGTAGCTGACGCAGCCGGCGCGAGACAGCGGGCAGCCGGCGTGGATGGTCAAGGTGTCACCGACTTCGATGTCGAACGGGAACCCGGTCACCATCTGCACGACACCGGTGCCGGAGACCCAGAGCATGACCCAATCCTTGGCGCCTTCATTGGCGCCGGATGTGAAGGTGACGCCGCCATGGGTGAAGTCGAGCGCGTCCGGGTTGGTCACCGTGATGGTGAATTTGGCGTTGCTGGTCACCGTAGCAACGATCGCCGCCAGCGTGTAGGGACCAAGATCGACGCCGCATTGGTCGCCGCCGAATTTATAGCTGCACTTCGGCTGCACTGTCGGCAGGATGATGTCGGCGAGAGCATCGGCTTTGGTGACGATCTCGATGGAACCCGCCAGACGGTCGCTGAACTCGGTGAGACCGATGAAGCCGGACACCAGGATCTCGCGATCCGACGGGTTGGTGAAATCGGCGATCCATACCGTCACGACGGCGCCGCGCCAGGCGCCGCGCTTGACGTGATCGGTGGTGATCGGCCCCTCGGCATCGAATGGCAGCGAGATATCGAGGCCGGCAGGCCGGCCGCCATTCGAGACCGTGAACTTGGTGACGTCAAAACCGGGCGAGTGTTCGAATGTGTCGATGCCGACGGTGAGGTCGGCGTCATGGTCGGTCAACCTGACCACCGGCGTGATCAGATTGTCGAGCTCGATCATGAAACAACGTGTCACCTCCTCGCCGGCCAGCATGGCGACGAGCGTTGCCGACCAGTCCCTCACGGGATCACCTCGACGGCCTGGACGTCGTCGACATCGAGAACATCCGGCAGAGACTGCGGGATCGACGCCATGAAGGCGTCGCCATCGAAGCGGACGGGGACATAGAATTCGCAGCTGATCGAGATAATCGCGTCGAGCGCCGGGATGTTGCCGCCGGTGAATGTGATCAGCCCGGTAGCGCTGACCGTGTAATGCGTCGTCAGCGTCTGGGTGACGCCGTCGACCTTGACGACTAGCGTGCCGGACTTGATGTGGCGGATGATCCGGACGTACGGATTGGATCCGGCCGTGTAGGTTTTTGCGGCTTGGTAGGCGGCGGTGACACCATCGCCAATGCCAATGGCGCCGTCGACGATCTCGAAGTCGGTCCAGTCCTTCAGCAGCCAGGCCTTGAAATCGCCGCGACGATCGAACCAGAAAGCGCGCAGCGTTTCCACGATGGCGGAATCAGCGTTGCGCTGCGACCACGCATAGGTGTGCCTGGCGATCGACTGGTTCTGCAGGCGGCGTTCCTGATTGTTGACCGCGGTGACCTTGTCGGTCGAAAAGTGCGGCCCACCCTTGAATCCGACCGAAACATATTCCGACAGGATGACATTATCGACCACGGATCGACCTCAAAGCGTCTTGAATACCCAGTGCAGTGGCGCGGCGGATCTCGGCCAGGCTTTCCCTCGAAGGAGGCGCCGATCCTTCCCATCGGTTGACTTGGCTGAACTGGATCGGACGATCGCCGCCACTGGAGTTCGACGAGCCGGAACGCCGATCTTCGAACTGATCGGGCCTCGCCACGATGACACGCTCATTCGGGTTCTTGAAGAATTCGACCTTCTGAGTGTCGCCAGGCGCGATCATGCCGCCGCTATCGAAGCCGACGTTCTGGCCACGAAACACGCTCCGCATGGCGTAGTTTTGGTTGATCGCCGAGCTTCTCTCGTAGGACGTCGCCCCGGCGCTGCCGAGCGGCGATTGGCCCCCATAGACAATGTTGCGAGCGATCGTTTCGGGAGAGGCATTTAGACCTTGGAGACCATAGCCTGTGATGCCACTGCCGACGATACCAGCCGCATGAAAGTTGGCTTTGACGCTGGCGAGGACTCTTCGGTATCGCGCGGAGAGCGCGTCGTCCTCACTGACGCTGCTGCTGGACGATGAGCCGTCGTAGGACGAGCCACTGGAACTGCCGTAGCCGCTGGATGCCAGCTTATCGATGCCTTCGAACGTTTTGCGGGTGTTCGCCTCGATGTTCATGAGGACCGTCCATAGGCGGTCCTGTTCACGCGTCGCATCGCGACCGGTGAAGGCAGATTGCGGATCGGCCAGACCTCCCTGCAGCGCATCCACCTGGTTCGGCGTGAAGATGCCGACGGTCTCCTCCGGTGACTTGAAGAACGAGACCCGCTGGGTGTCGCCAGGATGGATCATGCCGCCGGTGGCAAAACGGGTGACGTTGACTGTGGTGGAGCCGGGATTGCCCGACCCGCCCATGCTCCCGTAGCCGCCCGTGCGCGGGACGCTATTCGACGTGATCGATGGGCCGGACTGCTCGCCGGCGACACCACCGTAACGGGTGACACCAACTGTGCTGGTGCCTCCGCTCTGGTTTGGCACATCATAGAGCGACTGCGTGCCCGACCCGACCTGCTTGGTGACGACGGTGATGGTGACCGTCTTGTTCGGGATGTTCTTGATGCTGGCCGACAGGTTATCGACACCGGATCTAAGGTCGCGAACCTTGAGCTCGCCGTTGATGATCTTGTTGATGAAGGCGTCGATGGCACGCGGATCGCCGCCAAGCTGCTTCATGCTTTCCCGGATGAGATCGAGGCTCTCATGCAGCGAACCGATCGAGACATTGCCGGTGTCGAGAGCCGAAAACAACCTGTCGATCGACGTCACGGTGCGATCGATGGCATCTGAGGCGGCATCGGCGTCACCAGAGAACGCGTCGCCGAATACGTCGGTCACGGAGGCTTGGGAGGCGACATCGAGCGTCTTCTGGATATCCTCGGCCTGGTTCTTCATCGTCTGCAGCTGCTGCGACGACTGTTCCAACCCGATGAGCTGCGCCCGTTTCGCATCCTCGAATGCGCGGGTGACGTTGATAACCTCCTGGCCGACGCCGCCGATCTGAACCGATACCCCGCTTGCTGCCTTGCCGACGCCGCCTATGGCGGAACCGAGGCCGTTGGCGCCGCCGATCGACTTGTCGAAGCTGACGTTGCCGAGGGCCTCGAGGCCTTCCAAAGCATGGTTGGTCTGAATCTTCTCGACGACGTCGTCGGCGAAGTCGCGGAGAGGTGTCGACGACATGATCTCTTCGATCGCCGCATTGCGGTCGGCGACAGCCTTTTTCAGGTTCTCCAGGTACTGGTTGTCGAGCGGTGCCACGGTCTGGTCGGACGCATTGAGCAGCGGGACGTCGCTGCCGGAGATCCGGTTCAACGCAGTGATGATGCTGTCGACCGCATCGGAAGACTTCTTGACGAGGTAGTTGAGCGCCGTAATGGCGGTGTTCGCGGCGCCGACGAATGCAGCACCAAGCACATCGGGGAACGTGTTCCACAGCACCGTGATGTCGTGGAAGGCGGCGCGGAACGCATTGATGACCAGTTCGGCGATGTCGACCGCCGCGGAGCCAAGCTTCTCGAAGACGTAGCCGAAGGTGGAGCCTACGGCATCAATGGCCGGCCCGAATTGACCGCGGATGTAAGAGCCAAGCGTCTGGAAGATTGCCAGCCCCGTTTCACCGAAGCCTACGGTGCGGTTTTCGGCCTCGCTTGCCGCATCGCGAATGGCTTCGAAGCCCAGGGCGCCGACGGCTATCCCGGCACCGAACCTGGCAACCCTCGACAGCATGCCGCCGAGCATACCGCCGATTTCGCCGATCGCAGCCGCGAAGCCGCCGCGGCCCATGAATATCTGACCGATCTGGGCGACCTGGAACCCCATGTTCTGCAGGAAGTAGAGCGGCGACTGGAACGCCAGCGGAATCGACTGCGCGATGTCGATCATCTGGAACTGCAGGTTGCGCATTTCGAAGGAGGCAAGCTTGCTGCCGCGACCGATCGCTGCCGAAGCGATATCGAATCGCGTCTTCACCAGAGTTTGAGCAGCCGCCAATTCCTCGGCCGAAATCGCGCCCCTCTGCGCCATGACGGCATATTCCGCCAGTTCAGCGTTGGCCCGCTCCTGAGCGGCGGCGAGCGGGTTAAGTTCGGCGCGCAGTGCGGCAACCTTTGATGCCATCAGGTCGGCCTCACGGCCTGCCTCCTCGAATATCGAGGCCGAGGCGCGTGCCGAACTGCCGCCGGCGCCGATGCCGAAGGATGTGTTGAGGTCGCTCTGGAATGCAGCCCCGATCTGAGCCGCCTTCAGCCGCGCGACGTCCTCGACCCGGTCCAGTTCGGCGGCAAAGACCGATGCGGCATCGCGCGCCGATTTCGTCGTACCGGCGACAAGGCTGCGGTCGAGGTCGATCCCGAAGGTCTGGCCGGCTTGTTGCGCCTTTTGGGCTGCGATCTCGTCGAAGCGGTCGAGCTCGGCCGCGAAGACGGATGCCGACGCCCGCGCCGATCCGGCGCCGATATTGCCGATGCCGAGCGTCCGGTTGATGCTCGCCTGCGCCTGCTCTGCGGCAAGAGCCTCGCGGCCCGCGGCCGCCAGCTCTCGATAGCTTTGCGCCTGTGCCTCGGCGGCGGCGGCGGCGGCATCGGTTTTCAGCCTGACCTGGTCGAGGACGCGGGTACGCTCTGCTTCCGATACACCGAGCTTCCTGCTCGCCGCATCCGCCGTCAGCAGTGCCTTCTCCATCATCTGAGTGGTGCGAAACGCCGGATCGGCCGACGCCTTCAGGCGGTCCCAAGCGCGCGCCGTTGCGGTGATCGAACCGGTCGAGCCGACCATGACTGCGGTCTGCTTTTCGATCGCGGCCGTTGCCGCCTGCTCACGATCGAGAACGCGATCGACCGCCGCCTGTGCCGCGCCCATGGCGCGGACATAGGCAGCCGAACCCGCCTCGGCGCCTCGGGCGTCGATGACAAGTTCGGTGACAACGCGTTCGTCGGCCATCGTTGCTCCGGTTACAATGTTGGATTACCGTCCTCCCTTTCGAGGGGAGGGACGAGTTATGGGATTATCGACACAGCAACAAATTCTGATCGAGCAACGGGTGGCGAATGAAGCCAAGTCGATCGGGGTCGCTTACGTGCTTTGGTTTTTTCTGGGCTTGCTAGGTGCCCACCGGTTCTATTTGGGCAGAAAAGGCAGCGGAGCCGCCATGCTGGCGCTGGCGGTCATTGGTATCTTGTCCGCGCCGGTCGGCGGCACCGTTCTATTGGCTGGAGTCGCAATTTGGGCGCTTGTCGATGCCTTCCTGATCCCCGGCCTGGTCCAGGCCCACAAGAACGACATCCGCAGAAACCTCGGTATAGAGGCCATGATCTCGGATGCCGCAGAATTCCCCGTCGATACCAGCAAGTGGGCCCAAGCTGACAAGCAACGCTTCATTTCACAGCGGATCAGCGGTCGGTAACCACTGCTGGCATTTAAGTCTGCCGGCTCTTGCCGTCCTCGGCCAGGTAGAGACGGTCGAGCTTCTCGACGATCTCGACTTCCCAAGGCGCCAGCCGCAGGCCTGTGGCGCGCTGGAAGGCATCCAGATCGGCCCACGACCAGGTTCTTGCCGCGCCGCGCCTATTGGAAAGCCGCAGGAACGCCTGCCAGAGATATTCCAGCGCCGCTGGCAATGGCGGGCAGGCAAGCTCGGCTTCCAGTGCGGCCCGGCGTTCCTCGGAAAGACGGGGGCGGTCAAGGAGCCCGGACAGTGTCTGCCGGTAGGAGGTGCCCTTTTCATCAAGGACAGAGAGCGCAAATTCGCGCTCCGCGAACGCGATCAGGTCGTCGCGGAGCGCGGCGTAAAAGAGGTGTCGGCGGCAAGGAATTCCAGCGCCTGCACGTAGATCGCTGATTTGCGAGGATCGGCGAGCAGCTTGCGCGCCGCATCTTCGGAATAGGTCAGCATCTCGCCATCAATCTTGACCGGCGTCCAACCCAGGAGTCGGCCGACGATCCAGTTGACGTTCTTTTCACGGACCTCATTCGGCGTCGGCTCTTCGGCGATCCACTTCTTGCCGTTGACGACTGCCTGCTCCTTGCGTGCTTCCTCATGAAGACGCTGACGCGCGATACGATTGGATTGTTCCACCGTCTTCTCGTGACCAGGCCCGGCGAACGTCCATACCCAGGTCGTCACCTTGCCGTTGATCACAACGTCCATGGGGGCTTCGTCGAGGGCATCGAGCGAGCCGATCTCTGTCACTTCATCGGTTTTCATTGGTCTGTCCTTTGTCGGAAGGTGGGAACGGGCGGCACCGACATGCCGCCCGCCACTGCGCGCAATGCTTGTCCTGATGTCGGTCAGGATTTCTTGACGGCCGGCTCTTTGGCGGTTTTGGCATCCGCCGGCTTCGTGTTCTTGGCGGTGGAGCTCACCACGATGGCATCGAGGTCGGCGGCGAGCCGCGGCATGATGACACGATAGCCGGCAGCCTCGGCCGCCGTGATCGCTTTCTTGAGTGCGGACGCGGCGTCACGCACCGATTTTTCAAGCGGGTCCATGCAAAGTTTCCTTTCGTCAGGGCGGTGGCAGATTAAGTAGCGTTCGAGATCTGCAGCTTGACCTGGCTGGCATCGTGGCCGGCGCCGGTCGCATCGACGCCGACGAGGGCCGGTGGCACTGAGATCGACTGCGTGCGGGGACCGCCCGCCTTGGCCAGAGCCGACTTGTCGACGGAACCGAGCGTGAAGTTGCCGACGAACAGCGAGAAAAAGTCCTTCGGTGCGCTCTCGTTCTCCTCGGCCAGCACATGCAGGGAAAGCGGCGTCTCGTCGATGAAATCAGCCACAGACAACAGATCCTTGCGCAGGATCGACAGGTTCATGGTCACCATTTCGGAGCCGTTGAACACGTCCGGCGCGTAGGGGCTGGAGCTGATAACGTCCGGCGCCGACGGCTGGATGTCGACCGTGATGTCGAACGACGTGAGATCGAGCAGGTCGGTAGTGCCGAGCCGCAGCTTGGCCTCTACCACAGCCAAGGGGACACCCGTCGATGTCACCGGCGACGTGAACATCGGCGAACTGCCGGATGCCAATGCCTCGAACTGCCCGGTGCCGACCCATGACGTATCGAGCGTCAGCAAGCCATTGGGCGCCATGGTGATCTTGTAGGAACCCCACACGCAATCGGTGAACAGCTCGGATTGATCGAGATCGTATTCGTATTCCTCGACCGTGAAATAGCGCTTCACCAGGTTGCCGGAGCCGGGATTGACCAGAACGCGGCCGGTGCGGGTGATCTCGCAAGTGGTGTCCGCTACGGCGTTGACGACCAGGGTTTCCGCCACGGTGATGGTGGTCGCGGTCAGGCCGGTGATACGCAGGTTGACGTTGTTGTTTGTGGTCGACGTCGCCTGGTTGCTGATGCGGATGACGTCGCCGACGCGAAGGCCCAGCGCGATCGGCGAGCCGGAGGTCAGCACAATCGTATTGGCGCCGGTCGTGATCGACGTGAAATCGGCCTGAGTGAGCTGGAGATTTGCCGCCGACCAGGTGCCACGCATCACCGCCTGCAGGATGTCGTCGAAACCACCAAGCGAAAGCTCGCTGGTGTAGGCACCATTGGTTTTCTGCAAGCCATGCCGACCCCGCGTCGACAAGCCGTCGCGCCGCACCTCCTGGCTCTCGATCGCCGCCTTCGACATGCGACCACCCTGGCCGCCGGTCTGGCGAAGCACGATTGCATCCGAGCCGCTGGCTTGAGAGCCCTTCGCGGACTGGATTTTCCGCGCGGTATAGCCGTTCCACTGTTCCTGATACGCCATGATCTAGGTCTCCTTGAGTGTGCGGATCGATCAGCCGCGGTGCCAGTATGTGAAATCGACTGTCATGGTGACGCGGAACGTCGTCCCGTCGTCATCGCCTGTGCCGCCGTCGTCGATTCCGGGGGCAAGCGTTCGGATGTATGAGCCGAGCCCGTCGTCGTAGAATTTTGCGGCTCGAAAGAGCTCGCCGATCGCAAGGGCGTACTGATCGGCAAGGGCATCGCCGGAGCCGACCGGCGCGAAGACGTGCACCATGATGGTCCCGTCGTAACGCCAGCCCCGATTGCCTTCGGTACCGAAGGTCCAGATCTGGCTGCCGGTGCTGTGTATTTCCAGATTGACCCATGGCAAGAGGACTTTGTTGGCGTCGACTGGCGGCCATGGTTCCGCGGGCTGTTCGTTTTGGTAGGTCTTCCTGGTTGTCGTCCAGCCAGCTTCGAGCCGCGCTTTGATCGCAGCCTTCGCCCCCGCGTAATCGGCCATTTCAGCGCTCGGATATCTCGAGGACGGGGAAGCGAAGGTCGCGCTGGTTGTGGGCCTGCTTGCCGACGGCAACGTATTGGCCCTTGCGATTGCGCTTCTTCAGGTTCGGCGGCAATGAGGCGCCGTTGACCTGGTGGCCGGAGACGATGCCGCGGAAAGTGAAGCGGATCGAAGCCATGTTGCCGAACCGGGCAAGCACGATGCGCCTGGCCTGCTGATAGACGCCGTCGGAGCCCGGAACCCGCATCTTCATTTTGC
The DNA here is from genome assembly GCF_003997065.1 of Mesorhizobium sp. M6A.T.Ce.TU.016.01.1.1. NCBI lineage: Bacteria > Pseudomonadati > Pseudomonadota > Alphaproteobacteria > Hyphomicrobiales > Phyllobacteriaceae > Mesorhizobium > Mesorhizobium sp. M6A.T.Ce.TU.016.01.1.1. The sequence continues at coordinate 307,291 of NZ_RZTJ01000005.1, read as the reverse complement.
CGACCTCGATCTTGCGGCTGTAGGGCACGTAGTTTGTTATCGCGATGTCGTCGCCGGGCCTGTAGTTGGCGAGGTTGGAGACCTCCTGCCCGTTGACGAAGAGGGTATGCGCGTTGCGGTATTCGCCGGACAACACCGGCGAGAGGTCGAACAGGGTCTGCATCGCGAACCTGACGACTTCATCAAGACGCGAATAGGTGTAGACGATGACGCCGTTCGGCTTGACCGCCTCTTCCTGGGCATCCTTTCGGCCGTCGACGATGCGGGTGAACGATCCCGGCCGGGGATCGGTACTCATGACCTTGGCATGCTCGCGCTTCGCCACCTCGACGACGAGCTTTTGTGTCGCCGCAAGCGTCTTCTGCGCCGCGATGGTGAAGACGTTCGCGCCGGATTGGATGCGAGCCATCAGCCCCGAACCTGCAATTCGATGCGGACGAGGGTGCCCGCAACCCTGATCGGAGTTGGCGCAATGATCCGGCGCGGGATGTCGTCGACGATGACATAGCCATTAGCCGGCGGTACGCCGAACGAGGTCAAGCCCGTGGGCGAGATAACGACCTTGCTGTCGCCCTGCTGGATGATCCCAACCAATTCCGCTGGCTTGTAGAACCGAACCCTAGCCTTGACCGTGACCTCGCCCGTCGCGGTGTTCGATTTTCGCAGTTTCACGTCCTGGCCGCGGCGCGAGAGGGCGTCGTCAAGCCTGGCGATGGTGCCGGCCGGCGTGTCGGAGAGGTCGACCATCAGCCGATCGGATAGTTTCGGAAGCGGGCCAGCTGGCCGGCGACGATATCGGGAACCGCCCCTTCATTCGACTGGCCGGGAACGGAACCGACCCACCAGGTCCTCTCGATCCGCTCGACATCAGGCTCATCGATGATAAGGCTCTTCAATGCGGGATCTCGGCCGCTTTCCGACCACGCCAGCCGCATGAAATCCATTGCGGCCATCTTGAGATCGCCCGGCACAGTGACGAAGCCGGCCTTGTAGACGACCACGACCTTTGCCGCGCACCAGCGCCGAGGACAGTCGCCGGAAAGCCTGGTCACCAGACCGGATTCGGGATCGACCGTGAAACCGACATCACTGTTTAGCGTGGCACCGTCCTCGATCAGGCTGGTGATCTCGACGTTGTGTCGCCGCGCCAGCACGATGACGTTGGCGTCAACTCTGCGACAGGTCTCTGTCAGCGTTTCCTGCAACAGCGTCGGCTCGGCGCCAGCGCCGATGGCGATCCTGCATTCCGCCACGATGGCAGCGCCGAGACGCAGATCGAGCGCCGCAAGCTTGGTGTCCTGACTTGAATCGGTCACGCCGATTGCCTCACGGCGTTCGGCTTGGGTCAGCAGCGAGCGGTCACTCGCCGGCGTAGTGACCACCAGGACGGAATGCATGGATCAGCCCTGCGCCGCCATGCGGGCGTCGGCGATCTTGCCAACAACGACTTCCTTGCTGTCGCCATCGACGACGGCGATCTTCTCGGCGTCGACGACTTTGGCGAGGTCTTCGTCGGATAGGCCGGCCAAGTCCGCCAGGATGGCATCGCGCTTCTTAGCGGCTGCCTTTGCGGCTTTCTCGTCCGCCTTGGCAGCCTTCACAGCATCCGCGATTTCCTCAGGCGTGCTCCGCGAGGCGTAGCCTTCCGGAGGATAGTTCGATGCCGGATAGCCGGCGGCCACGTACTCGGCGATGGTGGGACCATCATCGCGCAGGGCGACTTTCATCGTTTTGCCGCCGCGCTCCGCGACATAACCCGCGGCCTCAAGATCCCCGAACAGCTCGGCGGGGATCTCGTCGTCGGTTCCCTTGATGATCTCGCGGCCGTACAGATTGCCGATTTCGGCGACGCGGACCGACATGAGGACCGACACTGCTTTCATTCCTGACATGGGATTGTCCTTTCAGGGTTAGCCCTTCACGAGGGGATTGGGATGCTTGGCGTGATCGTAGCGCGCCTCAATGGCGTCGGCGGTCGGCAGCCTGTCGTGCGGCACCATCGTAACGACGTGCCGTTCGCCGGTGTCTTCGAAGGAAAGATCGACCAGATCGTAGCCGTAGAGGCGATCTGTTATCGGTGCGTTGGCATCCATCAGCGAAGTCTGCGCTGGGAACCCGATCTCGATTCCGCGCTCCGCTGCGATGCCGAGATGGAACTCGACGCAGGCGCGACCTTTTTCGGCCTGGTGGCTGTTCGCATAGGTGAAGTCGGCGCCCCAGATGCTGATCTTCTTGACTCCGATATGGACGGCATAGGCGATCGCGTAAGCCGCCGTCGAATTGAAATAGGCCCAGCCGCACGAGTTGATCACTTCCTCGAGCGGGAACGCGACCAGGCCGGGATAGCCGGAGTGCACCTGGCTGGTGTAGATCGGGCCGGGGTGCTTGCGCATCCATTCCAGCATGCGCGCGATGTTGCTGTCCGGCCGAGCTGCTGCCCGGGCCTCTTGGACGCGGACATCATCCATATGGAAGACCCGGTCGCACTGGATGACGCCGGCGACAGCATTGATCCCCCACACCTCGTCGGAGAGCGCATGCCGGCCGCCGAGCCGCTTCACCATGTCGACATAGGCCTCCAGCGACGGGCCAAGGCCCAGAATAACGACGTGCTCTGGTGCCGGCAGCGCTGGCGCCGGCGCGGCGGCAACCGCGACTGACTTCGGCGCCAAACTCTTCCGCTTCCCTTTGCCGGCGCGAGAAGCGGTCACGACAATCGTGCGGCCCTCAACATCGGGCTCGACTTCCGATTCCGGTCCGACCTGGCCGAACCAGCCGGTGACACGCCAGCCCGCGCTTTCGAGCAGCTCGGCGAACTCCGCCCGGGTATAGTGGCGGTGATGGTGCAGGATCCGACCGCGGTGCGGGAATACGGTCTCGTTTGGCACGCTGGCGACCAGCCGCGGCGCCACCGCATGAAGCGCCTTGAGCATCGGCAGAGGGTCCGCCAGGTGCTCGATCGTCTCGAAACAGACGGCAGCATCGAACGAATTCGCTACGAAACCCTCCGCCTCCATCACGTCGCCGGCGCGCAGCGCGACCTTATCGCGGTGAAAGTGCGCTCGGCCATAGTCGATCGCGGCTTCGCTGCGGTCGATGCCGACGACGGTATGGCCGGCATCGGCGAGGATAGCCGAGCCGTAGCCGACGCCGCAGGCGAGATCGACGAGGCGCGATGGCTTACGGAACTGTTTTGCCGCAAATTCATAGCGCGCAGTATGATCGCGACGGATTCCGTCGATTGTCGGCGAGACCTGACGTTCGCCGTTGGCGAGTTCGCCCTGGGCGGCATGCATGTTCATATCCGAAGCACTCCCGAGAACGTTCCGTTTAGCTGCAAGGGAGACTAGATCGGCTCGTCAGGAACGAATTGGAGGCCGATACCCAAGAAGGTGCCATCGCGCCAGTTGGTCGCGTCCTCACCCGTTACAAGTCCGGCCGTGACTGCGGCTCCTGCCGTGCCGTTTTCAACGGTGGCAGTGGATGATGCCAACACAGCGCTGGCGGTAATCGTAATGTCGGCCATGTGGCCTCCTGTTTTGTGTTGGTGTGTGTACTACCAGCCAGCCGCAGTTATCGCGTCTGCGATGATCTGCGAAAGATGCGCCTGTCCGCTGGCGTTTGGATGCAGGCCGTCAGAGGTCTGCGAGGTCGGCCACAAGCCCGCCGCCACGGCCGCTAGGTCTGGCGCATCGCCAAGGCTATATGACTGCATGATCGCGAGTGTCGGTACGAAATGGCCTGGATAGGTCGTGTTGATCCAGTCATGGATAGACTCGATCACGAGGCGCTCTGGCATTCCTGTCTCTTGTGTGCCTGGGCCGTAACCGCCTTCGATAAACAGCCAGCGATCATGCGTCAGGTGCGCAATTTCCGCTTGGATTGCCGCCTGCGCCGTCGCCAGATCGTCCGACAACCCGCCGTCCATGATGACAAGGATGTGATCGTAATACCACGGTGTTGCGTCGAACCTGATCTTTTGCGCGGCCAAGCTAGAGCCGCCGACACCGTCCTTGCTGACGGAGCGGACCTTGTCGTCCAAGGCGCTGGCGACATAAAGCTGAAGCCCCGTGCCGTTAAGGAAGCTATCACCAAGCAAATGGATGCTCTGCGCCTTTTCCACGGAGCCGACAGGCGTGTTGAGCGCTGCAAGCTCGTCATCGGTCGAAGTGGCAGGGAAATAGAATGCTTCCTTGACGTGACCCTCCAGATGAAGGGAACTATTGCCCCGGTTTCCGATGCCAAGCTTTTCTAGTGCGGCACCAATGAAGGTGCCGGACACATCGGGATTCCCCGTTGATGGAACGCCATCCTGGTATGTCCGGAAATCATTCGGTGCAGCAGAACCAGAAATACGGGTAAAAAGCCCAGCGGTGTAGCCATTGAGAACCAGTTGCGCCTGAAGGGTGCCGTCGAAGACGTTAAATGTCGTGCTGCTGGCTTCGGAAACAATGTAGAAGGCGTTGCTGAATGTCGATGCCGAAACATCCATGCCTCTCGATGAAGCCAAGCCCTGCCTTGAGACCTCGAACTGCCCGCCTATCGTCCCTTCGGTTTGGCTGACAGGGAAAACCCCTTGCGCAACCATATTATCGCCAAGACGGGTAGCGGTTACTGCGAACGTCTCAATTGGTGAGGACGTGAATGAAATCCCGGTGATATGCTGAAAAAGCTCGACATCAACGGCGTCGCCATTGGTCCCAAGGCGCAGGCCGAGGATCGGGTTAGCCAAGGTCGCAGCCGCGATCGACACCATGGTCCAATCGCTTGTCACAGTGACCGCCGCCCAGGTCGCGCCGTTGTCTTGCGTCATCTCCACCGTGCCGCCGCCGGTGCGGCGCTTGATCCAGCAATAGGTAAGCCTCAGCGCCGAAGCGCTCGTGATGGTCTGAAGAACTGTTCCTGCACCCGCTGTCGCGGTTAGGGTTGTCGCGCTGTTGGCAACACCAGTAATACCGGTTGCCGTCTTCGCCGCTGTGACGTTCGTCTTGACCCACGCGGCGTTGGCGAGATCGGAACCCCACAAGGCTAGATTTATGCGCTGCTGCTCGGACAGAACACCAAGCAGATTACCGAACTCGTCCCACTCGAATGGCAGGTCATACCGTTTCGCGGCAGTTGTGGCCACATAGCCGGCTTCGACCGGAGTCCTAACGACTTGAACCGTTGTCGGGCCGCCTGCCACGGTGCATGTCAGAGTGACTGACGATGCGGTAAACGACACCGGAGAGCCAGCCGACGCAACGCCAGTGCCCGACCCCGTCAGGGTGACCGTACCTGAACCAGTGACAAGCACCTGATAGGTTGCATTGACCACTATGGAGCCAATACTTTGCGTGACCGGAGCGCCGGAATTCAGAAACAAATTGTGCTTCTGATAACGATAGAGGCCGTTCGATCCGCGAAGCAGCTTCACAGTCGGGGTCGCATAAGTCACCAAGCCAAACGGATGGCTGTTGTATTCGTTGGCCGGCGTAGCCGTGTCTTTGACCTGTGCCGATCCGTAATAGCCTGTGGCGGCATAGAACGTATCATCAACGAAGCTCAGGACAATGCCGTCTGCCCGCGATCCGAACCGCGAAGCGGCCTGAGACCGCGTAGTGACACCCCCACCACCACTCAACGGACCCATCAGCGGCGCAAACAGCCCGCGCATTAACGGTTGAAACAAACCCATAACCGTTACCCCGATTAAGCCGAGAACACCCCGCAAGAGGCTCCAGCGACGCGCGTGAACCGATAGGTGCCGGCGGCGGTGATCGAGGTTGCAGGCGCGTAGGCGGTGAGCTGGCCGACAAGATTGTAAGCCGCAGCATCATCCTTGAGATAGATCTGCACCTGGGCGCCAGCAGCGGCACCCTTGAGACCAACGGTGACCGGCGTGCCGGCCGCGACGACCAGATCGGCTGAGTTTGCAGCGGTTACCCCTGCAGCGATAAGTTCGGTTGCCATCACTGTCTCCGCGCGCGGGTTGATCGAGAATCGGAGGCGCGCCGGGTGAGACCGGCGCGCTATTTCACTGGGTTAGGATGCCGGCTTGCTGGCGGCCTGCTGGATTGCGTTGGCGGAAATCAGGGTGCCGGCGGTGACGGTCGACCTGATGTTGATCTGGGCGTATCGCTTGCCGCCCTTGTAGGCGATTTTCTTAGCGACGAGCTTATTGGCGTTGGAGGTACGCGGCGTGCCCGCAGCGATGCCCGCAGCCGACTCGGTGCCGATAAGATCAGCATCGGCTACGGAGGTGAGAGTGCCGGTGACGTCACCTTCCTTCACCGTGACGCTCAGCGTCGCGTTGGTGGCGGTGATTGAACCATAACCGATGTCGAACAACACCGGGCCGATATAGCCTTTCCGGTCGATGATCTTTCCGGTCTGGCCGGTGCCGGTGGTGCCGACCGCAACCGGCGCGATGGCGCGGATCACGTTGAGACCGCTGTAGAGGTCGTCCATTGGAATTTCTCCTGAATGGAGTTTCGGGGATTGTGAGGGTATTGAGGCCCGCCATTGCGGCGAGCCCCGTCGGTCCCGAGAGGGGACCGTCAGACCGTCAGGCCGAGCACTTCAGCTTGCGGATCGCCTCGGCGAGCACCACCTTGCCGCCGGTGCGGCGACGGAAGATGAAGCGGATGTTGCCGCTGGTCGCCTGGGTATAGGGATCGCGAAGCATCTCCATCGCGATACGATCGACGATCGTGTAGGCCCTGCGATAATCGCCATACGCGATCGGATAGAGGCCGGCGCCTTCCGACGGCATGTCGGGGAACTCCGCATAGGGATCGCCGTCGATCGAGTTCGGCTTGCCCTGCGCGATGCCCGGCATCCAGATGTAGTTTTTCTGGCCATCCTTCAGCTTGCGGACCGAACCGATCGTGGTGCGGTTCATGATCCAGGTCGCGTTCGCCGCATATGCCGTCTTGATGGCATGCTTCAGCGTCAGCAGACCGTTGGCCTGGCCGTCGGCGTCAGCGATTGTCGCCGCGCTACCGGAGACTGTTTCCGCCACCGACCCATTGGTCAGAATGCCTTCGTATTCGCCGATGCCGGTACCGGAGACGAACTCGGCGCCTTCCTTGACGGAGAACTGTTCCGCCGATTCCTCGCGGATCTCGGCTTCCATGTCGAAGGCCGAATCCTCCAGCATCTGGTTGGAGATGTCGATCAAGGCGTACATCTCCGGAGCGGTGAGCTCCTCGAGGCCGTAGGTGAGGCCGGTCGTTTCAGTTTTCGTCCCGGTTTCGTGAACGCGGCGAGCCGCAAACTGACCGGTGCGCTTCGGGATCTGGATCGCCTTGTTCGCGGTGTTGCGGACGCGAACGAGACCACGGGCCGGGCTCGACAGCGTCACCGCTTTGATGATCTCGCGGACGTATTCGGTTGGCGCGAGATAGCCGGCCGCGGTGTCGGTGCCGACGTTGAGGGCCTTGGCTTCCGCGGTGACATCCGCGAGCACCTTCTGTTCGTCCGTCGAAAGATTGACGACGCCGACGGCATGGGCGCGAACGACAGCCTTGCACCAGCTGTTGAACATGACCTTGGCTTCGTCGCCGTCCTTGCGGTTCCGATCGTTGGCCGGCAGGCGTGCTAGCGCGACTTCGATGCGCTCCGAGGCCTCCTTGGCGGCCTTGGCCTGCTGTTCGGCCATGGTCAGCTTCTGGTTGATGCCCTCGTACTGCTGAAGCGTCGCCTCGATCTTGGTGAGCTTCTCCGTCGTGATGACGTCGGCGGCGCCTTTCTTCTCGATCTCCTTGAGGCGGTTGTCGTTAGTGGTCTTGAACTCCTCGAAGGCGGTCATGACGGGGCTGATCGCCTTCTTCAGCTCCTCGGGGTCGATCGCGGCGGCCGCGGCCGAGGCGATGATCATTCCGGAGCCAGTGTGCCCGGACTGAGCGAAAGCGAAAACGGCCGCGATGGCGTCAGGCGCAACGGCGGTGGTGATGGCAAGCGCGACCGCGCACGCCACCATGAGCATGGTGGAGAGTTTCATTTGGGTATCCTCGGTTGAATGAAGGGGCTACTTGCCCCGGATGCGGTTTGCGGCATCGGCAATGATGGCCGCGACGACGCTTTCCCTGTCCTCATCCCGAGGGTCCAGTTGAGCCTTGAAGCCGCCGGCGGCGATCGCCTTGGCGGCAGCATGCGAGTAACCGCCTACATCCCGTAGGAAGTCCTCGAATTCACGAATGGTCTTGATCTCGTCGGCGAAGTCCTCGCCATCTTCAGCGCGGCTCTTCATCCGGTAGACTTGCGAAAGAGCGTTCGACGGATCGTCGACCAGGGAGACTTCTTTGAGATTGAGCGCCTTTAAGAAGCGCTTGGGCTCGCCGGCTTTCCCCGATCCGCTACGAGCGCCGTAGGCTGGCACACTGAACCCGATCGACAACCCCTTCAGACCGCCTTCTTTCAGTTGTGCATAGTTCCACTTTCCTTGGTCGGTATCGAGCCCGATGAGACGGCCTTTGACATGCAGACCAGCGGCATCCTCGGACATCGCGTCCCACACGCCGACCGGCTCGTGTCTATTGCCTGGGAAGATCTTGCCGCCATGCATTTTGTACATGGGCGGCAGCCCCCGACCCTCCCGTTGGCGATCGAGCAGAGACTTAGCGAAGGCACCGGGCTCGATGATATCACCATGGCTGTCAATGTTGCCGAATACGGCGCCGTAGCCTTCGAATGAGCCAGGTGAGGCATCGCTGTCCGCGAACTTCGCCTCGAACGCCGCGCCGATGCAGCCGATTTCCATGTCAGATCACTCCGTCGCTGGGCCGCTGTCGGCGCGGTGCTCATCAATTTCCGAGAAGATCTCGGGACCGAACTTCAGTTCGCCGCGGTATGGTTCCACCTTGGCGAGGTCGACGCCGGCGGCGTCCATGGTGATGGTGACGTGCGGCTGGTATTCCGGCCAATCCCATGATGCGCCGGCTTCCCGGATCGCCATGTGGCGCCAGGACAGGTCGGTCGACGCAAAAAGCAAGGCAACCGCGCCGTCCTTCCCCATTGGCTCCACAACACGAGGGCCTCCTGGCGCAATTGTCAGCGTGCCTTTGCTGTTCTGGATCCAGTTCTCTCCGAGAGCGATCCAGTCCAGCCGAGAACGGCTGTAGGCGATCGTCACATGCAGCTCATCCGCCGGCAGAGTGTTCTTGAAGCCTTGGCCGCGCGCCCATTTCAAGAAGACATCGCTGTTGATGAGATGCCGGCAGACGTAGAGGGTCCGAGGCGCCGACTTGGTTTCCGTTGGCCCGGGCTTCCCCTGCTCCTGGCTAGTTGGCGCCATGGTGGCCGGCTGCCAGACCTCATCCATCTTCGGATCTTCGTCCGGGTTCCAGCCGTCGTCCTCGCGGACCTCGTTCGGCTTCAGCCAACCAGGCGACGAATTCGTGCCCAGACCGGCCTTGTAGTATTCCGTCCGATCCTTCAGCGAGCCCCGCAGCAGCTCGGAGGTATCGATTCGGCAATAGTAGCCCTCAGCCCGCTCGTCCTTGGTCAGGATCTGGGTTTCCACTCCGGACCGGACAGCTTTGATCCAGGGCTGCAGCGAGTAACGGACGTGCGCCTCGAGGAAGGCGTCTGCACTGGCGAAGGTCGGCGACTGATCACCGGCATGCCCCAGCATGATCGGGAAGATACCTAACAGACGAGCGATTTCTTCGATCTGGTGCTTTCTGGTGTTGAGGTGCTCGCCGTCGACGCCACTCAGCGCGATCTGTTTCCATTTCAAGCCGCCGGCCGTGACCGGCGTCATGCCGGCTTGCGCCGCCCCACCGAAGCTTTCCTGCCACTGCGTGCGCAGAAGATCGATCTGGGCTTTGTTCAGCTTCTGCTCGCTCTCGAGGACGCCACTCGGACGCGCCCCATTGGCGTGCAACTTGGCTTGCGTCTCCTCGATTGAACGCGACAGACCGATCGCTTCACGGCCGACAACCGCTGGGTCCAGTCCCTTGTATGGCGACCAGGAAGGGCCACGAAGATGCAGCACCTGGTCGGAACCCACAGTCGCGAAGCCACCGCCCTCGAAGGTGAGGTCGTAGGTGACATAGTTGAACTGGTTCGGCAGGTTGATAGACACGCATTCCGGCCGAACCGGGATCAGCTCCTTCAGCTGGCCGTTGAGTTCTACCTTGTAGGAGACGCCGTTGCCGGCGCCGGCGGCGTGCATCAGCGTGGTGCGCCAGAACTGGAAGGAATCCTGCAGGTTGTTGGCGCGGTGAAGTAGGACGTCATAGGCCGGATGGTCGATCGCCGGTTCGGTGCCCTTTGCGCTCCGCTTGTGGAGCTCGACGGGCAGCTGCGCGATGCCTTCCGCAATGACCAGGATGCCCCGATGGAACGAAGTCGTCTGCAGCGCAGATGAGGTCGACACCTGGGCGCCCGACTTCGTCGGCAGTCCCCAGCCACCGTTGATCGCCGACCACATCTCAGGCGAGAAATCGACCGCCTTCGCCTCGTCGTCGTTGGCCGCCGCCATTGGCTCAGAACGGCGCGGGATCAGTGGGACCGACCTCATTTATTCGCCTTTCAGAGCGCAAAAATTTCTGCGGGAGCCGTCGTTTCTGGGTTCTTCACCATCACACTGACCGCATCGAAAAGCGCCATCACCGGGTCGATCTTGGCATCGCCGGCGTTCTGCTTCGTCGCGCGGATCGCGGTCGCGGTCGGCTCGATCTTCACGTTCTCGACGCACCAGTCCATCAATCCGGACTTCGCGTGCGTCAGCATTCGATTCGACAATCGGCCTTCGCTCGTCTTGATGGCGTTCATGAGCCTGTAGCCCTGCCCGACGCCTTCGACCTGACCGCCTTCTTGGGTAATTTCGAGTTCGGCAAGAGCATCGACGAGCTCGCCATACGGCCCTTCGGCATCAACCGCGACACAGGCAAGTAGGCCCGTATCATTCACTTGCCGAATAACTCCGATGCTCTCGGCGAGACTGACAATCGTGTCATCAACGATGGTGAGCTCGCCCGCCGCTTCGAAGTCCAGCAATTTCGTCGCGATCGACTGGCGACGATCGAGCACACCGCGGTGGCACCAAGCGTGGCTCCAGCAGAGCCATCGCTTCATCCTGATGACGATGTCCTGACCGGCGATCTTGATCGTGACCTCGATCTCAGCTGGTTCACGACCGAGCACCGACAGCCCGTAAAGATCGTCGAGCCCGCCACCATCTATTCCGACGACGACGGCTTCGCTTCGCTCAAGGAGAGACTGCAGCGTGATCGTCTCATCTTCGGAGTGAGCCCAATAAGCGGCACCAGGCCAACCGTCGGTCTTCATACCGACGCCCATCTCAATGTTCAGATGTTGCGAAGCCCAGATGCGTGTCGGCTTGTCGCCCTTCTCGCGCTCGGAGTTCCAATCCGGGATCAGATCGTGAAGGTGTATCGATCGGCTGAGGTTCGGCATCACCATCGGCCAGTTGGCCGAGTCGCCCCATTTGTCTTTGTCCTTGGCGATGTCGGTCGGGAACTCGTAAAGCACCGGCAGCATCGACCTGATTACTTTGCCGCGGTACTGACCATCGCGGATCTTGCGGGCCATGTGCAGTTCATCCCTGAACGCACCGGCCGGGATTTCGTCGCTCTGGGTCGTCGTGATCAGCAACACGCCTTCGTTCGTCTTGTCGAGGCCACCGCGTATCTGGCGCAGCACCTTCGTCGTGTGCTGGTTGCGGCCGAGAAGGTGCAACTCGTCGACAAGGGCAAAGATCACGATCGCGCCGGTGAGAATGTCGAGGGCGAACGTCTTAACCTTGAGTTCAGAGTTCGTGACCAGGCATTGGATCGTCTTCTCGTGATCCTTGCGGTGGAAGCGGCGCTGCAGGTCAGGCGATTTACTGATCATGGCCGTTGCCTGGTCATAGGCGCGGTCAGATATCGTCTGCGTCGGGCCAACAAACAGCGCCTCGACGTTGTGGCGCTTGTTCATCATCATTGCGGTGAGCATCAGGCCGGCGCTGTAGGTAGTCTTCGACGATCCCTTCGGTGCCATCACGAAGAAGTCGCGGATGGCGCGCCGGCGCACGGCCGGATCCCATGATCCGAAGATGACACGCACCAGGTCTCGGAACCATTGCCCGGCCGCCTGGCCTAAGGTCATTTCGTCGAGGCCATCTGGCAAGGGCAGCGCGTCGAAGAAGGCGAGCCCCATTTCGGCCTCTGCCTCATTCAGCGCCAGCTCATCCGGGATGAGCGTCCGCCCGTCCCGCATGCGGTCTTCCCAGTCAACGCAACTCAGGTCCCACATTTCAGTGCCGCACCGGCTCCTGACGGCGCGCCATCAAATCGCCGAGCGTCGATCCGGTATCCGGCCGCCGCGCATCAACCAGGGCCTGCTCTTTCTTGCCGAGCTTCGGGGCCTTCTCTTCCGCCTGTGGTCGCGACGTCTGGCCGTAGAGCATCAGGTCGTTATGCTCGACGAACTTGCGGAATGCCTTGCCAGCCGCCGAACTCCCGCCCTCGAACTGCGTCCAGAAGAGCATCGCGGTTCGGGCATCCAGCCGATCTCGTGCCTCGTCCCGGAACTTGAGCTCGCGAAAATAATTCTTCCGCAAAGTCGGCGGAGAGATGCTCAGCGCGCGGGCGATCCGCTCATTGTTCCACCCCAAGGCCAGCAACATGTTGACTTTGTTGCGGTTTGCCGCAGTCGCTACATGCTGCGGTCGACCGCGCTTGCCCCAGCCTTCGGGAACCGGGTCCCCAAACAGGTCGAAAATCTCACTCATCGAAAAAAAATCCCTCGCTGAGCCCCAAGCGGTTAGGACCCCATGAAGGCCCTAGAGATTTGCCCCCCCCTCCCCATCAGGGTCGGGCGGCCATCCTCTTGGCCCGCTCGGCCAGCGTCTTCCTGGTGTGCGATGCTCCGCACCGGAGCATGATGTTGCGCTTGTCGAGCGGCGCGCCACCGTCCCTGAGCTCGACCACGTGGTCACCGAACACGCGCATGCCTGGCCGGTGCGTCCTGCCATCGCATTGCGGGTCCTCGCATCTGCGACCCCGCTCGGCGATGATCTCTGCCATCAGCTTGCGCCACTCAGGCGACAGGTAGAACGCATCAGCAGTCTTGGGTGCGACCTTGACCGTGCGGGTGTCGATGGTCCGGATCGCCGGCACCATCATCTTCAGCTTTGCCACTGGAATCTTATCCATTGCGGGGAAGCATGCTGGGCCGCGCCCTTCGCTTCACCTGGATCCGTTCGGGGCCTCGGCCTTGCGGCTGGCACTCGGTTTTAGAAGCTCGCGCTTCAGGTCAACGGGTCGTCCTAGGTGAGATTCGCTATTCCGCTTTTGTGATTTGTGCAAGGCATAGCTCGACGGGCACGTAGCGACCGAATATCTCGACCAGAACCGTGGCAACCTGCTCGTCCAGCACCGACTGAATGACACCCGGAAAGCTGGCGAATGGCCCATCCTCGATCAGCACGCTCGCGCCCACCGGGAACGCCGCTTCGACCACCTCAGCATCGGTTGACCGCTCTTCCAATTTCTTCTTAAATTTCAAACGCATCGCGTCGGACACTGCGACTGGACCAAGGCTTCCGCCAAGCACGCCGACAACGCCTTCCATACCGAGTATTCCTGCCCATGTGCGGTCCCGATTGACCACACGGATGAACACGTAACCGGGCAGCGCTGGCACAGTGTAGACCACCTTGCGCTTGGCATGCGGGGCTTTGCGAACCTTCTTCACAAGGGGAAACCATCGTTCGATCGATGCCTGACCCAGCAACTTATCCACATCCTTTTCGGCGTGATTCTCCAGGCGGAGAACGAACCATTGCGCTTCAGGCACCGCTTCGCCAGCACCGGCTAGCAACGCTTGCTGCCGGCGAGACACCGCGATCATGCGATCCGATTCGGCATAGCAGCGGTCGAGATTGATCTTTTCGGCTTCATTCGGCCGCTTGCTGTGCATCATTGGTCCCTCGCACCGATTGTTCAAATGCTTCCAGTCCTGCCGGCCCGCCAGCCGGGAAATACACGCCACGCATCGTTCCCGGGTCCGGCAGCCACGGCCATCCGCGCAGCTCGTGCTCCAGCTTCCAGGCTTGCCACACCTCGCTGCCGATCGGCACGAACTCGCATAGCTTGCCGATCTGCTCTTCCTCAGGTCCAAAGCGGTGGATCCCCAGCCCGCGCGTCTCGGCTGCCTGGTGCAGCGCGTTGACCATCGGCCACCCGGCGCGCATCCGGTTGCCCCGCTCAAGCGTTTCCCGGTCCAGCCTGCCGTTGGCGATTGCGCTCTCCTCCCAGCCCTTCAGCGGCTGCGGTGGTGCCTTCGGCCCGGTGATCAGGTCGCGCATGCGGATCGCCGCCCAGACCGGCCCGAAGGCCGGCGCATAGGCCGGCTTGTCCGGCGCTGCCGGTTTCGGTCCAAGCCGCTCCCATCGCTTTTCGGCGAGATACACGCCGAAGGCGCAGCGACCGCCGGAAGCCTTCTCGGCGGCGAGGTAATCGGCCATGCGGTCGGCCGCCGCCTCTCGCTCGGACGCCGTCAGCGCCATCGCCGCGGCGAGCGCCGTCTTGCCGCTATCGGCAACGAAGGTCGGCCAGGTCGGGTGAACACGTTTCAGCCAACGCTCGACCGCTTTTCGATCTTCAGGTTCGCGCTCGCGCTCTCTCTCTGAATTACCTTCAGGAGTTACTAAACCATCAGTATTTACTAGTGTTGGATTTACCGTCGACGGATTCACCGTCGACGGGTTTTCAGTCTGCGGCAAAGATGCAACACCTTCACCGTCCGATGCAGCGATACTGTCGCGTTGCTCACGCGGCTCGTCGAAGATGACCAGCGAAAGCTTGCCGAAGCGCCCTTCATCACGCTCCTGTTCCTTGTCAGCATAGCCGTGTTGCACCAGTTCATTGACGATGCGCCGCGCCTTGTCGCGCCCGCAACCGCCGCGCTTGGCGATGTCGCCGAGAATGACGGTCCAGTTATCCGGCTTTGACAGCAGATAGCCAAGCAGCCAGCGCGCCTCCATGGAAAGGCGCACGTCTTCGAAGACGTGGTTCGGCACCGTGGTGTAGCGCGCATTGCGAACGCCGCGCCTGATCGTGGCCTCTTCGCTCATGCTTACACCAACAGCGGCTGCACGGAGCCGTCCGAGAAGTAACTGTCCATCGGCATGTCGGCGGCAGGCTCATCACCATCCCATCCGTTCGGCCATGTCTCCGCGGCGATCAGCTCTCGGATGCGGGCCTCTTCCTCATCGTTGAGGATGTCCAGCAGCGGGCGGCCAAGCTTGGCGGCGCCGGCGTTGCATTCGGCCTGTATAGCCAGAACGCGTTCGAGCCCTATCAAACGGGCGGCAAACGTCAACGGGCCCATCCTTTGCGGGTTGGCCGCGACCGATCCATCCTTGAGTCGTTCAAGGCCTGCCTTGCGGATCCGGTGGCGAGGCTCACGTAACTCGCGATAGAGCGGCTTCAGTCCTTTGAGCGGAGCAAGATGCGACCACGCCGACGACGCTACGATCGTGTCCAGGGCCAGATCCTTGCTGGCCAGCGGACAGCCGGCGCATCCGGTGCGGGCATTGATCTCCGTCGCCTCGTCGCCGCCATAGGCGTCGGCGATCGCGGCCGTCGCCCAGCCGCCATACTCGGCCATGGGTGCGTAGATGCGCAGCCAGTCCCAGACGTTGCAGACGCGCCAGTGCAGCAACGGCGCGAGCGTCGCGATCCGACCCCGGATGCCCTTTGCGTTAGGCAGGACCTCCTGATACCAGCCCTGCCCGCATTCAGCGCCGTCCTTGCCGCACGACATGGCAATGCGATCATCGCGGATGGCGCTTTCACCCTGGCGCACGCCGGTGATCATCAGGATCTTGCCATCGAGCTCGCCGAGCCTCTGCTCCAGCGCTTCGGCCATCGGATCGATCTTGATCTGCCGCGTGCACCAGCGCAGCGTGTTGTTGTTTGGCGGTGGCACGCCTCGGCCGAGAATGTAAACGAGGAACCGCTTGTCGAGTGGCGCCCGAACCACTTCGCAACGGATGCCGCGCGCGGCGAGCTGCGCCATGATACGTTCGGCGGCAATGGCCAATGGCGGCAATTCCTGCCGCGTGTCGGCATAGAACACAGTGAGGCTCTTCGGCGCTGCAAGCCGGCCGACGTCGATCAGATGGACGATAAGCGACAGGGTCGCGGAACTGTCCTTGCCGCCTGACCAGGCGATACCCCAATGATCATGAGCCGGCCCATAGGCCTGCATTGACTGCAGCGTCAGATCCACCGCCTCGTCGTAGACCAGGCGCTTTGATCCCTCGAACAGCGTCGGCTGAAAGGCTCTCATTCCGCAGCCTCCGCGAAGGCCTGGCGCACGTTGAACTCAGCAAGCAGCTTGATCATGTGCGGCGGCACACTGTTGCCGACGAGGTGATATTTCTCGGTCTTGGTGAGCCGACGCGTCTTGCCGTCAATGGTGATTTCGGCCGGCAGCGTGCCGGGCTTGAACCCATGCGCGGCAGCGCCTTCCTCAGGCTCCAGCATGCGGATGCCGATGTCGTCGATGTAGTGCCGGACGCCCTTCACCATCACCTCGACAAGGCCGTAGCGCGCCTTGCCGGTCAGCGCGCCGAGAGGATGGCGCACGTCGTCATCCTGCTTGCCGGAGCCGAAATAGTGCTGGAGGAAGCCGAGGATCAGGTGTGCATGGTTGCCGCCGGCAGCGACCGTAGCCAGCGGCTCTTCGATCGGTCGACCGTCGCGGCTGGTGCCATGCAGGTTTCCTAGCGCTGCTGCGACCAACGCGGACTTTCCTGAACCGCCCACTGTGACCGTCGGCGCAGGATCCTCGACGTCCGCTCCGATGCTGGCCCCGAACTGGCGCTGAAGACTGATGGCGGCAACGCCTTGCGTCGATCCGAGCGTGACAATGGTCGACAGCGGATCCTCCGCTGATCGCCCGGGCTCGCCGGTGTTGTGCTGGGCAATGAATGCGACGCTGACACCAACTTGCGGGCTAGTTGTGAAAGCACCAAGCGGCTGGTCGATCGGTCGGCCCGGCCGCGCCTCTTGGCTGCCGTCAACGCGCGGATCGCCGTTGTGCTGTGCAAGGAAAGCCGCGATCAGCGCATGCTTGCCACCGCCGGCCACCTGCGCGCCGATCGGCTCTTCGATATCGAGGCTGCGCGGCGCCTGCCCCTCGCGCTCGCCATAGCCTGCTTGGATAAGGTTGGCGGCGACAATCGCATGGCGCGGCGCACCGGCCATGACGGTCGGCAACGGCTCGTCCGGCATCGAGCCGTCGCCGTTCTGATTGAACTTCGACAGATGGGCGGCGACAAGAACGCGATCTTCCTTGCCCGTCGTCGTCCCAAGCGGCTCCTCGAGGTCGCGCGGGGCTGACTGCGCGGCCCGGCCGCCGGCGCCGACGATGGTGGCGCCAAGCAGCGCCATGCCGGACGACGTGTGCATCGTGTTCACCGGCTCTTCGGCCGAATGGACGCCGTTGCGAGCCGCAGCGCTCTGCTGGTCGGTGCGGATCAATGCCGGCGCCACCACGGACAGTTCGCCGCGGTGTGCCGTGGTCAGCGTCCGCAGCGGTTCCCCGGCATCATGAACGCGATCCCCGCCCGAATGCGTGATCGGCACGATGAACGGCTTTGCGGCGTCCACGACGTAGCGCATGACACCGCGCGCAGTGCGTCGAAGCGTCGCTTCCGCCAGCGGCTTCTTGCGACCGAAGATCGATTTTACCGGCAGCGACCAGTCGATGATCGTATGCGCGCCGACCCATGGTTTCAGGCCGAGCCGCTTGGCATCCTTGCGCGGCGCATGCGTGCGCACCGGCCAAACCACAGGACGGCTATCAGCCTGGGCGACGCCGAAGAATCGCTTGCGGATGGTCGGCACGCCATAGTCGGCGCAGACCAGAACACGGTGCTCGAAATTGTAGCCGAGCCCGCGCAGATGCTTCAGCCAGGCGCGCCAGATGCGGCCCTTGTGGCGAGGATCCGGGATCAGCCACTGCTCACCGATCGGCACACGCTCGCTCTTGGCCGCGACCGAGCCGTCCAGCCGCATCACGCGCCCGGTCGCCGGGTCGCGCTTGGCGACCAGCGGACCCCATGTCGTTATCTCCTGCACGTTCTCCATGGTGATCGTCTCTGGCCGCACCGTGCCGGCCCAGCGGCAGATCACCCACGCCAGCGAGCGCCGACGCTTGCTGACCGGCTTCGACCCCTTGGCGACCGAGAAATGCGTGCAGTCGGGCGAAGCGTGCAGGACGCGAACACCGCGCCCATTCGTGACCTTGCGCGGGTCTGCCTCGAACACGTCACAGCGCAGGTGCTTCGTATGAGGATGACGCTTCTCATGCACAGCTACCGCAACCGGATCATGATTGATCGCGACATGGACATGGAAGCCAGCTTGTTCCAGCCCATCGCAGCCACCGCCCATGCCGGCGAACAGCACGATTGTCATGCGGTTATCGAGAGAAAATGCGTTCATCGTGCCGCCTTGCGCCATGCGTCGAAAGCACCGCGCAGCGCTAACCACGCCTCGCTCGCCCGCCCGCCATTGTTGAGTTCTTTTCGTGATTGCACGCCGAGCAGCGAGCGCACCTTTTGCGCCACGCGCTCATCGGTCAGCGGCTTTTCAAGCCCATGCTGCTCATGCAGGAACACCTTGAAAGCAGGATCGTCCTTGCACTTCATCGCGCATTCGGCGGCGAAGTTCTTGACGTCGTGCGCCATTGGTTGGCCAGCCGGATGGTTATGGCGGCGCGGTTCGCGCATCTGGCGGATTTCGCCAAACGACGCATCGAGCAGGCGCAACAGGAAACCAACCATGTCAGGCGCATCGGCGGCGAAGGCGACCTCGTCGACCGAGGCATCATCGCCAAAGCGGGCAAGCACCAGCAGTTCGCCCATCTCGCCGGTGAATTCGATGAAGGCGCCCTCGGCATCGTGCGCGCGGGTCCATCTGGCCGGCGCAATGGCGGCCAAGCTGGCGCGGATCTGCTTCAGTCGCGTCGCGTCGGGCGAGAGCACCGCGGCGTTCATCAACCAGCCTCGCCCGCCAGAATGTCGAACACGATCTTGCCGGCTTCGCTCAACGACCATGGCGTCGGCGTACCCGTCCCGTAGCGCCTGCCGCGCACAAGCACTCCGCGGTGCTCAAGGGCGGTCAGCACCTGCGGGACAACATGCTTGCCCTCATGCGGCAGCAATTTGGTCAGTGATGCGATGGACAGGCGGCACCAGCCATCGGGGCTCGCATGCGTTCCGATCAGGTGGATGACGGCGCATTGCCGCAGCGTCAGCTGCCCTGCATCGCCGAACGGCCGCCGGCCCTGGCCGCCAGCCTCGTATTCGGCTCGGCCGTCGCCGATCAGATCGTTGGCCATATCGGTTTCGAGCAGCCTTGCCAGCAGCGCCGCCGCCAG
Organism: Mesorhizobium sp. M6A.T.Ce.TU.016.01.1.1; assembly: GCF_003997065.1. Taxonomy (NCBI): domain Bacteria; kingdom Pseudomonadati; phylum Pseudomonadota; class Alphaproteobacteria; order Hyphomicrobiales; family Phyllobacteriaceae; genus Mesorhizobium; species Mesorhizobium sp. M6A.T.Ce.TU.016.01.1.1. The sequence goes on along the minus strand of NZ_RZTJ01000005.1, from coordinate 287,902 downwards.
CACCTGCGGGCTTTCGCCTCGGCCTAACGCACACTGCCGCAGGCCTTCGGCGAGATGGCCATGAAAGGCGACGTGCACTGGAGCCGGAACGATCCGGCGCGGCGGGCGATGCTGAGCCTGTTCGGCCTTCTGCTTGGCGATCAGCGCCGGCGAGCGCATGTCGAGGCGCGGCAAGCCAAGGTCGAGTTTTCGGAGCGTGGCTTCAGCCATCGGATTCGACCCCTAAGGCTGCCAGCGCCGCGTCGTTTTCGCTGATGCGCAGATTGAAGGCGGCGATCAGGTCGGCGCGGATGCCGGCCACGTAACGCGGCATCAGAACGATGCCGAGGCTATTGCTGCCTTCACCTATGTTCAGGCTCAGAACCTCGCCATCCGCCAGCCTGTCGCGCAGGGCGATGTTCTGGGTTCGGGCGCCGGCAATCAGCCGCGCTTTTTCGAGGTCGGCCGCCTTCACTGGTCGAACTCCCCGCAGCCGCGCCCGATCTCGCCTGGTTTCTCAGGCTTGGTGAATTGCTGCCACGGCACCCATCCGCGCGGGCAGTGGAAGCCCCAGGTGCGCAGGTTCGGGCCGGTGATGAACAGCGTCCAACACGGACCATCGACGAGTTCGATACGATGCGCGGCCGAAGCGAGGCGGAACTTGCGGTCGCCGGCGCGCCGCTCGACGCGCTGATTGATGCCGCCGGCGGAGATCGTGTGCTCAACATACCGGCCGCGCAGCAGCACCGACAGGTTCCACCACGGATGATCGTGCAGCGCCCGGTCGTCGTCGGAGCGCATGAAGTGGTGGAGATAGATGTTGAACAGGCGATTGCGGGGAATGACCCACCAACGGCGCATATACGGATCAGCGGCACCCCCGATAGTGACGTTCGGAGGCCGCTTTTCGGACAGGGCAATGAGGCGCGGCGCCAGCCGCAAAATGACAGACTTAAGCATTCGAGAGTTTTCCTGTTTCAGTGCTTTTCCCGTGAAACATCCGGCAGCGTCGCGGACGCTTGCGCGGCTTCGGAGCGCTCAGCGGCGCCCGATAGAACAAGCGGGCATCGAGACCAGCCCAGTCGCAGATGGCGAAGATTTTTCCCGCCGCGATGTCCTGCCCCGCCATGACGCGCGACAGGTCCGATGAGGTCACGCCGATCTCGTCGGCCAGCACTCGCCAGCCTCGCCCGTCATATTCCAGCATCGGCCGCAGTTTTCTGCCGAGCGCGGCGGTGTCGTAGGCGGCGAGCGTGCCGGAACGGATCGGCCGGCCCTGACGCACTGCCAGTTCCTCGGCGCGATCGTCCAAGCGCATGCGCTTTTCCAACGCCTTGCGCAGGCGGGCCATGGCGCGCAGGATGGTGGGATCGCTCATGCGACCTCGCCGAAATCGAATGAGGGCTGCGCGGTTGCCGGGCCGGTCAGCCGTGCTTGCGCAGCGGTCAGCGCGTCCTGTGAGATGTCGATGCCGATCGACTTCCGCTGTAGCCTGGTCGCGGCGACAAGGGCTGTTCCACTGCCGCAAGTTGGATCGAGGAGGACATTGCCAGGCAGCGTTGCGGCCCGGATTAGTTCCTCAAGAAGCGCAACCGGCTTCTGGGTCGGATAGCCGACACGTTCCTTATCGGTAGGGCCGAGCGGCGCAGCTATTGCGAAGTCATCGAACCGGCCAAAGCCATCGCCCGTGATCGGGTCGCCGCCGAGCGTGCCGATCCGCCAAAGCCGCCACTTGGCAGCGCGAGACCGGCCATAGCAGGCGATGGTGTCATGAACCCTGCCGAAGCGTTTGGAGTTGCCGTGGCCGCCGAGGGTCCTCACCCAAACCAGCGTGCCGATAGCATTGCCGGCACCGAAGATCACGTCGCATAAGACGCGCAGTTCCGCGCCCATTGTGTCGTCGAAATGCAGCCACAGGGTACCGGTCAGCTTCAGAACACGGCGAAGCTCCACGATGATGCCCGCCATGACGCCGAGATAGGCACGAGACGGCGCACTGCGCGCGACTGCCGCCAACAATGCAGCGCCGGCGGCGGAATGATCTTTGAGGGCCGCCCAGCCCGTCGATGACGCCGCCGACCATTCCCAGCGATCATCGAACGACCCGGCTTTGCCGGTCCATATCTGCTCATTGCCGAACGGCGGGTCCGAATAGACCATATCAACCGACGCGGTGGCGATTTCCCTGCGCAAAACGTCGGCGGCAGCGCCAAGCAGGAGGCGGGTCATGTCGTAGCCTCTTGTTTGTGCCTGGCATTACTGAGGACGACCGACACCGCCGACGGGGTCGACTCCGTCATCGCCGCCAGCTGCGCCCGATTTAGGTCGGGCCGCGCCTTGGCGAGCGAGAGGATCGCGTCGCGTTTTGATTCCGACTTCGCGTAAGGCGATGCACCTTCATGGGCGAGCAGGTCGACGAACCAGAACTTGTCGACCTTGCGAAGATCGACCGCTGCAACATTGTCGATGACGAACCGTGCAACATCGCGCCGGTGAATCCACCAGAAGTCGTCAGTCGCGGAAGCCTCACGCCGTGTCGCGCGCAGCCAGCCTTTGGCGATCCAGCCGGCGACCGTCTTGCGATCGACGCCCATGACACCAGCCAGTTGATTGGCGTTGAGATGGTGAGGGTCTGTTCGGTCGGCGCCGAGGCGCTTGAGCTTGACGATGATCGCCGTCTCGCTGCGGTCGAACCCCTTTGCCTTCAGCATCCGGCGGAGCGTTGCCGGAGCCTTGTGCGCATTGTCGCCGATCAGGTCGAGTTCCGCCTCGGACCACGGGGCTTGCTTGAACCGCGGCGTGACCAGCCCGAGCTTTGCCGCCCGCTTCGAGATCCACCAACGCGGCCGGCCGCACGTGCCGGCGCAAGCCTGCACGTCGTTCTTGGTGGGCGATTTCTGGTAAGTGCGGCGGATGATGGCGTCGATTGCGTCGCTTGATGCCCATGCCTGGCGCTCATTGACCTTGCCATTGGCGTCAGGCACGCGCAGGCCGAGAACGTTGGCGCGCTGATAGATCGACGATGCCGAGCGGCCCGGCAGTGCTGCGAGGCATGCGGTGATGCCGCCGCCCGGATAATTTGCGCGCAGCAGCTTTTCCTCACGACCGGTCCAGAAGCGCCTGGTGCCGGTGCGGCGTTCGCCGGCAACCGGGTTGTGATCGAGCAACTCGCGGATACCGCTGACCTCGCGCGCGACGATGTTCATAGCTCCAGCGCCTCCTGCTTTGGGTCAGGAGCACGCTCGGTCTCGACGAACATGTCAGGCTGGGCATAAGCCTTGCGGATGCGATCGCAGGCGATGTCGAAATAGCCTTCGTCGATCTCGATGCCGATGAATTTCCGCCCGAGCTTGACGCAGGCAACGCCCGTTGTTCCGGATCCCATGTAGGGATCGAAGATGGCGCAAGAGGCCGTCCGCTCGATGCACCACTTCATAAGTGCTACCGGCTTCTGGGTAGGGTGCCCCGTTTCATCGCCAAATGGCGATCCGGTCATTTCCAGCCGCCGGCGGCCGTTGCTATCAGGCGCGTGGAAAGCGTAAACGCCGTAGCCGCCTGATTGCCAACCAATCTCAGCGTCTGAAAGGCGAGTGCCATAGTGCTCCGGCTTTTTCTTCAGCCAGATCAGCGATGAACCAACGGGAAGCCTGTCAGCGAAGTGGTTGGCTCCCCAAAGAATAACTTCAGGAAACGACAGCCACGGTGTCGGATCGAACGGCCGATCGTCCCCGCTCACCTCCCTGTCGGCACGCCCAGGCCCCAGCGGCGCGTTCTGTGTTCCACCGGTGAATCGCGTGCTGTCGAAATCGAAGTCGCCGCCGTAGGGGTTATCCGTCACGACGGCGGCATCGACCTTGCCCAGCACCGGCAAAACCTCCAGGCAGTCGCCCAGAATGAGCCGGCAATCGCCGATGATTTCTTCGCGGTGTATTGCGCTCATGCCGATTCCTCGACACGCGAGAGGTCAACGAAATAGCCGGCCTGGGTGACGCGCAGGCGGCGGCGCTCCATGTAGAACTCGACCAGCTCGGCCGCCTGCAGCTTGTTCCAGGTCGAGCGCATGACCGGCGCACGCTCGCATGCAGCAACAAGCACCTGGTTGCGGTCGAAGACGCCGTCGCCATTGCGGTTGCGCAGCCATTTGAGTGCGGAGAGGCAAGACGGGCTCATGCCGGCACCGCCAGTTCAGCCGCCATATCGCGCGCGGCGCGCAGGATCTCGCGCGCGGTACCCAGCGGGCGAAGTAGCTTTGGCGTGCCTTCATGGTCCGAATGCCAGTCAGTGAAGTGGCAGCGAACGAGATTTTCCAGCGCCGACCAGGCGCACTCCTCGTCCCATTCCGGTTCGTAGTAACCGCTGGTTTCGCCGACCATTATGGTGCCTTTGCGGGGATGGTCGGGTGGGATCATCCAGATCCAGCCACCGCCGTCGCGCGCTGGCCATTTGATCTCGAACTGGCGGACGCACTCACCGTGCACCGACCGGCCACGCTCCCAGTGCTTGCGGTCCATGATCACGCTGCCGCCGATGTAGTTGCCGTCGCGTGCGGCGCGGAACTGCTTGCGCATGTCTCCGAGCAGCGGCAGCAGCGGCGCGGCGCGCTTAGACAGTTTTTTGAGCGTGCGCAGGTTCATGCCGGCACCGCCTTCTCAGCCGCTGCGGCCTTCTGGACCCGATCGAGATCACGGCCGATCATTGCGTGTTGAATGCGCAATGCGGCGAGGTGCGCTGACAGCTCATCCGACGGGATTTCATCCGCCCGCTTCAGCAGGCGGCGCAATTCAAGCGCATCGGCGCGTGCGAAGGCTAGATGTCTCTCAAATTCGCTCATGCCTGCACCGCCTTGCCGGCGAGAGCGTTGTCGATCTCGATCAGCGTCTCGCCGCTTAGTTTTGTGAAGGTGCCGTATTCGCGACGCACCTGCCGAAGCAGAGCCGCGAAATCGGATTGCGCGTTGATCGCGGCCACAGCTGCAAAGGCAAGCTCCGCATGCTGTTCGCAGTAGAAACCGCCAATAGCCTTGCCGCTCGAATCGATCAGAAGCGTCGTCTGCTTCGACGTGGCGCGAACCGGTTGCAGCGGGAGGCTGAATCGCGCCGTCATGCCGGCACCGCCTTACGCGCCGGACCGCTGGGTTTTGGCGCCCCGGCTTCATCCGAAGGTGCGGGGCCGACCTTGCTGTCATGCTCGGCGTCATCTCGCTCTGCACGGGATCCCGATGCCTCAAACCCCCAATGATCCCAGCCAGGCCGGGGCGAGCGGCAGAACATCTCCAGTCGCGCCACGCCGGGAAACAGCCGCTCGATCGTCTCGGCATAGAAATCAGGCTTGGTGGAATGCTTGCCCTTGCGTTCGCGGTGCACGGTCTCCGGCTGCGAGCCGGGCAGCGGTGCGGCGACTTCGCCGCGGCGGCCGATCAGCAGGATTTCGTGACGGTCGCGGCCCCAATAGCCGGTGCCGGCGACTTCCTTGTCCCAGACCCAGTGATGCACATAGGTGAAGCCGAGCGCTTCCAGCAGGCGCAGGGCGTCCAGCAGCATCGGGTTAGTCGCCCAGCAGAAGAACACCGCATTTTCGGTGAACGGATCGAGCTCGCGAAACAGCGCGATGATCTCGTCGGTCGTCATAGTCGGATAGTGGTTTTCGGCGCTCTTCTCGCGGCCTGTCACTTCCGAGCGGACGGCGTATTTCCACGGCGGATCGGCATAGCCGACAGGATACTGGCGCTGCAGCTTGCCCGGCGCGGTGGCACGGCCGGTTTCCCGCACCATGTCCATATGCGCCAGGCGCACCGCGTGACTGACCTTCTGCTTTTCGGCGCGGATGATCTTGGCGCCCTTCAGGAACTCGCTGACGTTTTCACGATCCGGCACAAAGGCGGTCTTGATCGCCTTGCGCGAAGGCTGGCGAACGCCATCCTTGCCCTCGACCTCGTCATGGTGGGGAATTTCCCCACCATCGACCATGCGGGTGCGAACCGAAGCCACCGTCTTATGATCGACGCCGAGCATGCCGGCGATCGCTCGCGACGAGATCGACGGCGTGTCGCGCAGCTGGTCGGCAATCACCGCCTGCTTCTGCGCTGTGGTCAGGTGCCTGCGGGCGAAGTTCAGTTCACGCGACAGCGTCCGCTTGTCGACCTCGTTAAGCCCCTTGCGCACGAAGCGAGGCCAGTCGACCAGGCCGAGGCTTTCGCATATCTCGACGCGATGATGCCCGTCGATGATCTCGCCGGCCTCGTCATATTCGACCGGCACCAACACGCCATGCGCGATGATCGAGCGTTCGAGTGACTCGAATTCTTCCGGTGAAAGGCGCGGCAGGAGCTGGTATTTCATCACACCATCCCCAGCGCAGCCTTATAGAGATCGAGGATGGCTTCCTCTTCCTGCCGCTCCGCCTGGTCCTTTTTGCGCAGCCGAATGATCGACCGCATCGCCTTGGTGTCGAAGCCGGTGCCCTTGGCCTCGGCGAACACTTCCTTGATGTCGTCGGCGATATTCTTTTTCTCTTCCTCGAGCCGCTCGATGCGCTCGACAAAGGCGCGCAGCTGGCCGGCCGCGACGGTTTGTGCCGCGCTTTCGCCGGTCTCGTCAGCGTCGAACATCTCTTTGGTCGGATCTTCGTCCTTGCCACCCTTGACCACCTTCAGGGCGGCCTTCACGACGCTCATGGGGATTTCGCCGGTGGATTGCCCGTCCGACGACCGGATCGAGATCGTCGGTTCGGAATCACCCTTGGCCCGACGGGTCACCTCGGGCGGTAGCTGCTCTGGCTTCGCCTTGCCTTTCGGCTTGCCGTCTTTTTTTGGAACGCGCGGATTGTAGGGATCGTAAGTCACGCATCCTCCTCGACCGCAGCGACGGCGCGGTTCCACAAGGTTTGGGGAATCCGGGCCAACCACCCCTTGGCTTGCAGCCATTCCCTCGTGCCGGCCTCGCCATCGCATGCGATGCGATTAGCGAGATCGTCCACGACATCTTCGGGGTTGCCTTCGACCTGGTCGGGCAATGTCAGGCACTCTTCGCAGACGACCTCGTCGCCGATGGCCTGAGCGCCGTTTTCGGGATGGCATTCATATCCGCAACGGCTGCAGCAATGACCGAGGTTGGCGCGGATCCAGTCGGCAGGATTGACGCTGTCGGTATTGCGCCCGTCCCATGCCGGAACGCGTTGGACATTCAAGGCGAAGCCATACTCCTCCTCGTCGTCATAGCCGCGATCGTCGAGCCATATTTTGATCGCATCTTGGGCATTGTTGGCCGCGACGTGCATCCAGTCGAATTCGCCTGGCGTGCCGACGACGAAGGCTTGCAGAGGAGCCGCTGCCGTTACGTCGAGTGCTGGCGCGGCGGCAAGAACCGGAATTGGCAGAGCCGCGGCGAGCACGCCCGCTGATGCGCTCTTTAGAAACTGGCGCCGGTCCATCAGACGCCCCCGATCCGCTCGTCGGCCTTCAGCCGCTCACGCACGCGCTCGCCGAGGTATTCGACGTCATTGGCGAGGCTGCACGCCTGGCTGTCGTCGTCTTCGCCGCGCATGATCTTGGCGAGGAAGTCTAGCGTCACAGAAGCCAGCGCCAGCCGGTCTTTCAGCGGCAGGTTCATTGCTCAGAGCCCTCGCCGATGACGCGATAGGTTGCAGGCGCGCCCATCTTGCCTTTGCGCAGGGTCTCCAGCAGGCCCGCATCGATCAGCGTTTTGGCCAGCCGGCCGGTCGACGCATGGTCGCAGCCGATGTCTTCAGCGAGCAGCGTCTGGAAGCGCTGGACCTTGCCATTCTCGTCGGCATGGACGCGAAGCGCGCACCAGAGCTTCGCAGCCATCAGCGAGAGGTGATGGGACTTGCTGAACGTGACCGCATCGAACGCCGCCGCGTCGAAAGTAGCCAGCTTAGGCGCGTTTGGCCGAGCATCGAGGATGCTGTCGAAATGCCGCTGCACGAAGGCTGTAACGCTGATGCCGGCCTTGCGCGCCGCCGCCTCGATCTTGGTGCTTGTCGCTCGATCGCATCGGACCGAATACCGGTAGACGGCATCGGCGCGCTCGGCTTCCCTAAAGCTCAGCCCGCCCATCAAAACCCCCTCGGCGGCACGAACAGGCAAATGGTCTTGCCGTCATTGGCGCCGGCGACAGAGCACCAGTGGAACTTGCCGTCTGGGCTCCGCCTGATCTTCGGATCGGACATGTTGATCAGTTCGCCGGTGCGGCGAATTTCATAGCCGCGCGCGCCCTCGACGATGTCGGCGTCTGGCACCTCGCGGCAGTCGTAGCCGGAGCAGCAGGAGAACGGATAAGCCCAGCCTTGCAGCTTGGCGGCAGTTGGCTTTGCATCGTGCGGCCACGCGTCGGTGGCGCAGATCGCGACAATGCCAAGCGCCATGCCGCCTATGGCAAGGCCAACTGCGCAGGCGGCCGGAAGGGAATGGATCATGCTTTCGCCCCTGTTTTGCGCCAGGCTTTAAGGATTTGTTCGATGGTCGCCTCGGCCACGCCCGTCGCTTTCGAGATCGCGGCGACGTCACCATGACCGGCGCAGGCGAAAACCAGCGTCACCTGGCGGTCCAGCTCGGCATCGTCGACGGGCGCGGCGCGCTCCTGGCCGATGCGCGCGGCAAACGCCGCATCGAACAGCAGCTTGGCCAGCCCGGTCGGCGACAGGCCCTGCTCGCGGGCGCGCTTGGCCACCGCTTCATAGACCTTCGGCGACACCTGGATGGCGAACTGCTTGCGCTCGGCCGGCTCGAACATCAGGCCAGCCTTTCCAGCACGCGCGGCGCAGCACGCTCGGCTCCGGTGCCGCGCCCTTCGGTCAGGCGGCGGTGAAATCGGCAGTAACAGCGACCGGGAGCGCCCGGCAGCCAGTCGGCCTCGGACACTTCAGCGGCGCAGAAGCGCGTGGCGATTCCTTCGCCGCGCAGCGGAAAGCGACATTGATGGCTGCCCAGGTCGACCATCAGCCTCCCGATCGCATTGCCGCCGGGCGCCTGTGGCGGATCGATGCCTTGCAACATGTCGGCAACGGTCCTCATGCCGCACCGCTGCTGACGACTGAGAGCCCGCCGGCGGCGCGGGCAGACGCCACCACCTTGCGATACTCGGACAGCGCATCGACCAGGGCGGCCAGCGAACGGTCGATCCGCCCACTTTCAGACGGGGTTAGCTTGCCGTCGGCGAAGGCCATGGCGCCTTCGGTCATCAGTTCGCCCATCCGAACAACCGCGTCGGCATGGACCGCCATCAGCGACCCATTGGCGGCAACCGCCTCGACGTCCGCCAAACGGCGACCGCGAACGGCGACGATCGCCTCGCTCATGTCGAAGCGGCCGGATTCCTCTTCCAGCGCGAAGATCGCCGGCAGTTCCATCAGTTCCGGGCTGTCGAGATTGTTCCAGCGGCCGACCACGCTTTTGGAATAGGAGCAGACTTCCGCGGCGCGCTCGATGCCGCCGGCGGCCGCGATCAGGTCGCGCTGCTTGGCCTTGAGCAGGAAGTGTCGGGCATTGGCATGTGGCACCATGGCTTGTCCTCGCGGCAATAAGGTTTCCCGCGCCGGGAAATCCCGGCGCTGTTTCCCGTGGCGGGAAAGGTTTTTCAGGTTCAGTGTGCGGGCGTCAGTTCAACTCAAGGCCCGTCAGATGATGCATTCATGGTCCGCCCCGAAATCGGTTGGCCGCCTTGCGGGCAAAGCCCGGCAGGTCGGCAAGGTCGCCAATGTCTTGCGCCCCGCGCGCCAGCAGCGGCGACAGGCCGATGGCCTCGCCGGCAGATGCGATCAGGGCAGCGACGATGTCGCGCTCGGGTCGGCCCTCATGGGCGGCGACCAGCGACAGGATGAAGGCCGAGGCTTCGGAAAGTGCGACCGCGCCGGCCGTGGAGGAGTGATCGGCCGGCGCGGCAGGCTCTGCGCAACGATGATCGGCTTGGGAGGCCTGCGCAGTGGGGAAACGAGGAACCAGACGGCCCCTGAATTCGCTTCTGTCGGGTGCACCGCTCATGCGCTGGCCTCCTCGACCGGATACAGATCAGGCCGCAGCACCTGGCGCGGCACGCCGGAGGCGCGCTCGATCGGGATCGCCATTTCGGCGGGGATCATGCCGCGCAGCTTCCATGTCGAAACATGGCTGCGGCTCTTGCCGAGCAGTTCGCCGAGCTTGGCTTCGCCGCCGACGCGATCGCAAGCAGCGTTGAGCGCCGCCCGCCGTTCCGCCTTGATTCGCTCTTTGGGGTCTTGATTCATGGCGCGCACTCATACAAATGTAGGCAAGCCTGTCAATACCATTGTAGGCAATGTACCGAGTACATTCGTAGACATGAGTACTTTTGGCGATCGAGTGAGGGCGGAGCGCACGGCGCAGGGCCTGAGCTATCAGGAACTGGCCGACAGGGTCACCAAGGCCACCGGCATCAGCTGTCCGCGTGTCACCATCGAGAAGATCGAGGACCGCTCGAGCGAAATGTCGAAGTGGTCGACCGGTATCGCCGCGGCGCTAAAGGTCGATCACGACTGGCTGTTGACCGGCAAGGGCCAGAAGCAGGTGCTTGCCAGCGTCGACAAGCGCCTGAAGCGCTTGAAGCCGGACGCCTTCGAACGCCTGCATCGTCAGATCAACGCGCTGATCGACGACGAGGAACGTTCGCAGACGCACTGACGAATCGTTAACCGATCCGTCGGGAAGTTATCCACAGCCCCCTGAACGTGATTTGCATTTCAACCCCTCCGTGTTCTTAACCATTGCGTAAAGAATAGGCAGGGGTGAATAGCAAATGAGCGGAGTGCGTGACAACAGTGGTGTTGAGAAGACATCCAGCACTTTATTTACTGATGCTCGTATTAAAGCCGATCACGAGCTGCTGGCCGTTCGCGCAGCTGTTCATCCCGACGGAAACGAAGCAAAACTGACGCTGCACACAAGTCACGGCAGCGTGACCGTGACCGTGCAGCATGAACAGCTGGCGGCAATCCACGCCGAGATCCAGGCCGCCGCCGCGCTGATGCTATATCGCCAAGCGATGCAGGCTGACGAGGGCATGACGGCCTTCGAGGATGCTTTCCGCGCCGCGCTGATGCCGGCGGACTGTTCCGTCTCGATCGACCGCCAGACTTCCGACCGCTTGTTCATGCTGCAGTTCATCGACCGCTTGCCGCTGGCCATCCGCATGACGCCGGAGCAGGTCGCCGAAGCGCTTGAACAGCTCGGCATCGTCTCGCGCCTCTCCGCCAACTGACCTTCCCGCCTACGAAGCCCGCATCGATTCGCCGCCGCCGCCGGTTAGCTCATCCCGACTGATTTACTGTCTACATTTGTATTGACTGCGCCTACAAGTGTATGCCAATGATCTCCCGAGAAAAACGGGAGTGCGACAAATGTCGAAGCAGCCCAAGCCGTGCCCCTTCGCCCATCCGATCAATGTCGGCTCGGCGATCGAGCCGATAAACAACCATTTTCATGGCGTCTGCCACGACTGCGGCGCCGAAGGCCCGCAAGCCGAAACGTTCGCCGAAGCCCTGAAGGCCTGGAACGCACGCCGCAGCGGCGACGGGCACGGCAAGCAATGAACACCGCGCATAATCCCGCCGAAATGCTGATCGCCGCTGCCGCCATCTCGCCCGAGATCGAGGCCTGGATTTCACTGCAGCTGAAGGCCGGACGCAGGCCTTCCGAGATACTCGGCCTGATTGGCGGCACCAACGTCATCCCCTTCAAGCGCAAATCACCAGCTGAGGAAAACCGAAATGCTTGACAGCATCTGCTATTGCCTTGCCGACGACGTGCGCATCCATATCGCGCTGTCTTCGTCGTTCATGTTCGCGCTCACCTTCTGCAGCCTCGCCTTTGGTGTGCGGCCATGAACGCGAGGCTCAGCCAGATCCCACGCCGCTTCGTTCCGGTGGCGCCGCCAAAACTCTCGCGGGTGAGCGTGCCGCCGCACGGCAGCGTGCAGCTGATCTGCGCGCGCTGGCCGGATTGCCAGTGCGGCGACGACTGCATCGACATCTTGCCGGCGCGTTCACCGGCCGTTCGTCGGATCCTCGTCGCGATGCTGATCGCCGTCGCGCTGATCGGCGCCGGCCTGTTCTATGCGGGGCTGCGCTGATGGAACTAAGTGAGAAGCAGTCTCTAGCGCTCGCGGCCGCGCACCAGGCGGCTGAAGCCGTGGCCGAACTCCTCCGCTATGCCCGCGAGGGCGAATGGATCGACTCCGAATTCCATCCCGATATCGAACCGCTGGAAAAGCTTTGCGACGCCGCCAAGCTGACGGCCGAGATCCTTTCCGATGATCCCGACCCTGACGGCGACCGCAACCAACTCGCGGGTGCCCTCGAAAAGTTCCTATCGGGGTGGGCGTAATGGGCCTGCGGAAAGAAACCCTGGGCTACCCGAGCCGGACCGATGCCGTCCTGGCGCTCCGCAGGCTGGGCGTCTCGACATCAGAGATCGCGGCGCGCATCGGGATTAAGACAACGACAGTCTCAGCGCTCGAGCATTCGGCCGGCCGCGCCAAGCGCGCTCCGCGCCCAGTTGAGGAGCTGTGCCGTACGGTTCTCTTCCCTGTCGAAATCCTCGATGCGCTCGGCCCCCACGCGGCTAAGCGGAACATGCACCCGAACCGGCTGGCCCGTCTCCTCGTCGAAACCGTCGTCGACGAAAAGATGATCGATGCCGTCCTCGACGACGCCGACGATCTGGAGGGTTGGGCGTGATGGCGAACGGTATGCGCCCCTGTTTTCTGTCGACCGGTCAGGAACGCGTGTTCGAGATGCTGGTCGGATATGCCCGCTGCGGCATCTCATCATGCGGCGAAGATCATGCCCGTTTTGCTTTGGAAGGTTTGGTCCCGCTCACGCACGACATCAGCGCGATCATGCGCTGCGCCAAGGCCGATCTGGAGGTAACCCTCCATGACTGAGCGGACCGATCTGCACAACCTCCCTGACGCTCTTACCCGCCTCGCAGACCTACACACGGCGATGGCCGTCGAGCTCGCCGAAATCTGCAAAGAGCTCGGCTGCACGACAAAGCCGGGTGTCGCCCTGCGCTTCGTCAAGGAGTTGCGCCGTGATCTCGGCCGCGCCCACGAGCGGCATGGCGAGCTTCTGCACTCGTGGGACCAGGCCACTCCGACGGAGCGGCAAGAACTGGATCGCCTACGCCGTGGTTGGGGACCCTCAACCCCCACAGAACGGATGGCACGCAGAACTGACCTTCGCGAGGCCATGTCCGTCGTCGAGCGGGCGATGGACGCTGTCGCGCCTGATAGCAAGGCTGACGAGGATCTGACCGTCGATCACTTCCAGTCGGCCTACGAAAAGCTATCCGAGAGACATAGGGCAATCATCGCACTCCTTCATGCGATCCCTGCTTTGCAGGCTCCTGATTTGCCAGATCCCGCGCGGCCGGAGGAGGTGCAGCATGGCAATTGACCGCGCGCTCGCTGCCCAAGCTTACCACCTCAGCAAAAAAGGGCTGAAGGGCAAGGCCATCGGCGAGACGCTGAAGGTCACGACCGCCGAGGCGAACACGCTGGCCGGCTATCGCCTTACCGAGAGCGAACGGCTCGGCCTGCGGCTGCTGGCCGAAGAACACCGGTGGCGTCTTGATCGGGGCGACATCTCCAGTCCGAAGAGCCATCACATTTCGGCGCGAGCGCGCAAGGGTGCCGGCTGGTTCAACGCCATGGCGTCGAAGAGGCTGTTCACGCGACGCTGGTCGGACAAGGAAAAGAGGGACCTTCACGGCCTAGGCTTCGTCGACCTGGCTGGCAATGGGCATGTCTGGCTGACCGCCGCCGGCTGGGCGTTCGTGCTCGCTACAGAGGTGTCGCCATGAAGCTGCCCAAACCGGCCGTGCGAACATTGCGAGACAGGCCTAGCCAGCCCAGCCCAACGCTCGTCGCGGCGTTGAAGGCTGCCTCGCACGCGCTGCGCTCTTATCAGTACGGCAACAGCGCCACGGATCTCGCCCAGTCTACCGCGGACTTCTGCGATGAGGCCCTCAAGTCGGTCGGAGAAGCGCCATGAGCGACGCACCACGCAATCTCGACGAGAAGCTCGTATTCGCCGTCTCCCCTGCCGGGCAGGGCGACGGCGTTCCAATGCTCCTAGTTGGCGTCCCTAGTGGCGCATGGGAGTACATGAAGGACGGCAAAACACATCACTTCGACCTGACCAAGGCCGGGTTGCCAATAAAGCTGATGTTCTTCGGCGCCGAGAGCCACGCCGCGGCGATGAAAGTCATCGACGACGCCATGAAGGCGAGCAGGTCCGCCTATCTCGACGAGCGCCGCACCGACTTCGCCATCAAGCCGCGGGCGAAGTCATGAGCATGGAACAGGTCCGCAAAAACTACGGCGTCCCTGCCAAACGCGGCGGGCGCGTCGAATACACAGGCGAAGGCAAGCCCGAACTTGGAACGATCTGCAGCGCCAGCAATGGTCGCCTGAATATCCGCCTCGATCGCTTCAAGCAACCGATGCCGTTCCACCCAACTTGGGAGTTGCGCTACTTCGATGAGGTACTTTCATGAATGAAGATCAAATCAAGAAGATGGTTGACCGCTTCCTGACGTGGCGGTTGCCGGATGACTTCAACCCGGACGCGGGCATCAGTTTCGAGAAGACCTTCAACGAGCACACCGCGTTTCCGAGGAAGCATGAGCCGGTCGGGACTAATCTGTTCGATGCGACACAGGCCACGGCGATGGTGCGGCACATGGTTGAGGGGCTTCCCGCTGTTTCCGACAAGAGCACGACAGAGGCGTTGGACCGCGGCATCGCCCTTGTCGAAGCCTTCCTCCGCTACTTCAACCCGAACGACCTGCCAGAGGACCAGTCGCAGCAATGGCAGCAGCTTGAACATTGGGCAAAGTCCGCCGACATCGGCGCTGGATCAGGGCTGGGAACGACCGACATCGAATGCCACAAGTCGGACACGCCAGATCGGGTCTGCTTCTACGAACAGGACTTCTATGTCCTATCGAACTTTTCCTCATTCAGCATCATGTGGGAGTGGACGCCACGGGAGGGCGATGTTCGCTTTGACACGTCTGAGGCGGTTTACCACTTCCTGAAATTCAAGCCGACGATTCCGTCCGGCGAACAACGGAATTTGATGCGCTGCATTCGGTATGCGCCATCGGCTCACGAAGCCTTCAAAATTGCCGAACGACACAAGCATCTTCGCCGTCCCGATTGGGATGACGTGAAGGTCGACATCATGCGCGACATCCTCCGCGCGAAAGCCGAGCAGCACGAGTACGTGCGCCGCAAGCTGCTCGCCACCGGCGACCGCGAATTGGTCGAGGACAGCTGGCGCGACGACTTTTGGGGCTGGGGCCCGAACCGCGACGGCAAGAACATGCTCGGCAAGCTTTGGATGGGAATCCGCGCAGAGCTTCGCGCCGCCCAAATTTCGTCCGGAGGAGTGGACCATGGCTGACAAATCCGCCATCGAATGGACCGACGCGACGTGGAATCCCATCGTCGGCTGTTCCATCCTGACGGCTGGCTGCACGCATTGCTATGCCATGGGCATGGCCGCTCGCATCGAGGCGATGACGGCTGCGCAGCAGGCGAAGGGCCAGACTGGCGCACCGCACTACAACGGCACCACGCGCAAGGTGAACGGCAAGCCCGTCTGGACCGGCAAGCTGGCCATGGCGCCGGACCATATCCTGACCGAGCCGCTGACGTGGAAAAAGCCGCGCCGCATCTTCGTCAACTCCATGGGCGACCTGTTCCACGAGGACGTGCCCGACGAATGGATCGACAAGGTCTTCGCCGTCATGGCGCTGGCCCCGCAGCACACCTTCCAGGTGCTGACCAAGCGCGCAAGGCGCATGCGGGAGTACGTGAACGGAATGCGTTCTTCGGTCCCATTTCTCGGCAGGATGCCCCTTGAGCGCATCCACCTCGAAGCGTCCGGCCACATGGAAGGCGATGGCGGCTTCATGGACACGCTGAAACGCCATGGCAACGTCTACAGCCTGTATTGTTCCGTGCCCTGGCCCCTGCCGAACGTCTGGCTTGGCGTCTCCGCCGAGCGCCAGCAGGAAGCCGACCAGCGCATCCCCGAGCTGCTGGCGACGCCGGCGGCGGTGCGCTTCGTTTCCGCCGAGCCGCTGCTCAGGCCGATCGATTTCGGCAAGATCATTCGAGCCGCCACCTTCGCGGGAAAGATCCATCCGGACGGCAAGACGCATCCGATCGGATGGATCATCGTCGGCGGCGAGAGCGGTCCAAGCGCGCGGCCGATGCATCCCGCGTGGGCGCGCTCGATCCGCGATCAATGCCAGGCCGCCGGCGTGCCGTTCTTCTTCAAGCAATGGGGCGCGTGGAAACCGACGGGCTCGGTCGACGGATATTGGAACGGGCCGGACAAAAACAGGCGCGAGTTCCCTAACTCGGAAGGCATTTCGATGCTGGGAGACGGTCGCATCTGTTGCCGAGACTTCACCGTCGCCGAACACGCGCGCCGCATGCGAGAGCGGATCGCCTCTTCTGCGCGAGCGATCGAAGTCGACCACAACGCTCTGGAAGCTTTCCATCGGTCAAACGATGAGGAGACCCGGCAAGACGACAATCCGCTCGAATATCAGTGGATGTATTGCGTCGGCAAGAAAGCCGCCGGCCGGCTGCTTGACGGCATCGAGCACAACGACATGCCGGAGGCGCGCTGATGTCGAACCCCATCCTGCTAGTGACCAATGCCGGCCACGGCGAAACGCCGGTTCCGTCCGAAGCGCTGTTGAAACCGGGCGATGTCTTGAACATCCACAACTCAGAGGATGACACGCAGCGCCCGGCAAAATGCGTAGCCGTCGCGCCGACCGGCGTGCCTGTCGAATACGCCATCGCCGATCAGACCGGTGTTGCTCGGCCTCTGATGATCAGCAAGCCGAAGCACCGCGAGCCGCTTTACGTCCTCGAGTGGGAAGGCCGGCAGTTTTTGGTCACCCACGCGAAAATCCGCAAAGGCCTTGACCGGGCAGAGAAGGCAGGACTCAACGCAGTGCCGGAGGCGCGCCGATGAGCACCGAAAATCCGACGGTCAATCGCTACTTTGCCGACAAGCACATCGACCGCATCGACCACGCGCTTGGTCGGCCGGTATGGCCGCTGCGCGAGACATACCGGAATCACTTCGCCACCGACGCCAATGGCGAAAAGGCGGCGGAATTCGACGCCTCTCCGCATTGGACTAAAATTGGCCAGCGTGACGACATGGCCTTCTACAGCGTGACGGACCAGGGCCGTGCGGCGCTGGCTGACCACATCGCGTGCCAGCCAGATGCATGGCAGCCCTTCCTGATCAGCTTTGATGGCTTCACCCGCATCGTGCCGGAGCGGACGCGGTCCAAGGCGAAATATGCCTATTACCTCATTGTCAGCGACGCGTGGTCCGAGCTGACCTTCGGCGAGTTCTGCAAGCGCGCGAGCGTGCGGAGGGCAGCATGATCGAAAAGCTCGCCGGCCAGCAGCAGATCGTCTGCGAATGCGGCGCCAGCCAGACGCGCACCTATCAGGCCGACGAGTTCGACGTGATGGTGTCCGACGCGCGACGCGAAGGCTTTGTCATCACCAAGGTCTCCGGCGAATGGCAGCACACCTGCGAGGATTGTTCGCGGCCGGCCCGGGCCCAGCGGAGGCTGCTGTGATCGATCTTCCCGAGTTCGCCCTCTCCGTCCGCCAGCCATGGCCATGGGCCATCCTCCATGGTGGCAAGGACATCGAAAACCGCGACTGGCCGACGAAGATCAGAGGGCTGGTCTGTCTGCATGCCTCGAAGGGGATGACGCGTGACGAGTATGAGGATTGCCTCGCCACCGTGCACCACATCAGCCTTTCCCATCCCTTCCCGCCCGGCCTGACCATGCCGGCGTTCGACGACCTCACCCGTGGCGGCATCGTCGGGACTGTGGAAATTGCCGGATGCGTAACCGACAGCGCCAGTCCGTGGTTCTTCGGGCGCTACGGCTTCGTGCTGCGCAATGCCGAGCCGCTCGACGAATTCATTCCGGTCAAAGGCGCGCTCGGCTTTTTTAGGTGGCGTGACAATCTCGCTGCGCCGAAACCCGCTGCAGCGCCGCGGCAGGGCAGCCTGATATGACCAAGCCAGTCCGCCTCCGCCTCTCCCGCGCCAAGGGTTTCGACTTGCAGGCGCATTCCCGGTCATTCAACGGCTTGGACGGCGTCAACGTGGCGCGGCCGTCGATCTTCGGCAACCCGTTCAAGGCCAGCGCAAAGCACGATCGCGCCTATGTCGTCCATCTCTTCAGCCATATGGCGTGCGGCTACACCTGCCTCATCCCGGATCCGTCGCCTCAAAAGCAGGATGCCGCACGCCTTTCGCTCTTCCGCAGCATTGGCAGCCTGACGGGTAAGAACCTCGCCTGCTGGTGCGCGCTCGACGGCAAGCCCTGCCACGCCGACGTCCTTCTCAACATCGCCAACGACCCCGAACAAGTCGCCAGCCGGCAGCGCTTCGCCGCCCGGTGCGAAGTGGTGAAGCCATGACTGAGGCACTGGACCCGAATGCGCTGGAATGCGCGATTGCCGCACACGATCGCATCCTTGCCCTGCCGGCAAGCCATGGCGACAAAATCCTGATCGCCGAAATCATCCGCGCCTATCTCGCCGCTCTCGGCTCACAGCCTGTTCCTGTGGCGGTGAAGGGGCTGCACTACCGGCCAATGGAATACGATGATTGGGGCATTATTCGCCATGGCGATAGTGACCGCATTTTCGCAGTCGTTCGCAGGCCTCTTTCCGAGGATGAGGCCGCTGAACACCGGAAAGCCGGAACAGACCCATTCGCTGAGTTGGCAAAAAGGCTAATCGCATCGTTCGCCCCTCCCTGGCGCCCCGGAACTGACTATTTTGGCGGAAAAGAGGATGCCATCGCAGCATGGAACCGCCGCGCCGCTCTCGGCACACAGCCTGTTCCTGTGGCGGTCACAGATGCGATGGTTCATGCCTACAAGTGCGCATTCGGCGAATATATGGACAAGTTCGCGCTCGGCCATATCACACCGCCAACGCCTGATGTCGGCTTCCATGCTGCCCACTACGCGCTCGGTGTTGCCCTCGCCCCTGCCCAGGCAATGCCGGGAGATATGACAGAGACGATAGCACTGATCCGAAAGCGCATGAACAGCGGCGAGTGCGACTTGCGCGATGTCGGCCGGATACTGACTGGCAGATGGGATCAAGACGTTCCGGCCGCAATTCTTGCCGCGGCTGCCGCAGTCGAAGACCTATCGGCACGGCTGGAGGCTGCCGCGCGGGCCAATAGCACTCGCCCCGACTATAACCTGACGTGTGAAGAATGCGGTCGCGCCCATATTCTCGACACCGTTATCCCAAGCGAAATCTGGAACCAGATTGCAGAGCCGCACAGCCTTCTTTGCACGCTCTGCATCGATAGGCGCATGCTTGCCAAGGGGCTGAAAGCCGAGTGTGAATTCTACTTCGCTGGCGGCGCCATGGAAAGCAAGTTGTACCCCGCGGCTGCCGCAACGCCTGTTCCTGTAGCGGTGAAGGGGCTGGAGTGGGAGGGTAACTACGCCAAGACACCATTCGGTGCCTACACAGTTTGCGAGAACACGGAAGAGCGGTGGGAATTCACGTTTCACAGTTACCCATATGGCGTCGCTGACGATACCACCTTCGACAAGGAAGGCGAGGCCAAAGCAGCCGCCCAAGCCGATTACGAAGCTCGCATCCGCGGCGCCATCGCCCCTGTGCAGGACGCTCTCAGGGTAGATGCCGAGAAGCTTTCGGCCATGACGGGCGAGGAACACACCGTCAAGTTCTTCGACATATGGAAGCCCATAGCAGAATACGACAGAGAGAAATGCCCTCTCGCCGCTGTGCTGGACTGGTTCACCTACCGAACCGACGAGACAAAAACGAACCACCCCGCCCGGTATGTCGCGAGCCTCAACGGCGAAACTAACACTTGGTTCGATGACGACGGCATGGAGTTGGACATTGATCCAACGCACTTCATGCCGCTCCCTACCCCTCCCAAGCCTTCCAACACCAGATGAGGAACGCCCCGATGACAACCCTGAATGCGATCGATCAACGCTGTGACTACTGCAAGTCCAATATGTTTCAGACTCCCAACCTCTGCGAGGATTGCCGGGAGAAAGGCCTCAATGAAGTTGGCCCTACCACCACCACCGCCGTTCTGTGCGCCCATGAGCCGATAGCTCACATCGTTGAAAAGCTGGATGGATCCAAGCGCACGGTGATGCTTGTCGAGAAATACGATCCGCGAAAGCTTAGCTTTTGGGAGAGCGAAGAAGCAAGGGATGAGCATCGCATCATCCCACTGTACCGCAAGTTTCATCATGAATAAGCAAAAGCTCATGTCGGCTCTTCAAGCCGAACTCAACCGGCAGTTCGAATACGGCGCGATCATGTTCCACCCGGATATGGGCGGTCAGCCGATGATCTCCTACCCGATAGGACACCCCGCGCCAAGGCCGGTCATCGATGTGGAGCGTTTGGCGGATGCTGGGCTTGGCGCGCTGGCCGAAGCCCATGCCCAGGCAGTGCCGGGAGATATGGTGCCCTTCGGCCTTGATGCCGAGAGCATTGAGGCTTTCAGGTTCAACAGCCTTAAGCCAGAAGAAATTGCCGGAGATGCGCTCACACAGGCAAAACGCATTGGAGAGTTGCTGCACTGGTTCGCCCGTTTGCAGCGCGGATCGGCCAACCCGAAATGGACCAGGGCGCACGCCATGGAGTTGGCGTATTACATCGCCACCACCGACGACCGCGCCCCTATCGATATCGCTCAAATTGAAAAGGATGCTTGGCTCAAGGGCGTAAAAGCAACGCACGACGAGCGCGGCATGATGCTTCGACTTGGCATGATCACAAAGGCCGAGTTTGACGCCGCCATAGCCGGTCAAGCCTCTCTCCCCGGGAGGCAGGAATGAGCCAGGCCGCCGAAGATGACACACCGATGCGCCTCCAGGAGGCCTGCGATTTGTTCTTCGGCGGCCGGGTCACGCCGAAGGGCCTCCGCGCCGAGGCCCGCAAGGGGAATTTGACAATCGAGCAGATTGCCAACAAGGATTTCGTCACGCCGTCCGCAATCAGGGAAATGCGACTCAAATGCCGCGTCGAAAAAGCCCGCCCCGCATCGTCCCAAGGCTCGACCGGGACGGGGTCAAGCGGCTCGTCATCCGCGACGGGTCCGTTTACAAGCGAACGGGATGCCTTGTTGGCGAAACTGATGTCGCGGCGGAAAAGCTCGCGGAATACATCGGGCAAAAAAAGCAAAAGCCCGTCGTCGTCGAACGTGGTCCCGATCACATCGCGTGCGCAGCAGCGCTAGATTATTACGTCACCGCCAAGCTGTCCCGCGACGAGGATACCGGCCCGCTAGAGGGCCGCGTCGCCTTCCTGACCATATTCTGGGGCGACAAGCCCTTGTCGGCGATCGACGGCGAAACCTGCCGCGAGTACGCCGAAAGCCGCATCCATCAAGCGGCTGCGCGCCGCGAACTGGAGGATCTTCGTGCCGCCGTCTACATGTTCTGCAAGGAGAAGCGGCTCAATTTCCGGCCGTATTTCGACCTGCCTGACAAGCCGGTCGCCCGTGAGCGCTGGCTTACCCGAAAGGAAGCCGCCGAGCTACTGCGCGGCGCGCTGCGCCTGCGGCGCGCCAGGCCAAAGACCTATGAATGCCTGCCGCGCTTCATCCTGATCGGCCTCTATACCGGCACCCGACACGCGGCCATCCTCGACCTCAACTGGAACCGCGGCCCCGCCGGCGGCTGGCCGGACCTCGATGCCGGCGTGCTCTACCGCAAAGGCGAGCGCGTGCGCGAGACGACCAAGCGCCGGCCGCCGATGCGGCTGCCGAGACGGTTGATCGCTCATCTAAAGCGGTGGAGGGCTAAAGACCACGGCAAAGGGCCGGTGATCCACGCCAAAGGCGGCGAGCCGATCGGCCTGATGCGCAAGTCGTTCGACGCGGCGCGCGTCGAGGCCAAGCTCGGCGAGGAGGTCACGCCACACATCATGCGCCACACGCGCGCGACCTGGTTGATGCAGCGCCGCGTGCCGATCTGGGATGCCGCCGGGTCGCTCGGCATGACCGTCAAGCAGATGGAATCGACCTACGGTCATCATCATCCCGACTTCCAGCAGGCTGCCGCCGATGCCTACTAGAGCGCCCCAAAATCGTCGTTTCTGGGCGCATAGCTGGGCGCACCGGCCGCAGTCCGCCTTCGAGCCAAGGCAGACCGCATTGATTTCATTGGTAAAAAGTGGTGGGCGATGACGGGCTCGAACCGCCGACATCTTCGGTGTAAACGAAGCGCTCTACCAACTGAGCTAATCGCCCGCTCCGGGCCGGACCTTTAAGCAGTTAGGGCAAGCTTCGCAAGGCCAAATGAGCGCACAATGCCCTTGCCGCTGATCGGATTCGGCAACAAAATCCTGCCTGTCAAAAAACCTTCTCCTGTTTGCTGTTATGCTGTCCTGCTCCGCTTGACACCCGGCGGCTTACCCCTTATCCACCGCCCCAACGACGAACACGGCTGACACGTGCTCGTCTTGCGCGGGTGTAGCTCAGTTGGTTAGAGTGCCGGCCTGTCACGCCGGAGGTCGCGGGTTCGAGCCCCGTCACTCGCGCCATTCTTTTTTGAATGGCTCAAGTCCTTTCGTACAAAAAGTTTCAACTTTCAGTTTCCTGAGAGTTTCAACTTTTTGTACTCGTTGCGTCACAAGCCGGCCATATGCGTTTGAGCATTGGATTTTCCCAGATCCGGTTCCCACTTTTGGGCCCGGTTCCCACTTTGGGTCGATGCTCTAACGGAGAAGAAGCCTTGGACGCCCTGAAATCGCTCATCGAATCGCACCGCTTCGACCTCGCGATCATGGTCCTGATCCTGATCAACGCCGTCACGCTCGGCCTCGAGACCTCGCCCGACGCGATTGCTGCTTTTGGCCCTCTCCTGACGGCCATCGACCGCGTAATCCTCAGCGTCTTCGTGCTCGAGCTCGCAATCCGGGTGATCGTCTACAGGACGCATTTCTTCCGCGATCCGTGGCGCATCTTCGACCTCCTCGTCGTCGGTTTCGCGCTTATCCCCGCGACCGGTTCGCTCTCCGTGCTGAGAGCGCTGCGCATCCTGCGGGTCCTGCGCCTGATCAGCATCGTTCCGTCGCTGCGCCGTGTGGTCACCGGCTTCATCACCGCCCTGCCCGGCATGGGCTCGATCATGCTGTTGCTCGGACTGGTGTTCTACGTCTTTGCGGTGATGGCGACGAAGCTCTACGGCTCGTCCTTTCCCGAGTTGTTCGGCGGCATACCGGAGTCGCTCTTCACGCTTTTCCAGGTCATGACTCTCGAAGGCTGGTCGGACGGCGTGGTACGCCCGGTCATGGAGGTCTATCCGACCGCCTGGCTGTTCTTCATCCCGTTCATCATCGCGACCTCGTTCACCGTGCTCAATCTGTTCATCGGCGTGATCGTTTCGGCGATGGAGGCCGAGCACGAGGCGGTAGAATCGGCCGACAGGGCAACGCTGCATAGCGATCAGGCCACCATCCTCGCGGAGATCCAGGCGCTGCGGGCAGAGGTCCGGGAATTGTCGGGCGTTCGCGGCTAACTAGCTACCGCAGACCCAGCAGCAATTTAGGCGGCTTTCAAACTCAGCCGTGAAAGAGCCTGCCGCTCCATTTGCGAAGCGGCAGGGTCCCCCAGACTACCCCCCAGACTGCCGGGGCAAGGTTGGCCCCGGTATTGTTGTCCATGCAATTGCGGCGCCAGACCCAGTGACCCATTACGGGACAACTATGCCAATGGCACAAGACAGGTTTGCTGATTCACATTAACTGTGGCTAATATGTCACCCTTGGTCGGAACGGAACAAAGTTGAGAGCGCCGGTGAGGCTGCGCGGCCTCAACCCTTAGCCAGCAACGCCTCGACCTCCTGCAACGTCGGCATCGACGGTGCGGTGCCGGGCCGGGTGACTGAAATTCCCGCGACGGCGCAAGCGAAGCGGACTGCTTGAAGCGGCTCCACCCCTCTCGCAAGTGCTGCGGCCAGGCCGCCGTTGAAGGCATCGCCCGCGCCGGTGGTCTCGACCACAGGGCCGGCGTTGACCACGGGAACATGGTCGGAACGGCTGGCCGTGTGCAGCAGCGCGCCTTTTTCGCCAAGCGTGATGATCACCGCACCGACGCCCTTGCCGAGCAGGCTTTCGGCGGCGCGGCGGGCATCGTCGAGGGAGGAAACCTTGATGCCGGTCAATTCCTCGGCTTCGGTCTCGTTGGGTGTGACATAATCGCAGAGCGTATAGATGCGCTCAGGCAGGCTCGCCGCCGGCGCCGGGTTGAGGATGGTCGTCACCCCTGCCCCGCGCGCGATCTCCAGCGCCCGCAGCGCCGCCTCGATCGGCTGCTCGAGCTGGGTGACGAAGACGCCGGCCGAGCGGATCAGGCCGGCGTTAGCCGCGATGTCGTCGGGCGAAATCAGCATGGCGGCACCGGGGCTGACGATGATGGCGTTGTTGCCGGTCGCCTCCTCGACGAAGATATAGGCCGCACCCGTATAACTCTGCGGCGTGTCGATGACGGCGCTCCTCACGCCGGCCTGCGCCCAGGTCTGCCTGGCCATATCGGCAAAGGGATCGACACCGAGGCGCGTCAAGAAGGTGACGTCGGCGCCAAGACGGCCGGCCGCAACCGCCTGGTTCGACCCCTTGCCGCCCGGGCCAAGCGTGAAGGATGTGCCAAGGATCGTCTCGCCCATGCGCGGCTGGCGGCTGGCGCGGTAGGCAGTGTCGGCGACGAAGACGCCCAATATGACGACAGGCTTGCCTGGCATCTCCCTACTCCGCGTTCGGCGGAACAACGCCCTTGCGGAACGCAAAACAGCCATAGAAGCGGCGCTCGCCGGTCTGGATGACGCAATAGGCCTTCTTGGCGCGTTCGTAGAAGGCGTAACGCTCGACCGAGATCATCGGCCATGGCTTGCCCTCGGCAGCGTCGATCTCCCTTTGCACTTCCTGTTGCACGGTGGGGATTTCGTCCGGCTTGCCGACGATCTCCATGCGGGCGGCCGCATCGTCGACGAAATTGTCCAACGGATAGAGCGACAGCACCGCCTTGACCGCGTCCGCCGCCGGCGCGTCGATGCGCAGCAATCGGCCAAGCACGGTCTGGCGCGCCACCGAATCGGAGGGGAAGTTGGTGTCGGCGATGATCAAATCGTCGCCATGGCCCATCGCCCGCAGCGCCTGGAGCACGTCGGCATTGAGCAGCGGATTGATCCCTTTGAGCATGGCATTCCTCCCGAACGGGCTTTTTTTGATGTGAAGTTAGAGACGACGGCCGGTCTCTGAGTCGAAGAGATGGACCTGGTCGAGCCGTGGTTTCAGGTGCAGCGTGTCGCCCGGCTTGAAGTCGTGGCGCTCACGGAACAGCGCCACCATCTCGCCTTCACCGAAACGCAGGAAGACCAGCGTTTCAGAACCGGTGGGCTCGACCACGGAAATCTTTGCCGGCACGCCGTCGGGTTGGATTTCGAGATGCTCGGGCCGCACGCCGTAAACGACGTTGCGACCATCCTCCACCTTACTGTTCGCGGCAATCGGGAACGGCGTCCCGGCAATCTCGACGACGGGCTTGTCGCCTTTGCGCACCACGCCCTTGAGCAGGTTCATCGACGGCGAGCCGATGAAGCCGGCGACGAACAGATTGGCCGGCCGGTCGAACAGTTCCAGCGGCGCGCCGACCTGCTCGATGCGGCCGTCGCGCATCACGACGATCTTGTCGGCCATGGTCATGGCCTCGATCTGGTCGTGCGTGACATAGATGGTGGTGGTCTTCAGCCGCTGGTGCAGTTCCTTGATCTCGGTGCGCATCTGCACGCGCAGCTTTGCGTCGAGGTTAGACAGCGGCTCGTCGAACAGGAATACCTGCGGGTTGCGCACGATGGCGCGGCCCATGGCGACACGCTGGCGCTGGCCGCCCGAGAGCTGGCGCGGATAGCGCTTGAGGTACGGATTGAGGTCGAGGATATCGGCTGCGCGCTTGACCCGCTCGGCGACCACCGCCGGGTCGGTCTTCCGCAGCTTCAGCGCAAAGGCCATGTTCTGCTCGACCGTTTTGTGCGGATAGAGCGCGTAATTCTGGAACACCATGGCGATGTCGCGCTTGGCCGGCGGCAGATGGTTGACGACGCGGTCGCCGATGGCGATCGTGCCGCCTGAAACGGTTTCCAGCCCCGCCACCATCCTGAGCAGCGTGGACTTGCCGCACCCTGAAGGACCGACCAGCACCACGAACTGCCCGTCGGCGATGTCGACGCTGACGTCGTGCAGGACCTTGACGGTTCCGAACGCCTTGGCCACATTGCTGATCGCGACTTGAGCCATGGGCCCCCCTTTCGTTGCGGTGAAGCTAAACAACGCAAACGGCTAGGGCAAGTCAGTCTTTTATAGATAAAAAACCCCATTCTCGTTGACACGGCACTTGGTTGTGAGAATAGTGAAAGGGCTCGGGTTATGACCCTGTTCCGGGCGCACCGGCACGCCAGTCCGGACCACGGAAATCGAAGCGTCGCGGGAGGAAACTTGGGCCGCTATTTCTAGGAGTCGCTGTTGTTGGGGAACACGTCCGGCGCTCCAAACGTCCGAAACAATCACCATTGAAATTCTGGGAGGAATAAAATGAAAGTCAGCCTTTACAACCAATTTATGCGCGCGGGAGCCACTCGCCGCGATGTCCTCAAGGGTGCGGCCAGCATGGCCGCGATCGCAGCGGCATCCGGCGCCGGGCTTGGCGCGCTGACGCGACCGGCCTCCGCAGCAAGCGAGCTGCGCGCGCAGATCCTGCAAATCCCCGGTGTCGGCAAGGGCCAGCCGACAGATGCCGACTTCCAGCAGGTCGGCGAGCTTTGCCTGGAGGCGACCAAGTCCAACGTCAAGGAAGGCGAGTTCGCCGGCGTCGAGCTCACCTTCATGGGGCTCAACAACCAGAACCTGCACAATGTGCTGTTTCGCGGCTTCCTGAAGCCGTGGGAGACCTATACCGGCGCCAAGATCAACTGGATCGACCTGGCGCAGGCGGACTACAACGCCCGCCTGCAGCAGTCGATCGCCACCGGCACCGTCGATTTCGACATCATCGAAATGGGCGCGCCGTTCGAAGGCGACGTCTGCGGCAAGGGCCTGACCTCCGAAATGCCGGACTGGGTCAAGGACCAGATCGACATGAAGGACGTCGTGGCCTATTTGCAGCCTCCGGTCGGCACCTGGGACGGCAAGCAGTATCGCGTGACCGTCGACGGCGACGCGCATAACTTCAACTACCGCACCGACGTGTTCGCCGATGCCGACCTCGCCAAGGCGTGGAAAGATGGCGGCGGCGAAGGCGAATGGGGCGTGCCGAAGACCTGGCAGCAGGTGCAGGCCGTGACCAAATTCCTCAAGGGCAAGCAGTTCCAGGGCCAGGACGTCTTTGGCTATCTCGACGCGCCCAAGGCGTGGGGCGGTTTCGGCTTCTACTTCCTCGGCAGCCGCGCCAGCGCTTACGCCAAGCATCCCGACGACAAGGCCTGGCTGTTCGACGCCGACACGATGAAGCCGCGCATCAACAATCCGGCCTGGGTGCGGGCGATCCAGGATGTGATCGACGCGCTGCCGTCGGAACCCGCCGACCAGATCAACGCCGACCCGAACACCACCGCCTTCCAGCAGTTCCTGGCCGGAACCGGTTCGATGGTCACCTGGTGGGGCGACGTCGGCTCCAACGTCAAGACCAACGACTCGTCGGTCGTCGGCGATGTCACCGGCTTCTCGATCCTGCCGGGCTCGGACGACGTCTACAATTCCAAGACCGGCCAGTGGGACAAGCTGGCCAGCGGCCCGAACTATGCGCCGAACTGCGCCTATCTCGGCTGGGGTGTCTATGTCATGGCCCGCGTCGACAGCGACGAAAAGAAGAAGAAGGCGGCCTGGTCTGCCGCGGCGCATCTCGGCGGCAAGGACCTATCGCTCTGGTGCGCGGCATATCCGTCCGGCTTCCAGCCCTACCGCAACTCGCATTTCGACATTCCGGAATGGGTGGCGGCCGGTTACGACGAGGCGTTCATCACCTCGTATCTCAAGTCGGAAGCCGACAGCTACAACCATCCGAACGCCGCGATCGAGCCGCGCATCCCCGGCATCTTCCAATATTACAGCGCCGCCGAGGACATTCTGGCCAACACGTTCGCCGGAAAGATGAAGGCGCAGGAAGGCGCCGACGCCATCGCAGCCGCCTGGGAGAAGCTGACCGACCAGATCGGCCGCGAAAATCAGGTCAAGCTCTACAAAGCCTCGCTCGGCATGTAGGCTGAGACTGTGGTGAACCGTGGTCCGGCGACGCGAAGCCGCCGGACTGCACCTAGACCGGCGAGCCGGTCATTAAAGCATTTAGTGAACGGACGAGACGCGTGGCTGACCAGACCTTGCCCACGAATGCGTGGCCGGCAAACGCCGCTCCATCCGATCTGATATCGCCGGGCCGCAAGCGGCTCGGCCGGGCTTTGATGGCCGCTGCGACGCTCGGCCTTCTGGCGGTGATCGCAGTTCAGATCCTTTACAAGACAGAGGTCGACACCATCGGGTTCGAGACCTGGCGGCCGGTCGTCTATGCCTATGTGCTGTGGGGTGTTGCGCTCGGCATCGGCCAGGTGCTGACACGCGGCGAAGACGGCCAGCGCGCGCTGTTCCTGCTGCCGGCGCTGCTGTTCACCATCGCCATGGTGATCTTCCCGACACTGTTCGGTTTCTACATCGCGCTAACCGACTGGAACCTCAGTTCCTTCTCCGGCCGGAAGTTCAACGGGCTCGACAATTTCTGGCAGATGCTGGCCGACCCTTACTACCGCAACGCGCTGTTCAACATGGTGCTCTATGTGCTCGCGGTGCTGGTCGAATATGTCATCGCTTTTGGTCTCGCACTGCTTCTCAACGCACAGATCCGGGCGCGCAAATTCTTCCGCGTCGTCTTCCTCATGCCGTTGATGCTGTCGCCGGTCGCAGTGTCGTGGATGATCGGCAAATCGCTGATGGAGTACCGGTTCGGGCCAGCCGCAACGCTGGCGCGCCAGCTCGGCTGGGAAAATCCCGCCTTCTTCTCCAACCCGATCACCGCCCGCATCTCGATCATGGTGCTGGATGCCTGGACGTTCATCCCGTTCATGATGATCATGCTGCTCGCCGGCCTTCAGGCGATGTCACGCGAGGTGCTTGAGGCGGCCAGGGTAGATGGCGCCAATGCCTGGCAGACCTTCTGGCAGGTCACCTTCCCGCTGATGCTGCCGGTGTCAGTGACAGCAATCATCCTGCGCATCATCTTCAAGCTGAAGCTTGCCGACATCATCATCACCGTCACCTCGGGCGGCCCGGGTGGTGCAACCGATTCCGTCTCAAGCTTCATCTATCGCGAGTATCGCGACCGCTCGAATGTCGGCTACGGCACCATGCTGGCGATGGCTTATTTGATCATCATCATCGTGTTCGTGACGTGGCTGTTGAAATTCGCCAACCGCTTCGTGCGCAACGTCAATTGATTGGGGCGGCAACATGAGCGTTCAGACCACCGAGTATGCCGCTTCCGAAATCCGCTCGCCGGCAAGCTTTTTCGCCAACCGCGTCTTCATCTATGGCGCGCTGGTGTTCTGGGCCTTCATCTGCCTGTTTCCGATCTACTGGACGATAACCACCTCCTTCAAGACGGCCGTCGACGTCACCCAGGGCCATCTCATCCCCTTCGTCGACTTCCGGCCGGACTGGAAGGGCTGGCGCTCGCTCGGCCTGTCACCGGATTCGATCTTCCGGACGTCGACGGTACGCGACGAGTTCATCAAGCGCTTCATGAATTCGGTCATCACCTCGGTCGGCGCGTCGAGCCTCGCCATTGTCATCGGCAGCCTCGCCGCTTACGGCCTCACCCGCTACCGCTATCACTTCGCCTGGTTCAAGAATGAGGACATCTCCTTCTTCTTCCTGTCGCAGCTGATCCTGCCGCCGGTGGTGCTCGCTTTGCCCTTTCTCGTGCTGTATCGGGAAGTCGGCATGCTCGACACGCGCATCGGGCTGATCCTGCTCTACACGCTGATGGTGCTGCCGATCGTCATCTGGATCATGCGCGACCAATTCAACTCGATCCCTGTCGAGCTGGAGGAGGCAGCGCTCGTCGACGGCCTGTCGATCTGGGGCGCCTTCTTCCGCATCGTCATGCCGATCGCCCTGCCGGGCATGGTCGCCGCCTTCATCCTGGCAATGGTGCTGTGCTGGAACGAGTATTTCTTCGCCGCACTCCTGACCTCGACTGACGCCAAGACCATTCCCGTGATGGTGGCGAGCCAGACCGGCTCGCAAGGCATCAACTGGTGGTCGATGGCGGCGCTGGCCACCGCCGCGATCACGCCGCTTGCCGTCATCGGCATCGCGCTGGAGCGCTATCTGATCATGGGCATGACCGCGGGCGCGGTGAAATAGACACCTGTCTTCCCTTCTCCCCTTGTGGGAGAGGGTGGA
This sequence comes from Mesorhizobium sp. M6A.T.Ce.TU.016.01.1.1, assembly GCF_003997065.1. Classification (NCBI taxonomy): domain Bacteria; kingdom Pseudomonadati; phylum Pseudomonadota; class Alphaproteobacteria; order Hyphomicrobiales; family Phyllobacteriaceae; genus Mesorhizobium; species Mesorhizobium sp. M6A.T.Ce.TU.016.01.1.1. Next base: position 257,363 of record NZ_RZTJ01000005.1, on the reverse strand, counting down.
TTGGCGCGTAGCGCCAAGACGGATGAGGGGTGTTGGAAGAAATGCGGCGCGCAAATGTCGAGGAATTTAAAGTGCTTACGTCTTCGAGGTAGAGATCCTTCCAGCACCCCTCATCCGACCGAGCTTCGCTCGGCCACCTTCTCCCACAAGGGGAGAAGGAAGAACCGCGCTAGGCCGTCAACATCGCCCTCAAATGATCGAGGATCATCGCGACGCCCTTTTGCCCCAGCTCCATCGAGGCCTCAGGGGCAGTCGCCGTGTACCATCCCGTATTGTCGGCGAAGTGGCTGGCGTCCACCGCTTGCGGGCACAGCGCCAGCATCAGCGACGTCTCGCCAATGCCGGCATGGTCGAACGGATATTGGCCGTTCATCGCCGCCGGCATGAGCGGATGCACCTGCACCCAGTTGAAGAAATTGGCGCCTTCGGCATGTTCGGCATAATAGCCGGCCATCGCCTCGGAGCCCCACCAGCCCTCGCCGCGCTCCTTCTCGAGGAAGCGAAAGATCGCCTGGCGGCCGGCGGTCTTGAAGGCGAGATCGGTCGGCATGCCGGCGGCAAAGTTCTCGGTCTGGTGGTGGATGATGGCGTGGATATTGCGAAAACCGATGCGCAGCAGACTATAGAACAGCTCTTCGCCGAACGGCGCCAGCACACTGCCACCGACCTGAACCGACCCATTGCCCTCCGGCCCCGCCACCGCGTAGCTCGCCGCGCCGTAGTAGAACGGCGGCAGGATGACGATGTCGGCTTCCTTTTCGAACAGATCCAGCATCTTGACGACCGCCAGCGTGTCCATGCCGACGGCCATGTGCTCGCCATGGTATTCGAGCACGCCGAGCGGGAGCACGACCGGCCAGTTCTCGGCGATCGCCTTGCGGATCTGGTGCGGCAGCATCAGCTCGTAGCGCATGAGCGCTTACTCCATGTCAGCGTGGTGGGCGCGCTTCGCCGCCCCTGGTCGCCGGCCATTCTGAGCCGGGACAGGCAAGGTGAAATCGGCAAGTCTTGCGGCGCTACCCTCGCCCATTCTGAACAGGTTTTTGTCGGCATTGGTCATGACGGTTCCACCAATTTGCCGGGACCCCAAACCTGCCTGAACGTTTTGGGCACGTTTCCTCCGAACAGCTTGTTTTTGCTCATGCTATCACCGTGAAATTCCGTGTCCAACGGCCCGAAGTGCTTCTGAAGTGCCACAGGCGTGATAGTGTCACGGCAATTGCGTAGGTGAGGAAATAGCAGGACATGAAGACACGGCATTTCGACCGCATCGGCAACGGCGGCATCAGTTTCACGGAACTCGGCTTCGGCACGGCGCCGCTCGGCAACCTCTATCGCGTCGTCTCCGACGACGATGCCAATGCCACGCTGGAAGCGGCATGGCAGGTCGGCTGCCGCTACTACGACACCGCGCCGCTCTACGGGCTCGGCCTGTCGGAAACGCGGCTCAATCCGTTCCTGCGTTCGAAAAAGCGCGACGACTATGTGCTGTCGACCAAGGTCGGCCGCATCATGCGCGCCTGCCCGCCGGAGCAGCGCACCGGTATCGGCAAATTCTTCGACACGCCGTCGCGCCGCGAGGTCTACGACTACAGCTATGACGGCGTCATGCGCTCCTTCGAAGCGTCGCTCGAACGTCTGGGCGTCGATCGCATCGACATCCTTTTCGTGCATGACGTCGACGTCTTCACCCATGGCAGCAAGGAGGCCTCGGACCAACGCATCGAGGAGTTCATGCGCTCGGGCTATTACGGGCTGCTGGCCCTGCGCGACCAGGGCGTTATCAGGGCGTTCGGCGGCGGCATCAACGAATGGCCGGTTGCCCAGACACTTGCCGAACGTGGCGACTTCGACCTTTTCCTGCTTGCCGGGCGTTATACGCTGCTGGAGCAGGAAGCGCTGCAATCCTTCCTGCCGCTATGCCAGAAGCGCGGCATCGGCATCGTTCTCGGCGGGCCGTATAATTCCGGGATCCTGGCAACCGGACCGAAGCCCGGCGCCTACTACAATTATTCCGAGGCGCCGCAGGACATTCTCGACCGCGTCACGCGCATCGAGGCCGTCTGCAAACGCCACGGCGTGCGCCTGATCGAGGCGGCACTGCAATTTCCGCTGCTGCACCCTTCGGTCGTGTCGGTGATCCCCGGCGGCCAGCGGCCGAGCGAGGTCGAAAGCAACCGCTCGCTGCTCGACGCGAAGCTGCCTTCGGCACTCTGGGCCGACCTCGAGAAGGAGGGGCTGATGCGCGCCGATGCGCCGACGGCATAAAGCCGCCTGCTTTCATCGGCTCGACACCTTCGGCCTCGCTTGGGTACAAGCGGCAATCCCTGACTGCATTCAATCTTGGACGCTTGCGCCTGCCGAACCGCGCTTGTGCAGGCGGGCGAAATAGATGCGCCTGCCCGACACGGATCCGAACAGCTCTTTCCCGACTAGCGTGCCGGTTTGGCTGCTGAGTTCGTAGTCTGCTTGCCGCAAGATCTCTACTAATGCCGGATCGGGCTGGTTTTCGTCCAGCCACATCAACACCGCAGGGTCCTGGAATAGCTCTTTCAGCTCCGGAACTTCGGGATTGAGCAGCACGAGGTCGCCCTCAGCAAGACGGAAATTTCCGACCCAAGAGGAATTGCCGAGGATCGTGCGCACCGGCCCGGTGGCCTGCAGGTCGTGATAGAGCTCTTTGAAGTCCAGCCTTGCGGTGCGAGATTTGCCTTCCCCGCCCATCAGTTGCGCATACCAAGTGAACGGTGTCACAAGCAGAGCTGTAACGACAGCCAAGGCGATCACGAAGCGCTGAACCTCTCGGCCGAACGCGCCCAGCTTTTCCATGCGTGCGGCAAGATAGAGCGGCAGCAGGAAAAGAACCGGCAGCAGCCAGCGGTTGCGCAACGACGTGCTGCCGCTTGCCAGCACCAGCAGCAGCACAGCAAGAAGGCCTATCAGCAATGCACGCTCAAGCAGCTTGTCCCGCGGTGCATTGAAGGCGTCCTGCCGTCGGGGGAAACTCCGTTTCCAAACGAAGCCGAGGACGTAGATGACAAGAGTCACGATGCTGAATGACGCGGTGGCATATATGATTTTGAACAACCCCTCGCCGCGGATGCCGATCATTCCGTCGTCATCATCGGCTATGCCAAACTTGGATATACGGGCGAAAATTGCGTCCGAATGGTAGTAGCTCCAAACTGTCGTCGGGGTCAGAACAAGCACGAAGACCGCCATGCTGAGCAGTATCCATGGTGAAACCAGCGTTGGTCGATAGGCGCGCACAGTCATCGCCGCCGGGAGCAGCGCTCCCAGCATGAGGACATCATTGAACTTGGCGAGCGTGGCCAGTGCGGCCGCCAGGCCGAAGCTCGCATAGGCCAGCGGCGTCCGGACATGGACGAGATGGGCGAAGGCGAGCAGCGTGACCGCGCAAAAGGCGAAGGCGGCTACCGAATGCGTCAAGCTGTGTTGCGCTTCCCAAAATAGCAGCGGCACCGTCATTAGTCCGAACATAGCGGCGGCGGCAGTGACCTGCTTATAGCCAAGCTTGCGCATCGCAGCATGGCTGGCGGCAAAGCCGACGAAAAGCAGGACATATCTGACGAGCTTGAGGCTGACGATGCTCGTCCCGAACCCTTGGCTTATTGTCCAGGCAATCCAGTTGTAGAGCGGTGGCTGCGAACCACCATAGCCGGCGGCGAGATGCGGCAGATAGATCAGTTGCTCGGCATCGTCGATGTTCACGCCGTTGCCGGCCCAAAGGCCAAGGAGCGACAGCGTCGCGGTTTGGAAGGCGAAATAAAGAGCGACGACGAGCACCGCGACGTAAAGCCGGCCGACCTTGTCGTCGGCAAGCCAATCAATCAGTTCTTCTACCTTCTGCAAGATGTGGTCGTCCCTTCGTGCCGAAGGAACGGCGTTACACGACTGGGGAGCAGAGGACAATTGGTGGCCGGGTTGCCCCAAAGCGCGTCGCGTTCGAACGGATTCATGCGACGCGCTTTAAACCCTTGTTTCTATGCATATCGTTATCGCAAAACCGCTGCGCACTTTTGCGCGACATGCATTAGGCGTCGGCACGATACTCCCATTGCCGGCTCCGGAACCATTCACCTTTGGTCCGACACTTTAATCGGACGCAAAAGAAAAGCCGGGCATGCCCGGCTTTTCTGATCTCTGAAAAGGGTAAGAAGGCGCTTAGTTTACTGCGTCCTTGAGGCCCTTGCCGGCCGAAAACTTCGGCACGGTGCGCGCCGGAATCTTCACTTCCGCACCGGTCTGCGGGTTGCGGCCGGTCGACGCGGCGCGTTTTGACACGGTGAAATTTCCGAAGCCGACAAGCCGGACATCGCCGCCCTTCTTCAGTTCGCCGGTGATCACGGAAAACACCGCATCAACCGCCGACTGCGCGTCACCCTTCGAAATACTCGCGGCATCGGCGACAGCGGACACCAGTTCGTTCTTGTTCATAAAAATTCCCTTCCATGAGAAAACCGGAACGTACGACTCATCCGGCAGGAAACGGACTTTAGAAAGAAGCGCTTCCGCAACCAAGTCGAAAAGCGCGAAAAAAATCAAAAAAAGCCCGGAATTCCGGGGTTTTTCACATGAAAAAGCCGGGCTCAAGGCCCGGCTCTCTGTTTGTGCATTGCAACTTTAGCAAGAGCTAATGAGCCAGCGACTTGCTGGCGTCGTCTCCGGCATCCACCGCAGCCGGCGCATTGACCGGCTCGACCCACTCGATCGGCTCCGGCATACGCACCAGCGCATGGCGCAACACTTCGCCGACCCGCGCGACCGGAATGATCTCCATGCCGTTCTTCACGTTGTCCGGAATCTCCGCCAGATCCTTGGCGTTGTCTTCCGGGATCAGCACCTTTTTGATGCCGCCGCGAAGTGCTGCAAGCAGCTTCTCCTTGAGCCCGCCGATCGGCAGCACCCTGCCGCGCAGCGTGATCTCGCCGGTCATCGCCACATCGGCCCTGACTGGGATGCCAGTCAGCACCGAGACGATCGCCGTCGCCATCGCCACACCCGCCGACGGTCCGTCCTTGGGCGTTGCGCCCTCGGGCACGTGGACGTGGATGTCGCGCTTGTCGAACAGCGGCGGCTCGACGCCGAAATCGATAGCCCGCGAGCGGACATAGGAGGCCGCCGCCGAGATCGATTCCTTCATCACGTCGCGCAGATTGCCGGTCACCGTCATGCGGCCCTTGCCGGGCATCATGACGCCTTCGATCGTCAGCAACTCGCCGCCGACTTCCGTCCAGGCGAGCCCGGTGACGACGCCGACCTGATCGTCGGCCTCGACCTGACCGAAGCGGAAGCGCGGGACACCAAGATAATCGGCAAGATTGTCTGCCGTGATGTCGACCGTCTTCTTCTTCGTCTTCAGGATCTCGGTCACCGCCTTGCGGCCGAGCTTCATCAGCTCGCGCTCCAGGCTCCTGACGCCCGCCTCACGGGTGTAGGTCTGGATGATGCCGCGGATCGCGTCCTCGCCGACGGAAAACTCCTTCGGCTGCAGCGCGTGATCGCGGATCACCTTAGGCATCAGGTGGCGCTTGGCGATCTCGATCTTCTCGTCCTCGGTGTAGCCGGCGATACGGATGATCTCCATGCGGTCCATCAAGGGCGCAGGGATGTTCAATGTGTTCGCGGTCGTCACGAACATCACGCTCGACAGGTCGTATTCAACCTCGAGGTAATGGTCCATGAACGTCGAGTTCTGCTCAGGGTCGAGCACCTCGAGCAAAGCCGATGACGGATCGCCGCGGAAATCCTGGCCCATCTTGTCGATCTCGTCGAGCAGGAAGAGCGGGTTGGACTTCTTCGCCTTCTTCATCGACTGGATGACCTTGCCGGGCATCGAGCCGATATAGGTGCGCCGGTGACCGCGGATTTCGGCCTCATCGCGCACGCCGCCCAGCGCCATGCGGATGAACTCGCGGCCGGTCGCCTTGGCGATCGACTTGCCGAGCGAGGTCTTGCCAACGCCGGGAGGTCCGACGAGGCACAGGATCGGCCCCTTCAGCTTCTTCTGGCGGCTCTGCACGGCGAGATATTCGACGATGCGGTCCTTGACCTTGTCGAGGCCGAAATGGTCGGTGTCGAGCACGTTCTGCGCGAAGGACAGGTCCTGCTTGACCTTGGAGTTCTTGCCCCACGGTATCGACAGGATCCAGTCGAGATAGTTGCGCACGACGGTCGATTCAGCCGACATCGGCGACATCGTCCGCAGCTTCTTCAGTTCGGCCTCCGCCTTTTCGCGGGCCTCCTTGGAGAGCTTGGTCTTCTTGATGCGCGCCTCGATCTCGGCGGCCTCGTCGCGGCCGTCCTCACCCTCGCCGAGCTCCTTCTGGATCGCCTTCATCTGCTCGTTGAGGTAGTATTCGCGTTGCGTCTTCTCCATCTGGCGCTTGACGCGCGAACGGATGCGCTTCTCAACCTGCAGGACGGAGATTTCGGCTTCCATGAAGCCCATCGCTTTTTCCAGCCGCTCCTTGACCGAAAGCGTGGCCAGCATCTCCTGCTTTTCGGGGATCTTGATGGCAAGATGCGAGGCAACCGTATCGGCGAGCTTGGAATAGTCGTCGATCTGGCTGGCGGCACCCACCACTTCTGGCGAGATCTTCTTGTTCAGCTTGACGTAGTTCTCGAAGTCGGTGACGACGGAACGGGCCAGCGCCTCGACCTCGACCTCTTCCTCCTCCGGTTCGACCAGCGCCGTGGCGCGGGCCTCGTGGAAGTCGGGACGGTCGGTGAACGAAACGATTTTCGCGCGCGAGGCGCCTTCGACCAGCACCTTCACGGTGCCGTCCGGCAGCTTCAGCAATTGCAGCACATTGGCGAGCGTGCCGATGTCGAAGATCGCATCGGACTCGGGATCGTCATCGGCGGCATTCATCTGGGTCGCAAGCAGGATCTGCTTTTCCTGACCCATCACCTCTTCCAGCGCCTTGATCGACTTTTCACGCCCGACGAAGAGCGGAACGATCATGTGCGGGAACACCACGATGTCGCGCAGTGGGAGGACTGCGAAGACGCCGTCGCTGGGAGCCTTGGATATTTTGGCCATTGTCCAACCTTTCATGTCGCGGCTTCCAATCGGCCAACCGCGAATCTCATATTAACGACCGAGGATCGTTCCGCCTACCACCGTTTGTGACGGGAGTTTTACAGCACAGAATTCGGCACCCCGGCCTTCCTCAGTTAGTTGGAGGCACGGGGGGCAAAGATCAAGGGTCAACACGAAACCGTTCATCCAATCTGTCACAATCCGTTCATCACAAGTCGGCCCGACCGCAATAGCAAAAACGGCGCCTCGCGGCGCCGTTTCAAAAAAAATCCATTGTGCAGGCTCACGTCAGGCGCTGACGTTGCCCTTCTTTTCCTTCTGCTCGGAATAGATGTAGAGCGGCCTGGCGTTGCCGGACACCACCTCTTCCGAAATAACCACTTCGCGCACGCCTTCCAGCGCCGGCAGCTCGAACATCGTATCGAGCAGGATCGCTTCCATTATCGAGCGCAGGCCGCGCGCGCCGGTCTTGCGCTCGATGGCGCGCTTGGCGATCGCCGACAGCGCATTCTCATGGAAGGTCAGGTCGACATTCTCCATCTCGAACAGCCGCTGATACTGCTTAACGAGCGCGTTCTTAGGCTCGGTCAGGATCTGGATCAGCGCCGGCTCGTCGAGGTCCTCCAGCGTCGCCAGGACCGGCAGACGGCCGACGAACTCGGGAATGAGGCCGAACTTCAACAGATCCTCAGGCTCGACCAGGCGGAAAACGTCGCCGGTGCGGCGATCCTCGGGCGAAGCGACGGTGGCGCCGAAGCCGATCGAGGTCTTGCGGCCGCGATCCGAAATGATCTTGTCCAGGCCGGCGAAGGCGCCGCCGCAGATGAACAGGATGTTGGCGGTGTCGACCTGCAGGAACTCCTGCTGCGGATGCTTCCTGCCGCCCTGAGGCGGCACGGAGGCGACCGTGCCTTCCATGATCTTCAACAGCGCCTGCTGGACGCCCTCGCCCGACACGTCGCGGGTGATCGAAGGATTGTCCGACTTGCGCGAGATCTTGTCGATCTCGTCGATGTAGACGATGCCGCGCTGGGCGCGCTCGACATTGTAGTCGGCCGACTGCAAGAGCTTCAGGATGATGTTCTCGACATCCTCGCCGACATAGCCGGCCTCAGTCAGCGTCGTCGCATCGGCCATGGTGAAGGGAACGTCGATGATGCGGGCCAGCGTCTGCGCAAGCAGCGTCTTGCCGCAACCGGTCGGGCCGATCAGCAAAATGTTGGACTTCGCCAGCTCGACGTCGTTGTTCTTGCCGGCATGCGCGAGACGCTTGTAGTGGTTGTGGACGGCCACCGACAGCACGCGCTTGGCGTAGGGCTGACCGATGACGTAGTCATCGAGAACCTTGAGGATCTCCTGCGGGGTCGGCACGCCCTCGCGCGACTTCACCATCGAGGTCTTGTTCTCCTCGCGGATGATGTCCATGCAGAGCTCGACGCATTCGTCGCAGATGAACACCGTCGGGCCGGCGATCAGCTTGCGCACTTCGTGCTGGCTTTTGCCGCAAAACGAGCAATAAAGCGTGTTCTTGGAATCACCGCCGTTGCTGCCGACCTTGCTCATTTTCATGTCCTTTCATAGCCGCCCGCCGATGGTCTGGTTGAAAGGGCGCATATTCAAATCTATCGCGGGAAATCGCCGCCGCCAGTGTCCCGGCTCCCGCAACGCATTCCATACGAAACACATATCAGAAAACGTCGCAATGATTCGCACCAACCCCGCACAAAGCTAAGCCGTCGAAAATCAACATAGGCTTAACGTAGGCAATTGCTCCCGTCGAGGGAACAGCCAATTGTGGCCGAAATGCCGCAAGCGGCGTCAAAAGCGTGTTTTCCCACCATCCAGCTGCCACCAAGCTTATGCGGCGGCAACCTCAGCCGGCTCGCGCGACGAAATGACCTTGTCTATGAGGCCGAAATCCTTCGCCTCGTCGGCGGTCATGAAGTGGTCGCGGTCGAGCGTCTTTTCAATTTCGTCATAGCTCTTGCCGGTGTGCTTGACATAGACTTCGTTGAGACGACGCTTCAGCTTGATGATGTCCTGGGCGTGGCGCTCGATGTCGGAAGCCTGGCCCTGGAAGCCTCCGGAAGGCTGGTGGACCATGATGCGGGCGTTGGGCGTGGCGAAGCGCATGCCCTTCTCGCCTGCGGTCAAGAGCAGCGAGCCCATCGAGGCCGCCTGGCCGATGCACAGCGTCGCCACCGCCGGCTTGATGAACTGCATGGTGTCGTAGATCGCCATGCCGGACGTGACGACGCCGCCAGGCGAATTGATGTAGAGGTTGATTTCCTTCTTCGGATTCTCCGCTTCGAGGAACAGGAGCTGCGCGCAGACCAGCGTCGCCATGCCGTCCTCGACCGGACCGGTGATGAAAATGATGCGCTCTTTCAGCAGCCGCGAGAAAATGTCGTAGGCCCGCTCGCCGCGATTGGTCTGTTCGACCACCATCGGAACGAGGTTCATGTAGGTTTCGACGGGGTTCTTCATGGACTATCCCTTTTCAAAGGTGGGATTCCGGCGCCGGGAGATTAGCAAGTCGGGCAGAATCGGTTCTGGATCGTTGTCCTGTAAATAGGATGTCGGCTCACCCTAGCGCAAGGCCGCCTCTCCTAGCCATCCGGTTAAGTCGAATCAAGCTTTCTGCGCAGCATTCGCCCGAAGCTGCGCCGGCAGCCTTCTGCTGCTCTTGAAGCGGCGCCGCCGCGTAGCACTTTCCTAACCGCGTCGCTTAACGAAATGTCTCGAAACTGCTTTCCCGCGATACGGCTTCCCCTACAATTCAACGTTGAGCTTGCTCTGAAGGTTCAACAGCGGCGTGCCATGATCAGACCACCTCGGCTCGCAGCCACGCCTTTAAACCGGCGACGTCGCCATTGCCGATGGTCGCTGCGACGCGCCTGCCGACAGCCGCGCCGAACTTGTAGCCGTGGCCGGAGCAGGCCGAGACAACAAGGCATCTGCCCTTCTCATGCGCCAGGAATTTTTCGTCGGCGGTGAAAGTGTAGGCGCAGGTGACGACTTCGGTCACCCTATACTCCTCGATACGGGCGATCGGCGGCGAAAACAGGTTGCGGATCGCTTCGCCCTCGCCCGCCACTGGCCGCCGGTTCCAGTCGGCGTCGCTGGTCGGCACCCTGTGCAGCCCTGAGCCGAATTTCATGCCGGCCCCGCCGGAGGGCGGGATCACGTAGCCGTCGACAGCACCACCGACATCGAGGATGACCGGGGCCTCCTGCCACGCCGCTTTCAAGTCCGCCGGCGGTTCGACATAGGCGAGTGCGTTGCGCCAGGTCTTCAGTTCGCCGTCCAGTTCCGGAAACAGCTTCAGCACCCAGGCGCCTGATGTGGCGACGATGCGGTCGGCCTGCATCGTCTCGCCGCTTTCAAGCACGATGTGACCGGCCTCAGCGTCGATCTTCGTCACCTTGCTGTTTTCGTAGACGTTGGCGCCGTTGGCCCGCAGCCATTTGGCGAGTCCCGCCGCGATCTTGCGGCAATGCAGTGCGCCGCCCTCCGGCGAGAAGAAAGCGTAGCGAAAACTTCCGCTCTCGAGGAACGGCCAGCGCGCAACGGCCTCGCCCGGCTCGATCATCTCGAAGGGAAAATCGCCGGCCGCCAGCCCGTCGCGCATCTGCTCGGCGTCATCACCCTCGTTGCGCGAAATGCAGATGAAGCCGCGCGGATCGAGATGGTTTTCGCCGAGATCAACCCACATCTCGTCCCAAGCCTCATAGGCTTCGGTGATCAGCCGGCCATAGCCCGCCGCTGCACCATAAGCGCGGCGGATGATGCGGTGATGATCGCCCGAGGCGGCAAGCGGATTGGGAATCGGTCCCTGCTCGACGATCGTCACCCGGTGCCCGGCCTCGACCAACGACCACGCCGTCGAAAGCCCTGCAATGCCTGCGCCAACCACGATCACATTCATCAAGTCAGTCTTTCCGCAGCCGTGTCGGCTGGCTCAACGCGCTTTTGTGCATGTCGTTGTCCCAAAACCGCTTCACACTTTTGGGCGACATGCATCGGACTATCGGGCGCCCAACATACGGTCTGGCATCAAGCTGGCAAGCCTTGGAGCGCCGCGCGTCGTTCGACGCGCAAAGGACGCTCCAAGACTTTGAATCTGCGCATGATCCCCAGCGAAAACCGATTCCGGTTTTCGGGGTCATGCGCTAATGGTCTGGTATGACCGACTTGACGCCGCCTCCCTACCTTGCCTTCGATCCAGCCACCCGTCGTGTGCGGATGGATCCGCACGAGCCGGCTTTTTTCCAGAACCCATACGAGGCCTATGCCTTCATGCATGGCGCATCGAACGCCTTCTTCTGGGAGGAGTTCGGCTTTTGGTGCTTCGGCGGCTTCGACGACGTCAGCCGGTTGTTGCGCCACCGCCGCTTCGGCCGCCAGAACCCGGCCGGCATTCCCGACAGCCGGGGCACCGGCCAGGACCGCACGCATCTCAACGCCTTCGACGGCATCGAGGCCAATTCGATGCTGGAGCTGGAACCGCCCGTTCACACCAGGCTCAGAACGCTGGTCAACCGCGCCTTCGTCTCGCGCCAGGTCGAGCGGCTTCGGCCGCGCGTCGAGGCGCTCGCCAATGCGCTGATCGACCGTTTCGAACCGGACCAAGTCGATCTGCTGCCGGCTTTCGCGTCACCTTTGCCGATCACCATCATTGCCGAGATGCTCGGCGTGCCGGTCGAGATGGGGCCGCAACTGCTCGACTGGTCGCATCAGATGGTCGCCATGTACATGCATGGCCGGACACGCGAAACGGAAGAGACAGCCGATCGCGCCGCGCGTGACTTTTCCGATTTCCTGCGCGGCTATGTTGCGGAACGGCGTAAGAAACCCGGCGACGATCTGTTGTCGCTGCTGATCTCGGCGCAAGACGACGGCCAAAAACTCTCCGAGGACGAACTGGTGTCCTCCGCCATCCTGCTGCTCAACGCCGGCCATGAGGCAACCGTCCACCAGACCGGCAACGCGGTGCGCTCGATCCTTGCGCAGGGCGGCGACCCGCGCCGCTTCTTCATTTCTACGGAAGCGACCGCGGCGGCTGTCGAGGAATGCCTGCGCTTCGACGCGCCGCTGCACATGTTCACGCGTTATGCCTATGAAGAGATCGAGGCTGGTCCCGGTGTCATCGTGCGGCCGGGCGAGACGATCGGCCTGCTGCTCGGGATGGCCAATCACGACCCGGCGGCCTTTGCCGAACCCCTCGCCTTCAGGCCGGATCGTGCGGACCAGAAGAACGTCTCGTTCGGCGCCGGCATCCATTTCTGCATCGGCGCGCCGCTCGCCCGGCTCGAATTGCAGGTGTCGCTGAAAACCCTGTTCGACCGGCTACCGCGGCTCTATCTCGCCGAACAGCCGCGCTTCCGCGACACCTATCATTTCCACGGGCTGGAAGCGCTCGTGGTGACCTTTTGAAAGCCCGACCCGAGGCCCAGGCCACATGACTGAAAAATTGACCTTCGCTTTTCTGCAGGAGCCGCCCTTCTGCTTCACCGACGCTTCCGGGGAAGTCGCTGGTTGCGACACGGAGCTTGCGCGGAAGGTTTGCCAGACCCTTGGGTTAAAGGCCTTTTCGCCTGTCGAAACCGAGTTCGCCAGATTGCTTCCAGGATTGACCAGTGGCGAGTGGAACATGACCACCGGCCTGTTCATCTCGGACGAACGCAAGAAATCCGTCGACTTCACGCGACCGATCTGGGTGTTGCAGGACGGGTTGCTCGTCGCAAAAGGCAATCCGCGCGAATTCAAGGGCTATCGATCCATCGCCGGAGATGAGTCGGCGTTGATCGCCGTCATATCGGGCCAGATCCAACATCAGACAGCCTTGCAAAATGGCGTTCCACCCGAGCGGATAAGAATTTTCGCCACGCAAGCGGGCGCGGCCGATGCTGTCGCTGCCGGCGTCGTGCATGCCTATGCCAGTGTCGCCATGGCGCATCGGGGCTACCTGGCTCAGCGTCCCGACGCGCCTCTTGCGGTCATCGACGTTCCGGCAGCCGAAAAAGAGCCGGCCGCCGGTGCTTTCGCTCTCGCCAAGGGCAACGCGGCGCTCCGCCGGCGCATCGATTCATGCCTGGAAGATTTGCTGGGAAGTTCCTGGCACAGGGACATGATGAGCGGATACGGATTTTCCGATACCGACATCGATCGGCTTCTGTGAAGCCCAACGCTCTAAAGGCGGATCACATACTCCTTGCGCGTCGTTTCAAGCACTTCCCAGCTGCCCCTAAAGCCCGGCCTGAGCACGAAACTGTCGCCGGCCCTGACGGTGCGCGCCTCGCCGCCCTCCTCGGCGATCACTGAAACGCCCGACAGGATGTGGCAGAACTCCCACTCGTCATACTCGATGCGCCATTTGCCCGGCGTCGCCTCCCAGATGCCGGCATAGAGCCCGCCGTCGCGTTCCTCGACATTCCAGGTGCGAAACTTCGGATCGCCCGAGATCAGGCGACCCGGCGCCGGCGCGCCAAGTTCCGGTTCGACGCTGTCGACATGGACGGACAGAAATTTCGGCGCGGTCATGGAAACTCCTTCCAGCGGGGATCAAACCTTGGCGAGAGCCTGTTCCAGATCGGCGACGATGTCGTTGACATCCTCGATGCCGACCGAGAGCCTGACCGTATCTGGCCCAGCGCCAGCCGTAACTTTCTGCTCGTCCGACAATTGCCGATGCGTGGTCGATGCCGGGTGGATGACCAGCGACTTGGTGTCGCCGACATTGGCGAGGTGCGAGAACAGTTCGAGCGCCTCCACGAATTTGATGCCCGCCGCATAGCCGCCCTTCAGGCCGAAGGTGAACACCGCACCGGCGCCAAGCGGCGAGTATTTTTTCTGTAGCGCATTATTCTTGTCGCTGGGCAGGCCGGGATAGGAGACCCAGGCGACCTTGGGGTGGTTGGACAGCCAGGCGGCGACAGTGACCGCATTGTCGCAATGGCGCTGCATCCTGAGCGGCAGGGTTTCCAGGCCGGTCAGGATCAGGAACGCATTGAAGGGTGAGATCGCCGGACCCATGTCGCGCAGGCCAAGCACGCGCGCGGCAATGGCGAAAGCGAAGTTGCCGAAGGTTTCGTGCAGGACGAGGCCGCCATATTCGGGGCGCGGCTCCGACAGCATCGGATATTTGCCGGATTTCGACCAGTCGAAGGTGCCGCCGTCGACAATGGCGCCGCCGATCGAATTGCCATGGCCGCCGATGAACTTGGTCAGCGAATGCACGACGATGTCGGCGCCATGCTCGATCGGCCGCACCAGATAGGGCGAGGCCAGCGTGTTGTCGACGATCAGCGGCAGGCCGTGCTTGCGGGCGATGTCGCCGATCTTCTCGATATCGACGAAGACACCGCCCGGATTGGCCAGGCTCTCGATGAAGATCGCCTTGGTCTTTTCATCGATCTGGCTTTCGAAGGTCGATATGTCGTTGGTGTCGGCCCAGCGCACCTGCCAGCCGAAATTCTTGAAGGCGTGGCCGAACTGGTTGATCGAGCCGCCGTAAAGCCTTGTCGCGGCGACGAAATTGTCGCCGGGCTGCATCAGATTGTGGAAGACAAGCACCTGCGCGGCATGACCCGACGCCACCGCCAGCCCTGCCGTGCCGCCTTCGAGCGCCGCGATACGCTCTTCCAGCACCGCCTGGGTCGGGTTCATGATGCGGGTGTAGATGTTGCCGAAGGCTTTTAGCCCGAAAAGCGAGGCGGCATGGTCGGCATCGTCGAAGACAAAGGAGGTCGTCTGGTAGATCGGCGTGGCACGCGCGCCGGTCGCCGGATCGGGCTTGGCACCGGCATGGACGGCGAGCGTGTTGAAACCGGGCGTGCGGGTCATCGAATACCTCCCTTTGAACCTTCTGAAAAGCGCCGGGCATTCTTGGCGAAGCCCGATCACGAATGCAAAGAAGAAAATGCCCTTCGACGCACGTTCTGTGATCGAGGCGCGAGAAAATGTTCCGATTACCGGAATAAATTTCCGTCTCGAGCCTGATCCACCTCGATAGGATCGGGATGGGGTCTATCTTTCTTGTTTGACCATGATCTTTTCCGAAAACCGGTTTCCACTTTTCGGGATCATGGTCTACTTCTGGCGAACGCCGAAGCTCTGGAATCCCGGCCGCATCAGCGGCTTCTTCGACGACAGCACGCCGGAGTTGACGCCCGTCCAGCCGATCTCGCCCGACAGCTTGCCATACTCGATCTTGGGGCAGCGGTTCATCACCACCTTGATGCCGGCGGCCTCGGCGCGCACGGCCGCCTCGTCGTGGCGCACGCCGAGCTGCATCCAGACGACTTTCGGCAGCGGGTCGAGCCGCAGGATCTCGTCGATGACGCCCGGCACCGCCGCGGAAGCGCGAAAGATGTCGACCATGTCGACGGGCTCGGGGAGATCGGCGAGCCTAGCATAGACTGTTCGGCCGAGGATTTGCTTGCCGGCCTGTCCCGGGTTGATCGGAAACACCGAAAACCCTTTGGCGAGCAGATATTTCAGCACGAAGTAGCTCGGCCGCACATCATTGGCGGACGCGCCGACCATGGCGATGGTCTTCACCGAATTGAGGATGCCGGCGATATAGGCATTGTCGTAGGCGTCGTGGTTCATGCCTCGTCCTCATACAGAGCTTCGGCGAGAAAACCATCCGGATCGTTGCAGAAACTGCGCATCATCCGAAAATGATCGGTATCGCTGAAATCGGTCGGGTCGAGGCCGAACCGGCTGATGCGGAACAGCCGCGCGCCGGGACAGGCCATCAGCAGCGGCGAATGCGTCGCCATGATCACTTGCGCCGTGCCGGATTGGTCCATCCGCCGCAGCATCTTGAGAAGCTCGATCTGGCGCGTCGGCGAAAGCGCGCTTTCGGGCTCGTCGAGGATGTAGATGCCTTGCCGGCGGCAGCGCTCCTCGAAGAAACGGATGAAGCCCTCGCCATGCGACCAGGACAGGAAATCGGGCGGAGGTGGCTTGAACGGATCTTCGAGTGCCGCCTGATCGAGATAACGGGCGACGGAGTAAAAGGATTCAGCGCGAAAGAACCAGCCGGCGGTGACTTTCGGCAGCCAGTGACCGCGCAGCGTCTTAGCCAGTGCGGCGCCGCTCGTATCGATGGCAGCTGAATGGTCGATGGGCATGTAGCCCTTGCCGCCGCCGGCCTCGTCGTATCCGGCCAGCGCGCCGATCGCCTCGAGCAGCGTGGATTTGCCGGTGCCGTTCTCGCCGACGATGATGGTGATCGGCGTGGTGAATTCGAGCTCGAAATCGTGGCTGCGGAAGATCGGCAGGTTCCAGGGGTATTTTTCCCAATCTGCGACCCGCGCCGGCTCTATCAGGATGCGCTTGAGATAGGGAGCCTTCAGTCGCGTCAGTTGCTTGCGAGGAGCCATGCGGCAGCGATCAGCCCGGCAGCGAGATCGTTCCGTCTTCCGCGATCGGAAAAGCCGGATTGTGCGCCACTTCCCAGACATGCCCTTCCGAGTCGGCGAAATAGCCATACCAGCCGCCCCAGAAGGCGCGGCCGGCCGGCTTGACGATACGACCGCCGGCCTTCTCGGCCATCGCAAGCACGTCGTCGACTTCCGTGTCGGAGCGGGTGTTGTAGGCGAGATGGACCGCCGACGGCGCCGTGCCGAAGGTGATGCCCGAATCCTCTTCGGCGCTTGCGCGCGGGAACAGGCCGAGAATGACGCCGCCCATCTGGAAGAAGGCGACGCCGTCGGTGATCCCGGCATGGCGGGTCAGGCCCATCGCCTCGTAGAAGCGTGTGGCGCGGTCGAGATCGTCGACGGCGATTGTGATGATGGAGATGCGGGGTTCCATCTCTAATCGTCCGTCCATTCCGGCTTGCGCTTGCCTATGAAGGCGCCAATCCCCTCTTCCGCGTCGCGTGCCAGCATGTTGTCGACCATGACTCGGCCGGTGTAGACATAGGCCTCGGCCAGCCCCATCTCGGCCTGCGCGTAAAAGGCTTCCTTGCCGGTCTTCACGACCAAAGACGATTTCGCAGCAATGGTTTGCGCGTATTTGGTGACAATCTGATTCAGATATTCGCGCGGCACGACGCGATTAACCAGGCCGAATTCCTTGGCCGTCGCCGCATCGATCGTCTCGCCGGTCAAAAGCATCTCCATCGCGTGCTTGCGCGAGACGTTGCGTGACAGCGCCACCATCGGCGTCGAGCAGAACAGGCCGATATTGACGCCGGGCGTGCAGAAGGTCGCCTCATGCGAGGCGATCGCCAGATCGCAGCTCGCCACCAGTTGCGCCCCGGCCGCCGTCGCCAGACCATCGACCTCGGCGATCACCGGCCTGGGATGGCGCACGATCGCCTGCATCAGTTCCGCACAAGCGGAAAATGTCTCCTCGAAGAATGCCTTGCCGCGATCGGCATCAGTGCGGCGCGCGGTCATTTCCTTGAGGTCGTGTCCGGCGCAGAACACTTTTCCGGCCGCTGCCAGGATAATGGCGCGGACGGATCTGTCTGATTTCGCGCGGTCGAGTTCCGCCGTCAGCGCCGCCATCACCGCCAGCGACAGCGCATTGGCCGGCGGATTGGCGAGCGTGAGGCGCAGCACGCCCTTGTCCAGTCTCGCGACAACAGGACCTTCGGCAACGGCCGGCTTGATGGCGACGATTTCGGCCATGTTCTCCAACCTCTTCATTGGCCAGCGGCATCGGATTCGTGGGCCATGGAACAAAAGAACTAGCACGCTGCCGATTGAAGAACAGCCTTGAGACGTGTTTTCTCAAACCCGACAATTGGCCCAGGCGTCCACCTGACCCCGTGCCGGCTCCATATAGGAAACCGCTTATGCCCGTCCAAGACAATCTCAAACCGGTGCTGACGGCGGCTGAAATCAATGCGCTGATGGCAACCGTCTACCCACAGCTCAACGACCAGTTCACCTTCTACGAGGCGATCGACGTGTTTCCGGGCGGCTGCATGGTGCGGCTCAATGCCGACGAGCGGCATTTGCGCCCCGGCGGAACCGTGTCCGGCCCGTCGCTGTTCACGCTGGCCGACATAGGCGGCTATGTCTGCGTGCTTTCGCATGCCGGGCCAGATGCGCTTTCGGTCACCACCAACCTCAACATCAATTTTGTCCGCAAAGCCGAGGCCGGCCCGATCGACGGCCATTGCCGCATCCTGAAGCTGGGCAAAAGCCTGATGGTGTTCGATATCGACATCATCGCCGGACCGGACGGACACACGGTAGCGCACGCGACGGGAACCTATTCGATCCCGCCGAAGAAGAGCGTTCAATCGCAGGCCTGATTTGCAGGACGGATACGTGTTTTCCGCTCGTTCCAGACGACCCCTACGGAACGAAATGTCCGACAACACGTTCGCAGGCCAATCAGGTCCGCAAAAAACATGCCCGAACTTCCCACTTTTCTGGCATTCCTGGTCGCCGTGCTCGGCTACCAACTGTCCGGTCCGGGGCCGGACATGCTTCTGGTGATCAGCCGCGGTATCGGACAGGGCTGGCGGGCAGCACTGGCGACTGCAACCGGGTGCGTTTTCGCAGGCATGATCCAGATTCCGCTGCTGGCAATGGGACTTGCATCGCTGGTCACGTCCTCGCCTGTCGCGTATGGCCTGCTGCAACTGCTCGGAGCGGCGTACTTGATCGCAATCGGGACGAAGTTCTTGCTCACGCGCAAGGGAGCGGAAACAACCAGCATCGTCGCAGCCAAGGAGGGAGGTTTGGCAGGTGCCTTTCGGCAAGGCATGATCTGCAACCTGACCAACCCTACCGCACTGGTTTTCATGCTCGCAGTACTGCCGCAGTTCGTCCATTCCTCCACAGGATCGCCGGCGATGCAATTTATCGTGCTCGGGGCCACGATGAAGGCTACGGGCCTTGTAGTCCTGGGAGCTGTAGCCTTGGCCTCAGGCGCGGTCGGCCGCTGGCTGGCACGCAACGCCGGTTTTCTTGTCTGGCAAGAACGCCTGGCTGGTGCGATCATGATCGCTGTCGGGATCAAACTGCTGCTGGCTGCGATTATTCCGGGACGGCGCTAGTCAAATTGTCGGATTCAAGTGCGGTATAATAGTACCTCACATCTAACCTTTTGATTTAGCAATATAATCCTTCTGAGGTGGCCAGAAATGCAACTTGACTGGCTAATTCCCCTCGCCTATAAGCCCTCACGGAACAGCGGCCCGCCAACGGCCGCCGTTTTGTTATTGGCGGCGGGCGAGCGCCCTGCGTCAATCCAAGCAACAAGAAACGCCTTCCCTTTTCGTTCTTGAATGGGGGAAGGTCCGAACCGAAAGCAACAAATCCATGACAACCTTTTCGCAGAAGCCTGCGGATGTGGTGAAGAAGTGGGTGCTGATCGACGCCGAGGGTCTCGTCGTCGGCCGTCTCGCCACTGTCATCGCCAATCATCTTCGCGGCAAACACAAGCCCACCTTCACCCCGCATGTCGACGACGGCGACAACGTCATCGTCATCAATGCCGACAAGGTGGTGTTCACCGGCAAGAAATTCACCGACAAGGTTTATTACTGGCACACCGGCCACCCCGGCGGCATCAAGGAGCGCACCGCGCGCCAGCTGCTCGAGGGCCGCTTCCCCGAGCGTGTCGTCGAGAAGGCCGTCGAACGCATGATCCCGCGTGGCCCGCTCGGCCGTCGCCAGATGAAGAATCTCCGCGTCTATGCAGGCACGGAACATCCGCATGTCGCCCAGCAGCCCGTCACGCTCGACGTGGCCAAGCTGAACGCCAAGAACAAGAAGGTTTCGTAAAATGGCTGAGCTTTCCTCGCTCGCAGAACTCGGAACTGCCACCGGCAACACCAACACGCAGCCGGCTGCACCCGTCCATGTCCAGAAGCTCGACAAGTCGGGCCGCGCCTATGCCACCGGCAAGCGCAAGAACGCCATCGCGCGCGTCTGGGTGAAGCCCGGCTCCGGCAAGATCGTCGTCAACGACAAGGTGTTCGCCGAATATTTCGCGCGTCCGGTCCTGCAGATGATCCTCAACCAGCCGATCATCGCCGCCAACCGCGCCGGTCAGTACGACATCGTCGCCACTGTCATCGGCGGCGGCCTTTCCGGCCAGGCCGGCGCCGTGCGCCACGGCATCTCCAAGGCGCTGACCTACTACGAGCCGGCGCTGCGCGCCGTGCTCAAGAAGGGCGGCTTCCTGACCCGCGACAGCCGCGTTGTCGAACGCAAGAAGTACGGCAAGGCGAAGGCCCGCCGCAGCTTCCAGTTCTCGAAGCGCTAAGCACTGCGCAGCTTCGAAAAGGCCGCCTCCGGGCGGCCTTTTCTTTAGGTGATTACTAACCTGGTCCAAATTCAAGACCGATCAGCCGTCCTTGACGAAGTCGATAAACGCCCGCAACGGCGCCGGCACGAGACGCCGGCCGGGATAATAGAGGAACGGCCCGGGGAAGCTCTGCCACCAAGATTCGAGGACGGGTTCGAGCGCACCGCTCTCAAAGTAAGGGCGAAGCCAATCCTCGAAAAGGCTGACAATGCCGGTGCCGGCGATGGCCGCATCGACGGCGAGATCGGCCGCTCCGCCCAAAGTCACGAGAAGCGGCCCCGTCGGATCGACCCGCACCACCTCGCCGCCACGCTCGAATTCCCATGGCGGCATCGCACCACTGGCGAAGCGGCCGCGCAGGCAGGCGTGACCGAGAAGGTCGCGCGGGTGTTCCGGCCGGCCATGGCGATCAAGGTAGGCAGGACTGGCTGCGGTGGCGAAGCGTTGCACGCGCGGTCCGATCGGCACCGCGATCATGTCCTGCTCCAGCCGCTCGTCGTAACGGATTCCGGCGTCGCATCCTGCCGCCACCACGTCGACAAAGCTCTCCTCGGCGATCACCTCCAGCCGAATACCGGGATAGGCGGCGAGGAAGCGCGGAACAATGCTGGGCAGCACCAGCCGCGCTGCGCTGACCGGCACGTTGAGACGCAATGTACCTGCCGGCCGATCGCGGAAGCCGTTCACCACGTCAAGTGCTGTCTCGACCTCGGTCAAGGCTGGACCTAGCCGGGTCAGCAAGCTCGCACCCGCTTCGGTCAAGACGACGCTGCGGGTCGTCCTGTTGAGCAGCCTGACCCCGAGCTGCGTCTCGAGGCGGCGCACCGCCTCGCTCAAGCCCGACGCACTGCCGCCGCTGGCACGGGCGCCATCGCGAAAACCCTTGGCCCGCGCTACGGCCACGAAGGCGTTCAGATCTCCAAGATCGATCTTCATTGTTCGATATTCCGTACAGCCCGTGCGGAATGTAGCCAATTATCGTGAGGTCCAACAGCGCCTATCTCAGCCTTATCTTGAACGGAGATAGACCATGTCCAGCATCGACCAGTCCGGCTCATTCACTCTCGGCGACCGCACTGTGAAGCGGCTCGGCTACGGCGCCATGCAGCTCGCAGGACCCGGCGTATTTGGTCCGCCTAGAGATCACGACGCAGCCTTGGCCGTGCTGCGCGAAGCCGTTGCGCGCGGGATCAATCACATAGACACCAGCGATTTCTACGGCCCGCACGTCACCAATCTACTCATCCGTGAGGCGCTCGCGCCCTATTCCGACAATCTGACGATCGTCACCAAGATCGGTGCGCGGCGCGGCGCAGATGGCTCGTGGCTCCCGGCCTTCTCGCCCGAAGCGCTGATGGAGGCGGTGCACGACAATCTGCGCAATCTCGGGCTCGACGTGCTGGATGTGGTCAACCTCAGGATCATGTTCGACGCGCATGGCCCCGCCGAAGGGTCGATCGAGGCGCCGCTCACTATGCTGGCCGAGCTGCAGCGACAGGGCCTGGTGCGTCATATCGGGCTAAGCAATGTCACGTCAGCACAGATCGAAGAGGCGCGGCGGATCGCCAAGATCGTTTGCGTGCAGAACCAATACAATCTGGCCCACAGGGGCGACGATGTCTTGATCGATGAACTTGCTCGTGACGGCATCGCGTACGTGCCGTTCTTTCCGCTCGGCGGCTTCAACCCGCTGCAGTCGTCTACCCTATCCGGCGTCGCTCAGCGCCTGGGCGCCACGCCGATGCAGGTCGCGCTCGCTTGGCTGCTCCGTCGCGCGCCGAATATTCTTTTGATTCCAGGCACCTCGTCGGTCGCGCATCTCAGGGAGAATCTCGCCGCAGCCGAACTCGAACTGACGGAGGACGCCGTGAGCGAGCTGGACGGCGTGGCGATGGCTGCCTGGTGACCATCCAAGCGGCTCCTTGCCCGCCTCGATCCAGTCTAGTTGATGCTAGCGGTGTTCGCCGGCTCCGCTGACCGCGCCTCATCAGGATAAGGCACGCGGTAGCCATTCGCCGCCAGCCAGTCTATCGCCGCTTTCGGCTCGTCGGTCTGGATTATGGTGGCGCCGCGCTCGGCCCAGAAGCCGTACGTCTCGCGCGGCAGGCTGGCGAGCACCGCCAACTCGTCGCCGCGACCGCCGGCAAGGAAGCCGCCCGGCTTGTTGACGATGGCGTAGGTGTTGGCCCAGATGTGCCAGTCGCCCCTTATCGCCGCTGCGCGCATGCGGGGGCTGAACAGCGGGCCACCGGTCTCGGTCAGCGTCTCCGACCCCGCGCGCCAGTTGATCATCTCGACCGCGCGCGGCGAAAAGGTCCCGCTGACTTTCTCGGCGAAACCGGCGTCGCGAACCGCGTCGTCGGCGATAATCGGCATGAACTGGAAACCACTGCCGATCGCGCCCATGGCGGCCTTGACAGTGGTGATCCTGGCCGGATTCCACAGGTTCTCCTTGACGATCACCTGTTCGGCCATGCCTAGATCGCGCGCGACCGCGATCATGCCGGCCAGGCTGTCGACATCAAGCTTGTTGTCGATGTTGATGAGGATCCTGTCCTTGGTCGCCATCAGCATTTCGCGCAGGGTCGAAACCGGCTCTTCGGTGACGGCGCCGGTGCCCTCGATCACCAGTCTGCAGGTTTTGAGCTCGGCCAGCGTGCGCTTGACCACCTCGCCCCTGCAATTCGTCGTGCGGTCGAGCCAGCTGTCATGCATGACGACGAACTGGCCGTCCTTCGAGCGCCTGACGTCGACCTCGACGATTTCGGCACCAAGCGCGATCGATGCCTCGACGGCGGCGATCGAGTTCTCCGCATAGAGCGTCTTGCGGGCCTGCATGCTGCCGGCGCGGTGTGCCGCCACCATCACGTGGTCGCGCCACTGGTTGGCGTGTTCGAAACGGTCGAGAATCTGTCTGGCGCGTGTTTCGCCTGCCGATGCCGGGCCTGTGAAGAGCGCCAAGGCAACGGAAAGCAGAAGGTTCAGCCAGGTCGTTCGCATGAGAATCGCTCCGTACCGGATGGAGACCCGGTTAAGCGACTCACGTGACAGCCCAGTGAACGAAGCCGGCTTCGCAAATGCCGGAAAGTCAGGTCAATGCCGGTTGAAACGGCCGTTCTGCGACCTCGAATCATAACGGCAATCAGCAGGTCGCTGCCAATCAGCTTGCCGAGATCGATGCCGCCGCTGTCGCGGTCGGTGTGGCCGACACCGTCCGACGATGGGGCGGCTGGCTACTTTCGGTTGCATTCGTGCTTAGCTGGACAATTCCCGGGCCAGCCATGCGGGCTCACCTGGCAAGCAAGAATTTGTGACTGGCTCGAATGACCATGGTCCCCGGAAGGGGTCGCATTTCTGAGAATTATGTCCAATAAGGTTGCGCCTCGACGCACAGGAGATCGCTTCATGCCGAACAGCAACATCGACCACGCCTTCACCGCCCGGGCCAGGACGGGCGCGTCCTTCGAGCCGACCTATGCCGGCGCGTTGTCGTTCATGCGACGCAAATACACGAAGGACGTGAAAGGCGCGGACGCAGTGGTGTGGGGCATCCCTTTCGACGCAGCCGTCACCAACCGGCCGGGCGCGCGCTTCGGGCCGCAGGCGATTCGCCGCGCCTCGACCATCCTCGACAATGATCCGCAGTATCCGTTTTCGCGCGATCTGTTCGAACATCTCGCCGTGGTCGATTATGGCGATTGCCTGCTCGACAGCGGCAATCACCAGAAGACGCCAGGAACGATCGAGCGTGAGGCGGCGAAAATCCTGAAATCCGGTGCCTTCCTGCTATCGCTCGGCGGCGACCATTTCGTCACCTGGCCGCTGCTCAAGGCGCATGCCGCCATCCATGGACCGCTGGCCCTGGTGCAGTTCGACGCCCACCAGGACACCTGGCCGGACGACGGCAAGCGCATCGATCACGGCTCCTTCGTCAGCCGCGCGGTCAAGGAGGGAATTATCGACCCCGACCGTTCGATCCAGATCGGCATCCGCACCCATGCGCCTGATACCTTCGGCATCAAGATCCTGTACGGCCACGAAGTCGAGGAAATGCGCGCGTCCGATATCGCTTATGCCATCGTCGACCGCACCGGCGGCAAGAAGGCCTATGTCACCTTCGACATCGATTGCCTGGACCCGGCCTTCGCGCCCGGCACCGGCACGCCGGTCGCTGGCGGGCCGTCCTCGGCAAAGATCCTGTCGGTGCTGCGCCAGATCAATCAGGTCGATATTGTCGGCGCCGATATCGTGGAGGTTGCGCCGGCCTATGATCACGCCGATATAACGGCAATTGCCGGGTCGACGGTGGCCATGCACTATCTCGGGCTCCTGGCGGAACGAAAGGCCCGGCTCGAAGAGCTGAACAGCGGCAATCACGTCGTTGCCGCGTTGAACCAGGCAAGCGGCATATAACTTTGAGATAACAGGAATTCAGGCAGGCAATGAAACCGAAAATCTTCATCGACGGCGAGCACGGCACCACCGGTCTCCAGATCAGGGCGCTGCTTGCCGAGCGCGGCGACCTGGAGATCATCTCTATCCCGACCGAGCGACGCAAGGAAGCGGCAGCTAGAGCCGAGTTCCTCAACGCTGCCGATGTCGCGATCCTGTGCCTGCCGGACGCAGCCGCGAAAGAAAGCGTCTCGCTGATCACCAACGACACCACCAGGGTCATCGATGCCTCGACCGCGCATCGCGTGGCCGAAGGTTGGGAATACGGTTTCGCCGAAATGGACAAGGAGCAGGCGAAGAAGATAGCCAATGCGAAGCGCGTCGCCAATCCCGGCTGCTGGCCGCAAGGCCCGATCGCAACGCTCAGGCCGCTGGTGGCGGCCGGGCTGTTGCCGCCGGATTTCCCAGTCACCGTCAACGGCATTTCGGGCTATTCGGGCGGCGGCCGGCCGATGATCGAGGACTATGTCGCCAAGGGCGAGGATGCGTCGGAATTCCTGCCCTACGGGCTGACCCTCCAGCACAAGCATGTGCCGGAGCTCAGGACCTATGCGAAGCTGTCGCATGACCCGATCATGCAGCCGGCGGTCGGCAATTTCGCGCAAGGCATGATCACGGTGGTGCCGCTGCAGCTCGGCGGCCTCGACTATGTGCCAACTGGCGCCGAGCTTCATGCGGTGATCGCCGACCATTTCGCCGCCATCGAAGGCGGCATGGTCGAGGTGGCGCCCTATGAGCAGCTGGAGCGCGTGCCGGAGATCGATCCCGAAATCTACAACGGCACCAACCGGATGAAGCTCTATGTCTTCGCCAATGACGACAGGGCCCAGGCGCTGCTG
The DNA here is from genome assembly GCF_003997065.1 of Mesorhizobium sp. M6A.T.Ce.TU.016.01.1.1. Lineage (NCBI taxonomy): Bacteria > Pseudomonadati > Pseudomonadota > Alphaproteobacteria > Hyphomicrobiales > Phyllobacteriaceae > Mesorhizobium > Mesorhizobium sp. M6A.T.Ce.TU.016.01.1.1. The sequence continues at coordinate 231,719 of NZ_RZTJ01000005.1, read as the reverse complement.
CTCGCCGTCTACGACAATCTCGGCAAGGGCGCCTCGGGTGCTGCCGTGCAGAACATGGATCTGATGCTCGGCCTCAAGCACTGAATGGACGCTCCGGCATTTCCAAAACGCTGGAACGTCAACGCGCCAGAACTGATCGCCGAGACCTTCAGCAGCCGCATCTGGAAGGTTGTTCGCCAGGACGGCTCGCCGGCGATCGTCAAGGCCCTCAAACCTTTCGACGACGTCGAAGACGAGTTGCGCGGCGAGCATTTTCTTGCCTGGCGGCGCGGCGAAGGCGCGGTGCGGCTGCTTGGCAGCGACGGCCACTGCATGCTGCTCGAATATGCCGGCGAAACCTTGCTGTCACAGGTTCTCACGGAGCAGGGAGACAATGCCGCCACAGCAATCGCGGCCGAAGTGATGGCAAGACTGTTCTCGCCATCTGACCACCCTGCCCCACCGGATCTTCAGCCGCTGCGGGCAAGGTTTTCCAGCCTGTTTAAGAAGGCGAAGACGGATCGCGACGCCGGCGAAAAGAGCCTCTATGTCGAAGCGGCTGCGACCGCGGAACGGCTGTTGGCGGATCCTGTCGACGTGCTGCCGCTGCATGGCGACCTGCATCACGACAACATCATGCACGGATCGCGCGGCTGGCTGGCGATCGACCCCAAAGGCGTTCTCGGCGATCCCGGTTTCGATGCGGCGAACATGTTCTACAACCCGCTCGACCGCGATGACCTTTGCCGCGATCCCCGGCGCATTGCCCACATGGCCGAGATCTTCGCCAGAACGCTCGGCCAGACACCGCTCGCCATTCTGGATCACGCCATCGCCTATGGCTGCCTGTCGGCGTCATGGCACCATGAGGACGGCAACGCGATCGAGGAAAGCCGCGAATTGTCCATTGCCACGGCGATCAGGACGGTGCGGCTCAGCCTCTGATGGCGATCCGGTTGGGCAGCGGATAGGCGCCCTTGGTACCGCGCCAATGCGCTGCTGCAAAACCAAGCAGGACAAGCGCGAAGGCCTGATGCGTCAGCGCCATGTGCAGCGGCACGTGCATCATCAGCGTGCCGATGCCGATCAAGGCCTGCGCCAGCACCAGCAGAAACAGCAGCGTCGCGCGACGCGCATGCGTCGTTTCAGGCAGGCGGCGGTGCGTCGCGATCATGTGCCAAAGTGCTGCTACGAAGATCGTGTAGGCGCCGAGCCGGTGGATGAACTGGACCGTCTTCGGGCTCTCGAAGAAGTTGCGCCATGCCGGCTCTAGGATCAGCAGGTCACCGGGGATGAGCTTGCCGTCCATCAGCGGCCAGGTGTTGTAGCTCAGGCCGGCATCGAGCCCGGCGACCAGCCCGCCGAGATAGATCTGGATCAGCGCCAGCAACACCAGAAAGCCGGCCAGACGCTGCGTCGAACGGTCGGCGGCGGGCTCTGAATGAGGCGCGAGCCCGCGAGCCACCACCATGGTCGCGGTGAAGATCAGTGCAGCCAGCGTCAGATGCGTCGCCAGCCGGTACTGGCTGACGGAGACCCGCTCGACCAGCCCGGACGCCACCATCCACCAGCCGATCGCGCCCTGCAGGCCGCCGAGAAGAAGAATCCCGATAAGTTTCGGCCCCAGGCCGCGCTCGATGCGGCGCGTCGCCCAGAAAAACACCAGCGGCACGGCGAAAACCAGGCCGACACCGCGCGCCAGGATCCGGTGCACCCATTCCCACCAGAAGATCGACTTGAACGCTTCGATGCTCATACCCTTGTTGAGCTCGGCATATTGCGGGATCTGCTGGTAACGCTGGAACTCCTCCTGCCATTCGGCGTCGTTGAGTGGCGGGATGATGCCGTGGATCGGCTTCCATTCGGTGATCGACAGGCCGGACTCAGTGAGCCTGGTGGCGCCGCCGACCAGGACCAGGACAAACAGCACCAGAAGCACGACGTAGAGCCAGCCGCGCACCAGCGCCCGGTTGCGCAGGTCGCGGTCGCGGGCCACGAAAGGCGCGGCAGCTGATATGGCAGCCATAGGCTCGTCCCGACAGATTGCAGTCGCGGATTGGTGAACCATCGCCATCCCGCTGGCAAGACCGGACAGCGCGGCACGCCGTCGCGCCGCTTCTTGCGGGTTGCGCGCCTCTTTCGTTGGGCCTAAGCGATAGAGATCAACGGGATCGCGGAATGCCCATTCGCCTGAAGAAGCTGATCGGAACAATCCTGCTGGTGGCGCTGGTCATCGTCTATGCGCTGGTCGCATCGATCGTGGCGGTTGCCCAACTGGCGGAATCAGGACCGTGGGCGCATTTCCTGTTCTTCCTGCTCAGCGGCATGCTCTGGGTGCTGCCGGCTATGGGCATCATCAAATGGCTGATCCTGGAGCCGCCGCGGCCGAAGAATTGAGGCTCGCCGCCGTTAGATGGTGAAAGCCTGACGCTTGCTACCCGACGTGTAGGGCAGCTCAGGGTGGTTTTCTGCCTTCCGTGTCGCCGATCGGAACGCGCAGGCAGCGCCATGAGCGGACATCTCGGGGCGCTCGGTCAAACTCTGGCTTCCAATGCTACAACGGACATTTGGCCGTGTGGTTAGCTGGGCAGTTGCCGCATCTTGGCTGTCTGCCCCTTCGCTAGTCTGCACCGTCCGTTCTTGCCCTTTCGATGAATTTGCCCGCGACGGCTTTACCGAGCGCGACGCCTGCCGTGTTGTCCATTTCGTAGTGGATGCCAGCCCAGATGCGGGAATCGCCCGCCTCCTTGCCGACCGCACGAATAAATTCCGCATGGCCGGGGAACAGGTACGCAAGGACCTCGCATCGGGCAGTCGAGAGCGTGGAGTGGTTCGACGGATAACTGGGATGGCCCGGCACCGCGAACAGGGGAGTGATGCTCCGGTCAAGCATGTTGGGCCGCAGGTACCAATACGCATACTTCCCGTCGTTGCTTGCAATGAAGGCGTCGTAGTGGACCGTTGCAAGCAACGCGTAAGCCCGTGCGGCGCGCGGGGGGTTCGAATCCGTCTTGTCCTCGGACATCCATTTGCTGGCATAGTGATACCAGTCGGTGAACAGGCCGGATGGACTTTGCCAGTAGAACGCTTTGTAGTTGGTTGGAAATTTCCGCTCGAACTGTAGAACTGAATCAGCCTCGGCCCTCACCGTCTCCGACGCACAGTCGGGTGGAGCCGGTGGCCTGAATTCATTGGCTGTCTTCAGCAATATCGGCTTCCAGTTCGGCATGGTTGCATTACCCGGTTTGTCTCCGACCCACATGCACGGCCCGGTCGGCACCGTACCGGTCCAAACGGCGTCGGAGCCATCGGCCTTTGCCCGTGCAATCACCTGCTCTGCCACGCGTCGCCCCAATTCCAGGCCGGCGGAAGAGTCGCTTGGGAACTGGACACCGGCAAGGACACGAGACTGCGCCGCTTCTTCCGCCATTGACTGGAACGACGACGCCTCGTCGGGAAAGAAATGGGAAAGAACCGCCGCGGCGGCTCCGGCAGCTGCCGCGTGTTCAGAAGGATAGGATGGACTGCGAGGCGTCGGCAGCGCAGTCGGCAGCATCGTGTCCGCCTCGCTCGGGCGTGGGCGATTGTAGAAATACTTCGACTCCCACGCCGCGATCGTGGCGTCGTGGATCGCCATGGTCATATAGGTGTAGACGCGGTGTGCATTGGGAATCTGCTGGTTTTCGAGAAGGCGGTTGTTGACCAGTTCGATCCATCGATAGCCGGGCGATCCGGCATCCCAGAACGTGATCCCGGCGGCAGTCTGCGCATCGTTCTTTGCGACAAGATCGCGGAGCTGCTTCAGTTCAGTTGCGGAATCGTCCGGTGGCGGCGGTACGCGGAGATCCTTTCCTGACGTGATCACCCACGTCTTCCACATTCCAGCCTCCGGCTCTATCGAATCCGATTGGCCGAAAGCACAGTTTCCTGACAAAAGGATTACCGCGCACGCCTTGCCTAGGGCTCTGAGCATGTTGGGTCTCCGGTTCCTGACCCCAGCCCAAGTACCTATCAGTTTTGCCGGCTCTCGTCGCGTTGTTATTTTAGCGGTATCTAATTATACCCAGGGGCGCCCCCAACCAAAGCGAATACAGCCGCGTTTTTGAACGTCGCGACCGAAGGTTGATCGTCATCTTTTCCGCCCGCTGCCGACCTTTACGCCCGCGACGGAAAGGTCAGGCTCGGGTCACGGAGCGACACTTGGATGATAGCGCCGCTCCGCATGGCTTTACAGTTCGATCTGTTCAGAGATCGCCAAAGCGTCATCTACTTCTATGCCGAGGTAGCGCACGGTGCTCTCCAGCTTGGTATGACCGAGCAGCAGCTGAACCGCACGAATGTTGCCGGTCTTCTTGTAGATCAGTGAAGCCTTCGTGCGTCTCATTGAATGCGTTCCGTGTCGCTTTGGTTCGAGCCCAATGCTGGATACCCACTTCTCGACGATCCGCCCGTACTGCCTTGTCGACATATGCGGCTTAACTCGCACGCGACTGGGAAACAGGAACTCGCTTTCGGTGAGGTGGCGACGGGCTATCCATGCACCGACTGCGGCTCTGGTCTGCTCCGTGATCTCGAATTGCACAGGTCGCCCGGTCTTCCTCTGAACAATCACCGCCCGATCGCGGACGCTGCCGGAAAGGGCTATGTCTCCGACAGTGACGGCCACCAGCTCGCAACCTCGAAGCTTGCTGTCGATGGCGAGATTGAAGAGCGCTAGATCCCGTTCAGCGCCCGACACCTGAAGTCGTGTCCGGATACTCCAGACCTCACGCGGCTTCAGAGGAGGCTTTTGGCCAACGATGTGGCCCCGGTAGCAACTGGGCATGGTCCTTCTCCCTTGCCGCCCTCCGCACCGCAGCGCCCGACGCGAGCCGCGAATTGTAGCGGCTAAAGGGCGTTGTCTTCGAGGATTCGATCGCACAAGGTTGCCGGATGTCAGCCCGGTCGACGCAGTGCTCGATGGGTAGAGTCGCGCCACTTTCCGACCTCAGCACCTCTAAGCGCGAACGTCTGGTGTGATGCCTGATGCGCGCGCTCGTAGGGCATCTCGCTGTTACATCGCGGTGACAAAAGCACCGCCACGGTGGCGTCAACCGGTTACCAAGGGCAGCAAATATCTCCGGCCTTCTGGGAGTGGCGTGTCAGCGTCCCCAGAGGCTGCGTGGGCGTGTCGCCGGTTGGCTGTTAGCGCGGTGACTGGATCGCTCCACGCCTCGCAAGCGGGATAGCGAAATCTCGTGAAGGCAAGGTCAAGCTGCGTTCCCCGTTCTGAATCGGCGATGGGCAGCGGCTGGGAGAGATGGATACCATGCACGTTGGACGTCTGGAAGTTGGCGGGGCATGGGCGCAAGGCAGCCCGCGTGCACGCGCCTGGCCGGGCGGTGCAATGACCGCGCAGCGCCGCCTCGCAGCGATCCTGGCTTGCGACGTGGTCGGCTATTCGCGCCTGATGGAGCGCGACGAGCGCGGCACGCTCGAGCGGCTCAAGACATACCGCAAGGACCTCCTCGAACCGCTGGTCTCCGAGCATCAGGGCCGGATCGTCAAGCTCACCGGCGACGGCATTCTGTGCGAGTTCGCGAGCGTCGTCAACGCGGTGACCTCGGCGATAGCGATCCAGCAGGCTTTGGCAGAACACGAGGCGGAGACGCCCGAGGAAGAGCGGATTCGCTTCCGCATCGGCGTCAATCTCGGCGACGTGGTCTGCGAGGAGGACGGCGACCTCTACGGCGACGGTGTCAACATCGCCGCCCGCCTCGAAAGCATCGCCGATCCCGGCGCCGTGGTCGTCTCGGGCACCGCCTACGACCACCTTCAAGGCAAGCTCGACGGCGGCTTCACGCTGCTCGGCGACCTGCGCCTCAAGAACATCGAGCGGCCTGTGCGCGCCTATCGCGTCGAGACCGACGCCAGCGCCTCGGTGGCTGCACCGCCTCCCCTGCCCGCGAAACCCTCGATCGCGGTTCTGCCTTTCACCAATATGAGCGGCGACCCCGACCAGGAATACTTCGCCGACGGGCTGGTGGAGGACATCATCACGGGATTGAGCCGGGTGAACTCCTTCTTCGTGATCGCCCGCAACTCGTCCTTCACCTACAAGGGCCGAGCGGTGGACCTGCGCCAGGTCGGGCGTGAGCTGGGCGTCCGCTACGTGCTCGAAGGTAGCATCCGCAGAGCAGGATCGCGTGTGCGCATCAGCGGGCAGCTGGTGGACGCGATCAGTGGGCACCATGTTTGGACCGACCGCTTCGAGGGCGACGTGAGCGACATCTTCGACCTGCAGGACAAGGTGACCGAGAGCGTCGTCGGTGCGGTCGAGCCGAGCATCCGGCTGGAGGAGATCAAGCAGGCGCGCATGAAGCCGACCGACTACATCGGTGCCTACGACCTCTACCTTCGTGCGCTGCCGCGCTTCTACAGCATGACGCGCGAAGGCTTCGCCGACGTGCGCCGGCTCACCAACGAGGCGCTCAGCATCGACCCAGGCTTCATCCTGGCGAAGGCACTCGGTGCCTATATCCGCAGCCTGTCCGTGAGTCAGTGCTGGCACGAGCCCGACGATATCCGCGTCGCCGTGCGCATGGCCCGCGAGGTGCTGGCGGACGCGCGAGACGACCCGACAAGCTTGCGTTTCGCCGCGCAGGTGATCGCCTACAGCGCCAAAGATTACGAGACGGCGCTGGACATGATCGAACGGTCCCTGCTCCTCAACCCCAATTCGGCGCAGGGCTATACGGGCAGCGGCTGGGTGAACGCCCATTCCGGCCGCCCCCTCGTCGCGATCGAGCACTTCCACAGGGCAATGCGGCTGAGCCCGGTCGACCCCGAGAAGGGCATCGCGCTCTCCGGCATCGGGATGAGCTACCTGATGCTCGAACGCTACGAGGAAGCGCTGGCTTGGGGAGAACGAGCGCTGCGCGAGATGCCGAATTACGGCTCCTCGCACCGGGTGGTGATCATGGCGCTGGTCAAACTCAATCGGCCGGACGAAGCGCAGGCGGCGGCGCGGCGGCTGATGGAGGCGTTCCCGACCTACACGCTCGGCCTGCAGAGGCAGATCAACCCGTGGCGGGACAAGGTGTTCGCCGAGCGCTACGTCGAGGCGCTGGGTATTGCTGGCGTGCCGGAGTGATCGTCACGTTTGCAAAGATGCCCTCTCCTGCGCGTCACGTCCGGCCAGGCGACGTCCCTTGATCCCGCGTCGCTCTGGAAGGATAGTTCTCTGGCCGGCTTGTCCGAGGACTGAGCGCGTAGAGCAGCCGTGAACAGCCGGCGAGCTCTCTGTTGGGTTCGCGTCGAACTTCCGGTTTCCAGCCTGACGAGACCTAACGACGGTCCAGACAAATGTCGCCTTCAGGTCACGACGTTCCCTTGACCTGCCATCAGGGATGGTCCGCAAGGGGTCGGTTCTTGCCGTCCACCGGTACCAAGTGTCAGACTTTCACCATTAGATGGTGACGAGCATCTTGCCGGCGTTGGCCAGCGGCGTCGTCACGCCCGACAGCATCGTGCGGATATGGGCAACGCTCTGGTAGCGACCGTTGACCGAAATGCGCGGCAGCGCTTGCAGGAAGCCGGCATGTTCGGCGCGCAGCACGCCGTGGCGGGTCGTCACCGCCGAGGCATAGCCGGCGTCGCGGGCAAAGCCGACTTCGCGGCCGCCGACGGCGCTGGCATAGCCATAGGGATAAGCGAAATGGCGCGGCGCCTCGCCGAGTTCGGCCTGTAATATGCGCCTGACATCGTCAACCTCATGGCGCGCGTCGGCTTCGGAAAGCCGCTTCAGATTGCGATGATTGACCGTATGCGCGCCGATCGTCACCAGCGGATGCCCCGCCATGGCACGGATCTCGTCCCAGTTCATCAACATGCCCTGGCGTGCGTCCAACTCGATACCGTTCGACCGCGCCAATTCGCGCAGCACCGCGCGCTGGTCCTCCTCGCGGACCTCCAGCGTCAGATAGTCGTGCAGGCGGGCAAAGGCCTGGAGTTTCTTGCCTGGGGTCGAGCAGTCGATCGTCACCGGACCGTTCGGCGTTGTCAGGAGCAACCGGTCCCGCGCGCTGACGATGTCCTCGACCACCTCCCACCATAGATCGGCGGCGCCGTTTATCAGCCCCGGAGCGACGTAGATGGCGATCGGCGCACCGTGCTTTTCCAGCACCGGCAGCGCCTCGGTCATGTTGTCGCGGTAGGCGTCGTCGGCGGTGATCGCCGCGAACTGGCCGCCCTTGCCGCCGGCCTTGATGCGCTCGACCGCCTCGTCCAGCGTGACGAATGTATAGCCGTTCGCCTTCATGTCGGCGATCACGGCATCGAGGAACTCAGGCGCAATGTTGAGATGCCGGTTGACGCTGCCAGGCTTTTCCGGCGTGGCGGTGACCCGGTGCAGCATCAGGATGGCGCCGATGCCGCCGACAAACGGCTTGGCCAGCGGGGCAAGACCGGTATAGCGGACGACGTTGAGCGCCAGTTTCCGGATTGCCTCGCCCCCGTCGATCATTCGTTCACCTTTTGCGCCTAGGCTCATCCCAGCAGGGAATGCGCCTACGCGAGCCCCCAATCGCGGTGAATACGCCTTAAAGGATTGAGGTATGGTTGACGCCACCGCGTCATTTGATGGCAATCGGCTCGAAGCAGTGGAGGCGGCGCCGCGCGCGTTGCCGGCGGATCATGTCGGCCTGTCGGTCTCGGTCGCCGATAGTTTAGCATTTGCAGCTTATGCCGAGTTCTGCCGTTCGGCGCTGTTCGCGCCGGCGCAGAGCCCGGCCTGGATCCTGAACTGGGCCAAACATGCCGAGGCGGACAGCGTTTTGGCGACGCTGAGCGCTGAAGGCCGGCCGGTTTTTTCGTTGGCGCTGGAAGTCACCAGCAGCGGTCCATTCCGCGTCGCCCGTTTCATGGGCGGCCGCCATGCCAACGGCAATTTCGCCGCCGCCGACCCGTCTTGGCTGACCAAGACAGACGGCGCGGCAATCCGCTCTATGCTGGCGGCGGTCGCCAAGGCGCGGCCGGACATCGACCTCGTCGCACTGGAGCGGCTGCTGCCAGATCTCGAAGGCATTGCCAATCCGCTTGCCTCGCTGCCCAATTATCCGAGCCCCAACCTGTCGCTGGCCGTGGACTTGGCGGGAGGTTTCGATGCACTGCTGTCCCGCGCGAGCGGCAAGCGCAAGCGCAAGAAGCACCGCTCGCAGACGCGCAAGTTCGAGGCCGTCGGCAGCCACCGCCGCATCGAGGCCCGGACAGCGGACGAGGTGAACAGACTGCTCGATGCGTTTTTCGAGATGAAGGAGTTCCGCTTCCGCAAGATGGGCATCGCTAACGTCTTCGGTGAGCCGGAGGTTCGTGCTTTCTTCCGTGCGCTGTTCGTCGAAGCGCTTTGCGACGACAAGCCGTCCTTCGTGCTGCATGGGCTCGAGGTCGCCGGCAAGCTTCGCGCAGTTACCGGATCGAGCCGCACGGGAAAACGCCTGATCTGCGAATTCGGAGCGATCGCCGACGACGACCTCGCCCACACCAGCCCCGGAGACTTCCTGTTCTTCGACAACATCCAGGAGGCCTGCGAGAGGAAGCTCGATGTCTATGATTTTTCGGTCGGCGACGAACCCTACAAACGGCTGTGGTGCGATATCGAGACCCAGCATTTCGAGGTCCTGGTTCCGCTGACGTTGAAGGGCCGCGCGCTGGCGCTTATCCTGCAGCAAGGCGCGCGCCTGAAAGCCTTCATCAAGAACAGCCCGACGATCTGGAAGCTGACCAAGGTGCTTCGCCGCAAGACGGCCGGGCACGCAGCACCTGCCGCTGGCGAAGACGACAGCTGATCGCTGCCGGGATTTCGGGGACCTTCGAATTCCCGAACCGCCTTAGGCGGCGGAGCGGCGTCCGGGCACCGGCGTCCCTGGCGTCGCATGGCCGACCGGCGTCACCAGCGTCAGGTCGGGGTAGCCGCTCTCGATCAGCTCGACCGCGGCATGCGTAACCTCGTCGTCCGGCTCCAGCATCGACAGGAAGACCTCGGTGCCCTCGCCGACAAGGCGGCCGATGCCTTGCGCGTCGGTGGGTCCGCATTCGACCACGACCAGATCGTAGGCGGTGGTCAGCGACTGCATGATGATCGGCAGCCGGTCGGCGGCGCGCATTGCGCGGACCGGATCGGCGGTGCCGACGGGAATGACGTGGCAGTCCGAATAGAGATCGGGATGGATCACGTCGCTGAACTGCGCTTCCGAGGCGAGCAGATTGGTGATGCCCGGGAAAAGCCCGCTGTCCAGCATCGGCCGCGAGGCGGCGCCCGAGGCGGTGAGATCGAGCAGGAGCACACGCAGGCCGGCGTCGGAAACCTCTCGCGCCACCAGCACCGCCGAGGCGGCCGCCTCGTCGCCTTCCGGCGACACGAATATGGCGCGTGCGGCACCGCTTGAGATCAGTTTCTCCACCGCCTTGTCGATCTCGACCTCGCCAAGGGTGGGGCGCGCCGGCTCGACGACCTCGCCAGTTGCTGGGGCAGTTGCTTGCGCTGCGGCAACCGCTTCCGGCTCTGCCTCCGCTTCCGGCGCCCGGTCCTCGACCTCTCCGATATCGCCTTCTTCGATGTCGGCCGGCTCCTGCCTGGCAACGGGCATCGCGACCTGCTCGATCCGCTCGAAGCGGGCGCCGGCGGCCGGCCGCATGGCGCGACCGGAAAACAGCTCTTGCAGAAGCGTCACGATCGCCATGAGCAGCAACGAGCCGACGAAGGCTGCACCGGCGATCGGCAGGATTTTTGGGAAATAGGGCTCGGACGGCGCCACCGCGCGGGAAAAGACACGCGCATCGACCGGAAGATAGTTGCTGTCCTTGCGCGAGGATGCCTCGCGGTAGCGGGTCAGGTAGGATTCGAGCAACTGGCGCTGGGCGGTCGCTTCGCGCTGCAGCGCGTCCAGTTCGACTTGCTGGTCGCCGGCGCGCGCCGATGCGGCCTTAAGCGTGTTGACGTCGGCGACAAGCTGATTTTCGCGGGCCTGGGCGGTCTGCGCCTGCGTCATCAGCCCTCTCATGATCTTTTCCGCCTCGTTGCGGATCTGGCGATCGAGATCGGCAAGCTGCGACCTCAGCGCCCGGATGCGTGGATGATTGTCGAGCAAGGAGGTGGAAAGGTCGGCGATATTGGTCTTGAGCTCGACCTGCCGCTCGCGCAGACGCTGGATGAGTTCGGAAGACAGCACCTCCGGCACCGCATCCAGCGAGCCGCCATTCTGCAGCGCCCTGCGCACGCCGTCGGCAGTCGCTTCCGCCGAGGCGCGATTGGCGCGCACCCGCGACAGTTCGCTGGACAGTTCGGAAAGCTGTTGCGTGGCGAGCACCGAATTGTTGCCGCCCATCAAAAGATCTGACTGGGCGCGGTAGCTTGCCACCTTGCCCTCGGCATCCTTCACCCGCTTTGACAGGTCGGCGATCTCAGGCGCCAGCCAGTCGGTTGCGGCGGAATTCGATTCGGTCTTGGCATTGCCCTGGACGGAGATGTAGGCGTCGGCGATGGCGTTCGGAATTTCGGCGGCAAGCCTGGGGTTTTCCGAGGAGAATTCGATGACGATAACGCGCGATTTTTCAACACGATAGACGTTGAGCTTCTCGCGCATGGTCTTCAGCACGCGTTCTTCCGGCGGAATCTCGTTGGGGTCGCTTTTCAGGCCGGCGATGACGAGCAGACGACTCAACACCGGCATGTCAGCCGCCTCGTCGAACTCGGCAAGCCGCGATAAATTGAGCTTCTGCGCAACCTGCTTGAGGATGTCGGTCGAGGAAATGACCTCGACCTGACTGGTCACGCCTTCCTCATCGAGAATCGGGCTGTCGTCGTTGTTGGTGCCGTCGGGGCGCGTGTAGACGGATTCGCGCGTTTCGATCAAAAGCCGTGTTTCGGCCATGTAATGCGGCGTGGCGAGCCAGGCGAGCGCGAGCGCCAGGCCGGTTACTACAAGCGCCACGACAAGAATGCGCAGCCAGTTCCTCGCCAGGCTTGCGAAGAGCTGCCTAAGATCGACGTCGACATCTGCGGCCGCGGATTGAACGGACATGCATCCTGCTCCGGTACTTAAAGCGCGTCGCGTTTGAACAGGTTCAGGTGACGCGCTTTAAGCTATTGTTTTCATGCATGTCGTTGTCCCAAAACCGCTGCGCACTTTTGGGCGACATGCATTGGTCAGGATGCACGGTAAACAACTATGGTAACTCAGCCGTTAATATCGCGGTAAGCATCTGTTAGGTTTTACTCGCAAACGGCAATAAAAACATCGGAACCGGTCGGGCTTTTGTCGGATGCCGCCGCTTCCGCTGCGCGCCTTTACCGGCCATTAACCCTAACGGGATGATAACGGACCTCGACTTCCAAAGTTTGCCGCGGCGTAACAGCGGCCAGTCGAAGGTACGTGTCCGGTCATGAAAAGCACTGCTTCCCTCTTCCACGCGCTGCTCGCCGTGTCGTTGCTTGCCGGCTGCTCCAGCTACCGGCCGGCGCCGGCCGCCTTTCATAAAATGCTCGATCAGCCCTATCGCCTCGGCGCCGGCGACCGGGTCCGCGTCACCGTGTTCGAGCAGGAAGGATTGACCAACGTCTACAGCGTCGACCAATCCGGCTACCTGTCGATCCCGCTCGTCGGCGCCGTGCCGGCGCGCGGCCACACCGCACAGCAGCTCGAAGGCGAGATCGCCGACAAATTGCGCCAGGGTTATTTGCGCGATCCGGACGTTTCGGTCGAGATAGACCGCTACCGGCCGATCTTCATCATGGGCGAAGTCGGTGCCGCGGGCCAATACTCCTATGTTCCCGGCCTGACCGTGCAAAAGGCGATCGCCATCGCCGGCGGTTTCAGCCCGCGCGCCAACCAGGAAAGCGTCGACATCACCCGCGACATCAACGGCAAGGTCATGACCGGTCGCGTGGCCACCTCCGACCCGCTTCTGCCCGGTGACACGGTCTACGTTCGCGAACGCCTGTTCTAGACCACGTGGCGGACACACTCAGGATCGTCCACTGCTTTCGCTCACCTGTCGGAGGGATTTTTCGTCATGTGCGCGACCTGACCGAGGCGCAGGTCGCCGCCGGGCATTTGGTCGGCATCGTCTGCGATTCGACGACGGGCGGCGATTTCGAGGAACACCTGTTCGAACAGATGAAAGGCAGAATGGCGCTCGGCATCCATCGCACGCCGATGCAGCGGCATGTCGGGCCGGGCGACCTCGCCTCGGCCTGGCGCACCTTTGGGATTATCAAGGAATTGCGGCCGGACGTGCTTCATGGGCACGGCGCCAAGGGTGGCGCCTATGCCCGCCTGTTCGGCTCATTGTTGCGGGTATCAAGGTCTCGCGTAGCCCGCGTTTATTCGCCCCATGGCGGCTCTCTTCACTATGACGAGACCACCGTCGCGGGGAAGCTGTTCTTCGCGCTCGAACGGTTCATGGCGCGCTTCACCGACTATCTTCTGTTTGTCTCCGACTATGAAAGACAGACTTATCGCAGGAAGGTCGGCGAGCCGCCCACACCGAACAACCTTGTCCACAACGGCTTGCGCGCCGCCGAGTTCGAGCCGGTGCGGACCGAGCAGAATGCGGCCGATGTCCTCTATATCGGCATGATGCGCGACCTCAAGGGACCGGACATCTTCATCGATGCGCTGGTTCTTGCCGGAACGCGGCTTGGCCGCCCGTTGAAAGCGGTGATGGTCGGCGACGGTGACGACCTGCCGCGCTACCATGCGCAAGTGAAGCGGCTCGGGCTCGAAGGCCATATACGCTTCCTGCCGCCGATGCCGGCGCGCAAAGCCTTCGCGCTGGCCGAACTGGTTGTCGTTCCCTCGCGCGCGGAAGCCATGCCCTATATCGTGCTGGAGACGCTCGCCGCCGGCAAATCGATGATCGCCACCGCCGTCGGCGGCATCCCGGAAATCCTTGGCGCCGGTTCCCCTGCCCTGATCCGGCCCGACCCGCGCGAGCTCGGCGACAAGATGAGCGCGGCGCTGGCCGACCCCAAAGCCTATGGCGCTTTGATGCCCGACACCGCCGACCTCAAGGCGCGATTCGGCGCCGACGTGATGGCCGCCGCGATCGAGACGGCCTATTTCGCCGCGCTCAAGCGTTAGCTCCAAAAAGGCGCTAGCCCCAAAAGCTTCTCCAAAGCCACCTGTTGTTTGAAGGGTTTCTTAGCTCTCTTTTGCTATTCACCTGAGGGAAGCTTTGCGGATGCACCCATGAACGAGATCGATCCCGCTCGCCGCTTTTCGATAGACGCGGTGCGCAAATTCGACGGCCCGGCGAATGGCGATAGCCTTGGCGGGATGAACGACGTCGCCCGTCAGGTCGCGTCGCAATACAGGCGCGATACCATGTCGCCGATCATGGTCAGCGGCGTCTTGCGACTGGTCGAATTCGCGCTGCTGTTCCTGTCGGGTCTCTGCGTCTATTTCTACTATGTCGGCTTCTTCAGCCATCTCGCCTGGCAATATCCGCTGACGATCGCCGCCGCCTCGTTCCTTGCCGTGGTGCTGCTCGACGTCACCGACTGCTACCAGATCGTCTCGCTGATGCGCCCGATCGCCAATTTCGGCCGTCTTCTGCTGGTCTGGGCGGGGACATTCGCCTTGATGGCGCTCACGGCATTCGTCATGAAAACGTCGGAAGACTATTCGCGCCTGTTTTTCGGCACCTGGTTCGTCGTCGGCTTCTTGCTGATCTTCGGGCTCAGGCTGCTGATGTCGAAGCTTATCCGGCGCTGGGCGCGCGACGGGCGCATGGAGCGCCGCGCCGTCATTGTCGGTGGCGGCACGGCGGCGGAAGTCCTGATCCGCTCCGTCGAAAGGCAGCCCTACAACGACATCCGCATCTGCGGCATCTTCGACGACCGCGGCGACAAGCGCTCGCCACCCATCGTCGCCGGCTACCCGAAGCTTGGCACCGTTTCCGAGCTCATCGAGTTCGCCCGCATCGCCCGCATCGACATGCTGATCGTGTCGCTGCCGCTGACCGCCGAATCGCGCGTCCTGCAGCTTTTGAAGAAGCTGTGGGTGCTGCCGGTCGATATCCGGCTCTCGGCGCATTCGAACGCGCTGCAGTTCCGGCCGCGCGCCTATTCCTACATCGGCTCCGTGCCGATGCTCGATATCTTCGACAAACCGATCAACGACTGGGATTCGGTCGCCAAGCGCGCCTTCGACATCGTCTTCTCGCTCATCGGCATCATCGTGTTCTCGCCGGTCATGCTGGTGACCGCGATCGCCATCAAGCTCGACAGCAAGGGACCGGTGCTGTTCCACCAGAAGCGGCACGGCTTCAACAACGAGATCGTCGAGGTCTACAAGTTCCGTTCGATGTATACCGACAAGGCGGACCCGACGGCCAAGCAGACGGTGACCAAGAACGACCCGCGCGTCACCCGCGTCGGCCGGTTCATCCGCAAGACCTCAATCGACGAGCTGCCGCAGTTCTTCAATTCGCTTTTCGGTTCGCTGTCGCTGGTGGGGCCGCGTCCGCACGCCATTGCCGCCCAGTCGCACAACCTTCTCTACAATGAGGTGGTCGACGGCTATTTCGCACGCCACAAGGTCAAGCCCGGCGTCACCGGCTGGGCGCAGATCAATGGCTGGCGCGGCGAGATGGACACCAACGAGAAGATCCGCATGCGGACGGAGTATGACCTCTATTATATCGAGAACTGGTCGCTGCTGTTCGACCTGAGGATCCTGTTCCTGACACCGATCCGGCTGCTCAACACGGAAAATGCTTATTGAGCGCCGTCACGAATGAACTGCCGCCGGCCGCAGTCAACGCCAAGCTGATCGCGCTGATTGCATCGGGCGCGGTTTTCCTAGGCGTCTTCCTGTCCGGGTTCGTCATTGCCGAGCCTGCCCCATACGACCTCTATATGGCCGGGCTGATCGTGGTGTGGGCGTTGTTCGGCCTGCGCATATCGCGCGCGGCGGCGCCGCTGCTGGTGCTGCTGGTGATCATGAACATCGGCGGCATGATCTCGATGACCCAGATGTCGGATATCGCCGGCGCGCCGCTCTATCTCTCAGTGTCGCTGTTCCTTGCCTTCACCGCGGTGTTCGTCGCCTCGGTGACATCGGTCCAGTCCAGTCTCTACCGGTCGATCTTCCTGGCCTATGTGATATCGGCGGTGCTGACCTCTCTGCTCGGCATAGCAGGCTATTTCCATGCCTTCCCAGGGGCGGAGATATTCACCAAATACGACCGCGCCACCGGTGCCTTCCAGGATCCGAACGTGTTCGGGCCGTTCCTGGTGCTACCCGGCATCTATCTGCTCTATCTCATGCTGACGGGCCCCGTCTCACGCATGCCCTTGCTGGCGGTGCCGCTGCTGATCATCACGGCCGGCATTTTCTTCTCCTTCTCACGCGGTGCCTGGGGCATGTTCGGCGTTTCGGCGATCCTGCTCACCGGCGCTCTGTTCCTGCAGAGCGCCAGCGGCATGTTCCGGCTGCGCGTCGTCGTCATGACCATCGCCGCCATCTCGCTGCTGGTGATGGCGATGCTCGTCATCCTGCAGCTGCCGGGCGTTTCGGAAATGTTTTCCAGCCGCGCCCAACTGGAGCAAAGCTACGACACCGCCCGCCTCGGCCGTTTCGCCCGCTACACGATCGGTTTCCAGATGGCGCTGGAGCATCCGCTCGGCATCGGCCCGCTCGTCTTCGGCACGATTTTCGGCGAGGACACGCACGACATCTGGCTGAAGATGCTGATGGACTATGGCTGGCTGGGCTTCGTATCGTTCCTGGCGCTGACCTGCTGGACGATAGCGGCCGGCTTCCGCATTCTCCTGCGCGACAGGCCGTGGCAGCCCTATCTTCTGTGCGCCTATGTTGCCTTCATCGGCAATATCGGCCTGGGCACCTTCATCGACATCGATCACTGGCGCCACGTCTATCTGCTGCTGGGACTAATCTGGGGTGCCATCGCGCTCGAGTACCGCCACCAGCGGCAGTTGCAGCCGGTGGAGCTGCCTGTGCCAGCGGCTGGGGCATGATCGATTTCTGGGGACAAGTCTAAGTTTTGAAATGGTCGGAGTGGCCGGATTCGAACCGACGACCCGAACCTCCAAATCGAGGTCGGGAACCTGACCTTCAGCGCAAGAGCATTCGGGAGTGCGCTCGCGTAAGGTAATTCACCACATTTGGCGGCACCCGCAGATGCTTTTTCGTGTTATGATGGGCTTGCAACGCGCGTAATCTCGACCTCGGCAATATGACAGAGGTCGAAAGCTATTGCCTTGGCACAGGAAGCTTTCGCCCCAGCACTTGATCGCCTCCGAAACGCTGGGTGTGCTGCTTTCCCTGACTGACCCCGGGGCGAGGAGGTTGTCCATGTCCACGAGTAGTGTTGACCGCCCGCTGCAGCCGGGCGACCGGGCACCGAATGTTGTGCTCAATGCGATCTCACGCGAAGGCAAGATCGCGCTCGATGATTTTCGAGGCCGTAGCCCGTTGTTGATCGGTTTGTTCCGAGGCCTGCACTGTCCGTTCTGCCGGCGCCATGTCGCGGCGATGGCGCAACTCAAGCCGGCCCTGCGTGAGAAAGGCGTCGAATGCCTGGCTGTGGTCAATACGCCGGTCGAGCGGGCGCGGCTCTATTTCCGTTACCACCCGGCACCCGATCTTCTCGCCGCATCCGAC
This sequence comes from Mesorhizobium sp. M6A.T.Ce.TU.016.01.1.1, assembly GCF_003997065.1. Classification (NCBI taxonomy): domain Bacteria; kingdom Pseudomonadati; phylum Pseudomonadota; class Alphaproteobacteria; order Hyphomicrobiales; family Phyllobacteriaceae; genus Mesorhizobium; species Mesorhizobium sp. M6A.T.Ce.TU.016.01.1.1. The sequence continues at coordinate 214,074 of NZ_RZTJ01000005.1, read as the reverse complement.
CCGGAGCGAGCCTCGCACCGTGCTTTCGGCTTGCGCGAGGTCGGGATGGACACGGTCATGGCGATACCGTTCCATCTCCCGGGCGAGTTGCCCGAGCCTATGGACGTCATGGCAATGAATGAATTTCTTAACAAGAAGGAAGGATATGAGATTACGGAAGTCGATCAGCAGGCGATGGCTTCCAGCCAGGCGCAGCTTGTCGGTCAGTTCCTAATCGACCGGGCGGGCATCGTACGCTGGAACTTCACTGAAGTTCTGGAGGATGGCCTCAACACCTTCAGAGCGCTGAATCCCGAGGAATTGATGTCGGCAGCTTCCCAAGTTGCACATTAATAGGCTGCGGAAATGGGCTGCTGAAAACTCGCTCGACGGCCACCGTCCTGTGGTGATTCTTTGGATTTAACAATCATCGAAATGCTCAGCGCAGGAGGCTAAGGTCTGCCCGTGAGCTTCGTAGCGATTTCGATTCAACGGTCTGCGGACCGCCCCGACGCTAGAGTGAGCAAGCCGCATAGGCGGGGCGACGTCCGCTCCTTGCCGCAATCACGTCGTTCCGACAGGCGCGCATACGGCAAGTTTCCACCCTAAGCGGTAGTTTAGCATCAGGGGGGCGGTCGAAAGTTGCCAAGCCCGCCGCCCGGCGGGCCCGCGCGGGCCCCATGCGGAGAATTTTTTCTTGGCGGCGAAAAATCGGTCGAGGAGTTTTTCCCTACTGCCCATGGAAAAATCGAAGCGCATAGGCGGCCGGCGCAGACCGGACGCACGAACAACGCGGCGACCGTGGCCGAGGGCGCAACGAAGCCGGAAAGCGCGCTGGCATTCGTCCTGCGAACCTTGCCGACGCAAGTCATTGCGCATTGGATTCCGGCGTCGCGGCAGGTGCTCGATGATGTGCCGCAGCTTCGCGACATAATCGACGGCTTCGCTATGGCCTAGCGCTCGCTGAAGAAGCGCAGTTGCTCAACGGCGACGGCACCGGCAGCAACCTCAACGGCCTTGTCACGAACGCCACGGCCTTCGCGGCGCCGTTCACCATCGCCGATCCGACGATGCTCGACACGATCGGCCTCGCGATCCTGCAGAACGCGCTGGCCGACTTCCCGGCGGACGGCATCGTCATGCATCCGTCGGACTGGATGCGACTCCGGCTTTTTGAAGGATGGTGATGGCCGGTACATCTTGGGCGATCCACAAGCTGTTGTGCAGCCCGCTCTGTTCGGCTTGCCTGTCGTGCCGACAAAAGCGATGGCCGTCGATAAGTTCTTGGTCGGCAGCTACCAGCAGGCAGGCACCTTGTACGATCGCTGGGCCGCGCGCGTTGAGGTCAGCACCGAGCATGCTGATTTCTTTGTGCGCAACCTAGTCGCCATCTTGGCCGAGGAGCGGATCGGTCTTGCCGTCAAGCAGCCGACAGCGCTGACCTATGGCGACTTCGGCAACGTGGCCTGACGACGATATCGGCGCGCGCAATCTGTAGATGATCCCGTCAGCTATCATCGAGCCGTAGGTATCTAATGCTTGATGCCTCAGTCGACTGGTGCGAGTGATAGCGAGCGATGGTCCCAAAACCAAGTCGAATGCGATTAACGCCCGAGCTGGTCGCGAGGGTCCTCAGTGTGGACGAATCTCTGCCGCCGCCCTTTACTGCGCCGTCCGACGCAGACCATGATGACACCGTCCGGGCTATACTTGCCGCCGCACCGTCGGCTGATGAGGTCTGGATCTTTGCCTATGGATCACTGATGTGGAACCCGGCCTGTGATTTCGTGGAGCAGCGGGTAGGCTTTGTGCCCGGGTGGCACCGCTCCTTCTGCCTCGGTTGGGACCGGTGGTTTCGAGGATCAGACAGGCGACCCGCACTCATGTTGTCGCTCGACCGTGGCGGGCGGTGCAAGGGCGCGGTCTATCGCCTGCCACCGAATGCTATCGAGGCCAATCTCGGCAGGCTCTTTCGTCGTGAGATACGAGCCAAGCCGTCCGCTCATTCGCCGCGTTGGGTGAATGTTCGCACCGATAAAGGAGCGCTCCACGCGATCACCTTTGTGATTAACCGGAGCAGCGAGCGCTATGTGCGCGGGCTGTCGCTGGAACAGATCGCCGATGCGCTCGCGGTCGCGTGCGGTCCGTGGGGTTCCATGGCCGACTATCTCCACAGCACTGTGAGTCACCTTGAAGATTTGGGGATTCATGACAAGCAGCTGTGGCGTTTGCAGGAGTTAGTAGCCAAACGCATTGAAGCGACAGCCGCCGCGAATCCTCCGCGTCCTCAGTGAACAGGAGTCAGACCGTGACCCACCCTAGGCGGTAGTTTCGCCTCCCCGCTGGTTCAGGGGGCGGGGTGCAAACTTCCCAAGGCCGCGCGGCGCCGGGCCGGCGCGGGCGGCATGCGGAGAATTTTTTTCTGTCCTATAAAAAACGAGGCTGGGCTTCCGGGCATTTTAGGGACTCCATAGATGGAAAAATGAGCGCACAGCCGATCAAACGCGGGCGCCCGCCGCATGAGCCGACTCGAGCAAGGCGGTTGGCAGTCGAGGTGCTCGCCGGTTCCGCCGTCCCGATCGCACAGATCTGCAATGCGCTCCATATCCCGCGATCGACGCTCTATCGGCACTATCGGCCTGAACTTCGCCGAGGCGCCGCGCGCGTCGAGGCCGAGCTGATCCGCAATCTGCTGCGCATTGCCGGCGGCAATGACGGCGCAGCGTTGAAAGCGATCATGTTCAGCCTGCAAAGCCGATTTGGCTGGTCGCAATATGCGCCGCCGCCGAGCGCGCCGGATGCCGCCGGCAAATGACGAAAGGACAGCGCGCCCATGGTCGCCGCCATGGCCGATCCCGAATGCAATTGCTCCCTAAACAAGAGCAAGACGTGAATGGGAAGTTCACCGTTTCGCTCACGAACGAAACGGCAATCGAGAGCGCCAGCCGCCGAGCGCTACAGCCAAAAAGGGGAAGTCGGCAGCCCATCTTTCAATGGGCATTGCCTGAACCCGCCGACCCTGCGGGATTGCCAATGGCCTCCGCGATTCGGAGCTTTGCCCAAGGAGGCCGTCCCGTCTAGCAACGGGCGCGTGTATCCGCGCCGCACAGGCGGCCATTACCGCCGCCGCAGCGCGCGGCCGGCTATTTCCAGAACTCGCGCACCTGTTCGGCGGTGATGCTGGCGAGCAAGTTCCTTCCGCCGACGACCACGGCATGGCTGAAACGAAACTGATCGCGGATCGGCTCGTGGTCTGGATTGAGCGCATCCATGGTGTCGACAAAATCCAGCGTCGCCCTCGTCGCATGCGCCCACAGATCGCCTATGAAAAGGCGGAAGCGATCCGGGTGCGGAACCGGCCCGATGAGCTTCTGGCCAACGTCCGTCATTTGCCACGCAAGGCCGCCGGTGCTGGGATGGCTCCCTGCATTCGAATAGAACCCGAAACTCTGCTTAAGGTCGAACTTCGCTGGTCCGCGCAGCTTCTCAAGCTCCCGGCCGACTAAGCCGAAGTTGAATTTGTCGTGGCGCTCCATGCCCACGCAATCGAGCCACGGTTGCGCGCGAGAAGGCTGATAGCGGAAATATTCGATCAGCTGGTGGCATTCCACTAAATCGCGAACCTGATGGCCCGCCGCCGACCAGAAGCCGGCCAAGGCCAATTGGCCAGCGGCACCGCAGTCGTTGATCATGCGAACGGCAAGTTCGATGACGACGAAAGTGGCGCGCTCGTCATTCCAGCTTCCTCCGCCAACAACATCCTCGATCAACCTGACGCATCCGAATGTGCCGGCACGGTAGGCGTCGCCAAGATTGCCGTTCTGGATCAATGGCCGGTGCTGCGCCTCGACCCCGCTTACATTGAAAAGCATGTGCCCTTGCCCTTGCCGGCAGCGAATCGCTGCCGGGCACATTGTACGCCGCCGATCGTCGGCCCGTTCACGGCGCGACTCAGGCCGCGCAATTCGGGCCGGCAATTGTCGCGGGGAACGGAATCTGCGGCCGGCATGGCCCCAGACTGGCACGGCCCCCAGAAAAGGAAAAGGCCCCAGAAAGGCCCCAATTTTACTTTTCGCGTCGTCGCTAGTTTCCCCGGATTTCAAATAAGCCTTAGTCTTCAAAGGCTTATTTGGTCGGAGTGGCCGGATTCGAACCGACGACCCCTTGACCCCCAGTCAAGTGCGCTACCGGGCTGCGCTACACTCCGGACCGGTCGCGATGTATCGTGATAACCCGGTTCGGGTCAACCGAATTCGGCGGCCGTCACGCCGATGCCCGGCGCGATGGATTTGAAGTTCCTGCTCTGTTGCATGTCGTCAGCACTCAGGAACTTCAAATCCAGAATCACGCTCGTTTGCTCGTATGGTTTGATGCTCTGGCGTCGCTGCTATGAGACGGGTCGACTGTCCGCGGATTGTGTCAGCACGGGTGTATTGACCAGCGCGTTTTCCGGAAGCCTAAGCGCAGAGGCTATTCGTCGAAGCTTCGATGGATCGGCATTCTTGCCGTTCTCGATGTCCGCGATCTCATCGACCGCCAGGCCGCACGTCAGAGACAGCTCTTCCATGCTGTATCCCCTGGTTTCCCGGATGGTTCTGAGGGCGCTGTGATCAGGCGTAGCTTCGATTGGCGCCAGTTCGGAGAAGGGTTCTTTTTTTGCTATTTGGGACATTGGCAACTCCGTGGTCTGAAAGAGTTTGATCAAATAATGATGTTGCCTGGGACGGCCGCGACAATGCCCGGTCATTAACGATTTGCCAAGCACCAAAGGAATCGTCACGGCAACGTGATGCCGGACCGGCGCGGCCGCGGCATCGGTCTCAGCGGCGCCGGCACGGGGCGCCGTCCCGATCAGGTTCTTCGACTGGCCGATCGTTGAATTCTTCGACGGTTCTGAGCCGCTCGCTTGTTAGGTGACTGTCCCCGGCACGCCAACCGTTTTGAAAGGATCGAAACAGCGGCGGGAGCTTGACCCAAGCGCAGAACGCATCAGCAACTGCGATTTTTTTGAACCGACGCGTGAACCTTTCCTCTCCGAGCCGCACCAAGACGGTATGGACGCCAAGAAAGGCGCTCCCCAACCTGAAGGACGCCAGGACGGCGATCCTCGATCCAAGAGAAGGAAATGCTCAAATGACCAATATCTCGAACTTCAAGCGCCTGTCGCTCGCCGCTGCCATCGTCGTCTCGGCCTTCAGCTCGATTTCCGTTCCGAACTCGGCCTTCGCCGACGGCACGCATCCGAGCGGCGGCGGCGCGGTTTGTAAGGGCGCGGGTCATTGCCTGGTGCTGCAACTCGACTGCAAGGGCACATACACTGATGCCACCGATTCCAACGGCACTGTCTACGGCAAATGCAGCCAGACCGCCCAGGTCAGCCCGAACAACAGGCTCAAGCTCGCCCGCTGATCCACCTCGACGAAAGTGGCGGCTGTCTACGGGATGGCCGCCATCTTCTTTTGTCTCAACGTGCCGATCTCGACGTCGCTCGCGACGTTTTCTGCTGTCGGCTGAGGAGCAGGCTGGCGACGAGGCCGACCACAACCAGCCCGACAGCGGCCGCTGTCGCCGGGTGCTCGCGGGCTGACTTTTCTATCACCCTGCTTTGCCTCCTGATCACAGGCAGCGCCTCGCTGAAGCGCTCGGCAAGATCCGAATAATAGTCCGACGCTGTGTCACGCCCGTCCTCGTAGTAGGCGCTGCCCCGCCTGGACACGGCTTTCCTCAGCGCCGCCAGTTCCCTGGAGAGGGCCGCGACCTGCTTTTCAAGGTCGATGTCGGAGAGGGTCGAAAATGATACCATGATATGCTTCCTTCCTTTCCGGGAGGAACGCATGATTCCGGAAGCAGTTCCGGTTCTGCCGGCGATCGATCGGCTCTTAGCGCACCTGATCGAGCAGGCGCTTGCACTCCAGAAGGTCGAACAGTGCTTCCTGCAGCAAAGCGCGATTGTCGCGCGAGAGTTTCGACGTGCCCGGCTGCACCGGACCTTCGTCGTCGGTTTTGCCCAGGCCGAAAAAGCGCCGGCTGGGTTTCACCTTGGGCTCGCCGACCAGCATCTCGTCATCGGCGCCGCGCGGCTGGGCCGCCGGCGTCAGCGGCACCGCATCGGCCTGCCGGCGTTGCGAGATCGCCTCGACGGCCGCCATGTCGCCATTGCCGATGGCGACCAGGAAGTGGTTGCCGTTCTCGCGCAGCAGCTTCTGCACGCCCTTGATCGTATAGCCCTGGTCGTAGAGCATATGGCGGATGCCCTTGATCAGTTCGACATCCTGCGGCCGGTAGTAGCGGCGGCCGCCGCCGCGTTTCATCGGCTTGATCTGGTTGAAACGCGTTTCCCAGAAACGCAGCACATGCTGCGGCAGGTCGAGATCTTCTGCGACCTCACTGATGGTGCGGAAAGCATCGGGGCTCTTGTCCATGGGCGAAATCCTCACGCTGGAGCATGATCCCGAAAAGTGGGAATCGGTTTTCGGGCAAGGTCATGCTCAACAAAGAACCATTCCGATCCGGCTTGTTCTGCCGAATCGGGCCTTATTTCAGCGGTTTATGAAACAATATTCAAGCCCGGCGTCAAAGCGGGCGATCGTTTTCAACCGGGCTTTGAAGCGCAGGCGCTATTTGCTGCCCTTGGCCTTGCTGTTCTGATGGGCGCGCAGGATGCGGTTCTTCAGCACATTCGACGATTTGAAGGTCATCACGCGGCGCGGCAGGATTGGCACTTCCTCGCCGGTTTTGGGATTGCGCCCGATGCGCTCGTTCTTGGAGCGGACATGGAACGTCGCGAACGACGACAATTTCACCGTCTCACCGCGAACGATCGCTTCGCAAATCTCATCCAGAACCGCTTCGACGAGCTCGGCCGATTCAGTACGCGACAAGCCGACCTTGCGATAAACGGCTTCAGCAAGATCGGCGCGCGTAAGTGTCTTTCCCCCCATGCGAACCGTCCCATCAGCTCAAAAATATAAATCGATACAAGCAAAGATAGAGCCTAAGTAATTGATCCGGCAAGGTCAAGGACCGAACCTGTCAGTTCGGCAAACTTACCAGCGAACCAAAACCGCGCCCCAGGTGAAGCCCCCGCCCATCGCCTCGATCAGCACCAGGTCACCCTTCTTGATGCGGCCGTCGGCGACGGCCACCGACAGAGCCAGCGGCACGGAAGCAGCCGAGGTGTTGCCGTGCAGATCGACCGTAACCACCACCTTTTTCTCTGCTATCCCGAGCTTTTTGGCGGAAGCGTCGATAATTCGTTTATTGGCCTGATGCGGCACGAACCAGTCGAGATCTTCAGCGGTGATGCCGGCCTGTGCGAACGTCGCCTCGATGACGTCGGTGATCATGCCGACCGCGTGCTTGAACACCTCGCGGCCCTCCATCCTGAGATGGCCCACCGTTCCGGTGGTCGACGGTCCACCGTCGACGAACAGTTTGTCCTTGTGGGCCCCGTCGGAGCGCAGGCTGGCCGCCAGAACGCCGTGGTCGGCAATACTGCCCGCCCCCTCTCCTGCTTCCAGCACCATCGCGCCGGCGCCGTCGCCGAACAGGACGCAGGTCGAGCGGTCGCTCCAGTCGAGGATGCGCGAGAAGGTTTCCGAGCCGATCACCAGCACGCGTTTTGCCAGGCCGCCGCGGATATAGAGGTCGGCGGTCGTCACCGCGTAGACGAAGCCCGAGCATACCGCCTGCATGTCGAAGGCGAAGCCGTGATGCATGCCGAGCCGGTTCTGGATCTCGACAGCGGTCGCCGGAAAGGTGTTGTTGGGCGTCGACGTCGCCAGCACGATCAAGTCGATATCGGCTGGCGTCAGGCCGGCATTGGCCAGCGCCGCGCGCGCCGCCGCCTCGCCGAGCGAAGCCGTCGTCTCGTCGTCGGCCGCGATATGGCGCTGGCGGATGCCGGTGCGCTGGGCGATCCATTCGTCTGACGTCTCGACCATGCCTTCGAAATCGGCATTCTTCATAATGCGGCGGGGCAGCGCGGCGCCTGTGCCGCGCACGACTGATCTGATCAAGGCTCTTTCCTATTCCTCTGCGTCGGCAACGACGTCGGATTTCCTAGATGTCTGGGCATGCGGATTGCGCGCATGGAACAGGTCGAGGTCGGCTTCGATGCGATCGAGCAGATTGTTGCGCACCATGTCGTAGCCAAGCTCGATCGCCGCCGCGAAGCCGTCCGAATCAGCCCCGCCATGGCTTTTCACCACGATGCCGTTCAGCCCCAGGAAAACACCGCCATTGGAGCGGCCGACATCCATCTTCTCGCGCAGGCGATCGAAGGCGCCCTTGGCGAACATATAGCCGATCCTGGCCATCAGCGTCCGGTTCATCGCGGCGCGCAGGTAACCGGCGATCTGTCGTACCGTTCCTTCCGCCGTCTTCAGCGCGATATTGCCGGCAAATCCTTCGGTGACGACCACGTCGACCGTGCCCTTGCCGATGTCGTCGCCCTCGACGAAGCCATGGTAATTCATCGAGGCCATGTTGGCTTCGCGCAACATGCGGCCCGCCTCCTTGACCTCTTCCTGGCCCTTGATCTCCTCGACGCCGACATTGAGCAGGCCGACGCTCGGCCGTTCGATGCCGAAAACCGAGCGAGCCATGCCGGTGCCCAGAATGGCAAAATCAACCAGTTGATGCGCATCCGCGCCGATGGTGGCGCCGACATCCAGCACCACGCTTTCGCCGCGCAATGTCGGCCAGAGCGCCGCGATCGCCGGGCGGTCGATGGTCGCCATGGTGCGAAGGCAGAACCTCGACATCGCCATCAACGCGCCGGTGTTGCCGGCCGAGATGCAGGCGTCGGCGGTGCCTGCCTTGACCGCCTCGACGGCTTTCCACATCGACGACTTCCAGCGACCATGGCGCAGCGCCTGGCTCGGCTTGTCGTCCATCCTGACTGCTATCTCGCAATGGATGAACTCGCTCACTTCCGCCAGCTTGGGGAATTTTGCGAGCTCGGGGCGCACCGCCTCCTCGCGACCATAGATGACGAAACGGATGTCGGGACGCCGGGTCGCGACCGTCATGAGCGCCGGGATGACCACGCTTGGTCCGTGATCGCCGCCCATGGCATCGATGGAAATCCTGATCACGCGGTATTCATCTCACAGTTTGCTTGAGCGAGCGCCTGGCGCTGGCAACGGTTTGGGGCTCGCGAAGGTTCGGCGAAAATAGCGTTTTTGGGCTGCCGCACAACCGGCTTTCTCCGATTGGGTCGGCTTTTCAGGATTTTCCCAGCAGGGAACGCAGCTTTTGCTGGAATTCGCTTTCCTCAGTCCCGGCATCGTCGGCAGCCTCCATCGAAACGCCTTGCTTGCGCGGATAGGGATCGATCGCCAGTCCAAAGAACTGTTCGGCAAGCGCTCCGACATCAATCGTATTGCCGGAAAATGTCTCCGGGCTGTCCGGCCCTTCGGCATCGAGCAGTATCTCGCCGCCGCCCTCGAAACCCTGCCGCCCGAGCTTGGACTGCTCCGGCAGGAACAACCCGTCGACCGCCTCGTCGATATGCGCCGTGACCGGGTCGAGGGTGACGATGCAGGCCTGGGTGATGTCGGCCTCGACGCGGCCGCTAACCTTGACGCCGTTGCGCTTCCATGGCGTCACCAGGAGTTCGGCGTGGTAGTTCTCGACCGAGAGCAACTCGTGCTCGCCCGCCAGCGCGGCGCGTTGCGCGGCGTCGGCCTCGATCACCACCGGCAGCCCCTTTTGCGGCAGCCGAGCGACATTGGCCACGAAGGACACAGGGCTCTGGGAATCGGCGTGTTTCATCTTTTCCTTAGATAGTCTTGGGGACGGGGAATGCCACCGTGCCGGAAACAATCGATTCGGTCGGCTGTTCCGCGAGTCGCCTGGAGACATCGGCGACGTAGCCGGCCAGATCCGTTGCTTGCGGCCAGGCGCCGGCATCGGGCCTGACATTGCGGGCAAGGGCAATAGAAAGTGCGTCGTGGTCATTTCGCTCCAGCGCATCGTCATAAGCGGCGGTGCGGCCGTAGAACATCTTCGCCAGTTTCTTCATGCGCTTCGGCACACCGACGTCGCCGACGCCCAGTTCCCGCAGCGAATGCTCGACATCCATGAAGAACTCGTCGATCAGCACCTGCGCGACCTCCCCGGCAACGCCGCCCTCGCCGCGCAGCCGGTGCTGAAACAGGAACATGTGCAGCGACAGCATCTCGAAGCGGCCAAGCGGCGTGTCCGTTACATTCCAGTCGGAATAAAACACGGTTTGCCGCGCCGCTGCCACGATTTGTGCGTAAAGCGCCTCGGTGATAGCGCGGTTGGCGTGACGTTCGCGACCAAAAAGGCGCTGGAACATTGAGGGTGGTCTCCCGGGGACCGTTTGTTGAATTGGCCTTGTTGCATCGGCGAGCAAGCTGGTTTACCGGTTTTGCGGCCCAGCGCAAGTTGCGGCCAGCTAATGGAGTTGTAGTTGCGCGCGCTGAAATTCAAGTCGACTTTTCTGCCCAGGCCCGCTTTGTCAAGGTCCGCCGGCGCGATCTCGCTGCTGGTGGTCGCTTCGGCGCTTTCCGCCTGCAACTCGTCGAAGATGATCGGTGATCTCAATCCGAGCGAGACGCTGACGCAGGGCTACGTCATCGACCAGCAGGCGATCGACCTGGTGCCGGTCGGCTCAAGCCGCGAACAGGTGCTTCTGGCGCTCGGCACGCCATCGACGAAGGCGACTTTCGACAACGAGGCCTTCTACTACATCTCACAGACGCGCAAGCGTTACGTCGCCTTCGACAAGCCGAGGCTGGTCGACCAGAAGGTGCTGGCCGTCTATTTCGGCGAGGACGGGCGCGTTACCCAGATCGCCAATTACGGCTTGAAGGACGGCAAGGTGTTCGACTTCATCTCGCGGACCACGCCGACCGGCGGCAAGGATCAGAACTTCCTCAGCCAGATCATCAACGGCGCCAGCAAGCTGGCGCCCGGCCTACCCGGCGGTAGCGGCGGCATGCCCGGCGGCTGATTCCTTTCGGCCTTTCTTCCTCTCTTTTGCTTCCTTGGAAGCAGCAACATCTCAGGCGACCGAAAACCCGCCGGAGCGATCCTGCGGGTTTTCGTTTTGAGGCAGCAGCCATTGTCGCAGGCCACGCGAAACATTCAAAAATGAAAAACCCGCAGGATCGCTCCCGCGGGTTCGGTCTGGATTTCGGCCCTGGGGCTAAGCGGCCTCAGCCGTGCGCGAGCACGGCCAGCAGCAGCAGGGCGACGATGTTGGTGATCTTGATCGCCGGGTTGACTGCCGGACCGGCGGTGTCCTTGTAAGGATCGCCGACCGTGTCGCCGGTCACCGAGGCCTTGTGCGCCTCGGAGCCCTTGAGGTGCTTGACGCCATTTTTGTCGGTGAAGCCGTCCTCGAACGATTTTTTCGCATTGTCCCAGGCGCCGCCGCCAGAGGTCATCGAGATCGCGACGAACAGGCCGTTGACGATGACGCCGAGTAGCGAGGCCCCAAGCGCTGCAAAGGCAGATGCCTTCGAGCCCGAGATCAGCAGCACGCCGAAATAGACGACCAGCGGCGCGAGCACCGGCAGCAGCGACGGAATGATCATTTCCCGGATCGCCGCCTTGGTCAGAAGGTCGACCGCACGCGCATAGTTCGGCTTCGACGTGCCGGCCATGATGCCCGGATCCTCGCGGAACTGCTTGCGCACCTCCTCGACGATGGCGCCTGCCGCGCGGCCGACCGCCGTCATGGCGATGCCGCCGAACAGATAGGGGATTAGGCCGCCGAAGATCAGGCCGGCGACGACGTAAGGGTTGGAGAGGTCGAAAGAGACTTCGCCCATGCCCTGGAAGTAAGGATATTTGTCGCCATTGGCGGCAAAGAACTTCAGGTCATTAGAGTAGGCCGCGAACAGCACCAGCGCGCCGAGACCGGCCGAACCGATGGCGTACCCCTTGGTCACCGCCTTGGTGGTGTTGCCGACAGCGTCGAGCGCATCGGTGGATTGGCGCACTTCCTTGGGCAAGCCGGCCATCTCGGCAATGCCGCCGGCATTGTCGGTGACCGGGCCGAAGGCGTCGAGCGCGACGATCATGCCGGCGAGGCCGAGCATCGTGGTGACCGCGATCGCCGTGCCGTAGAGGCCGGCGAGCTGGTAGGTCGATATGATGCCGCCGACGATGACGATTGCCGGAAGCGCCGTCGATTCCAGCGAGACCGCAAGGCCCTGGATGACGTTGGTGCCGTGACCGGTGACCGAAGCCTGGGCAATGGAGTTCACCGGGCGCTTGTCGGTGCCGGTGTAGTATTCGGTGATCACCACGATGAGCCCGGTCACCAGAAGGCCGATCAGGCCGCAGATGAACAGGTTCCTGCCGGTGATGGCCATGCCGGCGACCGTGCCGATCTCGCCCCAGCCCAGTGTTACCGAGGTGGCGACGCCGAGGCCGATAATGGACAGCAGGCCGGTGACGATCAGGCCCTTGTAGAGCGCGCCCATGATCGAGCCGTTGGAGCCGAGCTTGACGAAGAAAGTGCCGACGATGGAAGTCAGGATGCAGGCGCCGCAGATGGCCAGCGGATAGAGCATCGTGGCGCCGAGTACGGCGGTGCCGCCGAAGAAGATTGCGGCGAGTACCATGGTGGCGACCACCGTCACCGCATAGGTCTCGAACAGGTCGGCGGCCATGCCGGCGCAGTCGCCGACATTATCGCCGACGTTGTCGGCGATGGTGGCCGGATTGCGCGGATCGTCTTCGGGAATGCCGGCTTCGACTTTGCCGACGAGATCGCCGCCGACGTCGGCGCCCTTGGTGAAGATGCCGCCGCCGAGACGGGCGAAGATCGAGATCAGCGAGGCGCCGAAGCCGAGCGAAACCAGCGAGTCGATGACGACACGGTCGTTGGGCTGAAGGCCCATGAAATGGGTGAGGATCAGGTAGTAGATCGAGACGCCGAGCAGGGCCAGGCCAGCGACCAGCATGCCGGTGATGGCGCCCGACTTGAAGGCGATCTCGAGGCCGGCAGCGAGGCTGTTGGAAGCCGCCTGCGCGGTGCGCACATTGGCGCGCACCGAGACGTGCATGCCGATGAAGCCAGCGGCGCCCGACAAAACGGCGCCGATCAGGAAGCCGATGGCGGCGGTGATCGAAAGCAGCCACCAGGCGAGCAGCAGGACCACGACACCGACGATGGCGATGGTGGTGTACTGGCGCGCCAGATAGGCCTGGGCGCCTTCGCGGATGGCCGCGGAAATTTCCTGCATGCGTGCATTGCCCTGATCGGCCGCGAGGACCGAACGTGTCGCCCAGATGGCGTAAAGGACTGAAAGCAGACCGCAGGCGATGACAGCTGAAATTATGGTCATTGCCGGATTTTCCTCGATTGATGACCCAAAAGAACCCCTCCCTGGGCCGTTGAGACAGGGAACGGATTCCGCGCGCGGAATCCGCTCCCTTCGCACCGGCTTATGCGAAACAGGGCAGTGAACGTCAAGATATTGTTCGGTTTTTGCCCGGCTTTCGCCCAAAAGCTATGGGCGGCGACACGCCCGCCGGCGCCGCCGCCCGATTAGATCGATTGAAATCGGCTGGCGGTCGTCAGCCTTTGCGCAGGTCGCCGTCCGGCTGGACGACGACGATCAGCACCGCCAGCATGGTCATGTAGAACATGAAAGCCTTCTGCTGGCCGTTCCAGACGCTGGACAATATGATTTTGCAGTCGTCCGCCGCTGCTGGATTGCGGGCGAGACGGGCACCACGCTCGAAGTGACGCTCGATCACCCGGCGCGTTCGGGCGGATACTGAAACGAACGAACCTCGCCCGGGGCGCTACGCTGTCTCCTGCCCCATGCGGCGCGCGGTGTAGCGCTCGATCGCCGACAGCCCGTCATAGATCAGCACAGCAAGGGCTGCGACGATCAGGCCGCCCTGCAGGATAAAGGCGAGGTTGTTCGACAACAGACCGGCGATGATCACCTCGCCCAGTGTCCTGGCCGCCACGGTCGAGCCGATCGTCGCGGTGGCGAGGCTGATGACCACCGACAGCCGGATGCCGCCGAGAATGATCGGCGCGCTGAGCGGCAGCTCGACCTTGACCAGCCTTTGCCAGCCGGTCATGCCGGCGCCGCGCGCCGCCTCGACCACGTTGACAGGCAGCGTCGTCAGCCCGGTCAGCGCGTTCTCGAAGATCGGCAGCAGGCCGTAGAGAAACAGCGCGATCAGCGTCGGCTTCTCGCCGAAGCCGACGGCCGGCACGGCAAGCGCCAGCACCGCCACCGGCGGAAAGGTCTGGCCGATATTGACCAGGCTGCGCGACAGCGGCAGGAATTCGACGCCGGCTGGCCTGGTGACCAGGATGGCGAGCGCCACAGCAACGATGGTCGCGGCCACCGTGGCGATCAGCACGGTCCTCAGATGCAGCAGCGTCAGCGACAGCAGGCTTCCCTGGTTGTAGATCACTGGCGCGTTGTTCTCGGTAAGCGGCTTCAGCAGCGGCTCGAACCAATCGGGATTGGTCACGAAGGCAATGAGCAAGACCACCAGGACAAGCCTGAGCAGCGATGGAAGCCAAGCTTTTAAGCCAGCCTCTTTCATGCCGGCCTCGCCGCGCGCTTCACCAATCCGTCCACCGTCACGCGGCCGATCGGCTTGCCGTCGGCGCCTTTCACCGGCAGCGCCGGGCGGCCCGACCAGAGGAGCTCAGCCAGCGCATCGCGCTGGCTGGCGTCGCCGGGGATCGCCTCGCCCTCGGCGCCGCCCTTCTCGACGGCGTCGCGCACGCGGCCGAGCGACAGCAGCCTGAACGGTTTTTCGCTGGCACCGACCAAGCTCTCGACGAAAGCGCTGGCCGGCCTCGCCAGGATCTCGGCGGGCTTGGCATATTGCACCAGCTTGCCGGCATCCATCACCGCGATCTTGTCGCCCATATGCACCGCCTCTTCCATGTCATGGGTGACGAGGATGATGGTGGTGCCGAAGCGCTTCTGGATCGCCAGAAGATCCTCCTGCGCCTTGTTGCGGATGATCGGGTCGAGCGCGCCGAACGGCTCGTCCATCAACAGCACGTTAGGCTCCGCGGCAAGGGCGCGGGCGACGCCGACGCGCTGCTGCTGACCGCCGGAAAGCTCGTGCGGATAACGTGGCCCGAACGCCTGGGGATCGAGCTGGTAGAGCGTCATCAACTCGTCGACACGGGCCTTGATGCGGGCCTTGTCCCAGCCGAGCAGCACCGGCACGGTGGCGATGTTCTGCGCCACCGTGCGATGCGGAAACAGCCCGTGGCCCTGGATGGCGTAGCCGATGCTGCGGCGCAGCTCATAGCCGGGCAGCGAGCGGTTGTCGGCGCCGTCGAGCTTGATCACGCCCGCGGTCGGCTCGACCAGCCGGTTGATCATGCGAAGCAGCGTCGTCTTGCCGGAACCGGAAGTGCCGACGATGACGGCGATGGTGCGCGGCTCGATCACCATCGACACGTCGTCGACCACCGTTGTCGCATCATAGCGCTTGGTAATGCCTTCGATCTCGATCATGCCGGTTGTGCCTCGCGTCTCTTGGTGGAGGTCATCTCGATCACCGCGTCGAGGATGATGGCGGCGGCAAAGGCGAGCGCCACCGTCGGTATGGCGCCGAGCAGCACCAGGTCCATCGCCGTCTGGCCAACGCCCTGGAACACGAACACGCCAAAGCCACCGCCGCCGATCAGCGCGGCAATGGTGGCAAGGCCGATGTTCTGGACCAGCACGATGCGGATGGCGGTGAGGATCACCGGGAAAGCCAGCGGAAATTCGACGCCGAACAGGCGCTGGCGCTCGGTCATGCCCATGCCGCGCGCGGCGTCGTTGGCGGCGCGCGGCACGCCGGCAAGACCGACCACGGTGTTGGCCACCACCGGCAGCAGCGAATAGAGGAACAGGGCGACGAAGGCGGGCGCGGTGCCGATGCCGCGAATGCCGAGGGAAGCCGCGCCGGGCACATGCGTCGCGACCCAGCCGAGCGGCGCGATCAGCAGGCCGAACAGCGCGATCGAGGGAATGGTCTGGATGATGTTCAGCACGTTGAGCACGCCGGCCCGCAATTTCTCGACGCGGTGGCAGAGAATGCCGAGCGGCAGGCCTGCGATCGCCGCCGCCGCCAGCGACCCCAGCGCCAGCGTCACATGCTTGGAGCCTTCCGCCCAGAAACTGTCGGCACGGTTGGCATATTCCTTGAGGATCGACAGGCTGCTCCAGCTTCCCGAGACCAGCAGCAGGCCGATCGCCGCTGTCGCGACGACGAGCACGCCGATCCGCGCCCCTGGCGACAGGTTCAGCCTTGTCAGCACATCGGCGAGCAAAAGCGTAAAGGCGAAGATGAGCAGCCAGAAACCCGAGGCCGGCGAGATGCGGGCAAAGGTGTTGCCCTCAGGCGTCAGGAACCTGCCGGCGACCCCGATCAGCAGCGCCAGTGCTGCAAGCGCGGCCACACTTGCGGCAAGGCGCAGGATCAGCGGTGTCTTCAACAGCGCGATGAGCGCCGCGATAAGCACGATTGCCAGCAGCAGCGGGCCTGTCACCGCAGGCAGAGCGTCGAGGATCGAGCGTGCCTCGCCTGGCACGATGCGGTTGGCGCGGAAGGTGGCGAAGGGCGCCGCGAAAGCAGCATAGGCAACGATCACGGCGATGACCACGCCGAGCTTGTCGAAGCGGATGGTCATGACGTACCTATGCGATGGCGGCGACTTGAGGACCTGACGTCAGGACCGTCGTGCTCCGTCGCTCCCCCCTCTGTCCTGCCGGACATCTCCCCCACTTGGGGGGAGATCGGCAGCTTCATTGCCGCCGATCCATCTTCCCCGTTGGCGATTGGCGGAAGCCGAGCGTGCATCCAATCTCCCCCCGTGTGGGGGAGATGGCCGGCAGGCCAGAGGGGGGCGCCTCGCACCGGCGTCATTTTCCAAACGGGCTGACTACTTCAGAAACCCGTTCTTCTTCAAAAAATCTTCGGCGACGCCCTTGGCCGGCTCGCCGCCGACCTGCACGCGGCCGTTCAGTTCCTGCAGGGTGACGAGATCGAGCTTGGCGAAGACCGGCTTCAGCAGCGTCTCGATCTCAGGATGCTCCTTCAGCACCGCCTCGCGGATGATCGGCGCCGGCTGGTAGACCGGCTGCACGCCCTTATCGTCTTCGAGCACGACCAGGCCGGACGGCGCGATGCCGCCATCGGTGCCGTAGACCATGGCGGCGTTGGCACCGTTGGTCTGGTTCGCCGCAGCGGCGATGGTCGCCGCCGTATCGCCGCCGGACAGCGTGATCAGCTGGTCCGGCTTCAGGGTGAAGCCATAGGTGGTCTGGAACGCCGGCAGCGCGGCGGCCGAATTGACGAACTCGGCCGAGGCCGCCAGCACCACCTGGCCGCCGCCGGAGACATATTTGCCGAAGTCGGACAGCGTCGCCAGCTTGTTGGTCTCGGAGACATCCTTGCGCAATGCGATCGCCCAGGTGTTGTTGGCCGGCGACGGCGACAGCCAGACGATCTTGTTGGCATCGTAGTCGAGCTTCTTGGCCGTCTCATAGGCTTTCGCCGCATCCTTCCACACGGGATCGTCGGCCTTTTCGAAGAAGAAGGCGGCGTTGCCGGTGTATTCCGGATAGATGTCGATCTCGCCGGCGGTGATCGCCTTGCGCACCACAGGGGTGCCGCCGAGCTGGATGCGATCGGTGGTCTGGATGTTGTTGGCGTTCAGCACCAGCTGGATGATGTTGCCGAGCACGCCGCCTTCGGTGTCGATCTTCGACGACACGACCACTTGAGCGCTCGCCGAGGCCGCGGTGATGCCGAGCGCCAGTGCCGCGCCGGCCAGAACCTTGACTGAAAACATTTCACAAATCCCTTGCTGAGAACCGGATTACGGCTGCCGCATATGAGCATGGCTTCAATGCCCCGTCGGGGTACACGGTTTCATAAGAGGGGGGATGGGCGCAATAATTTTGTTCGGATGCGGGTGAATCCGCTGCTGCCTCGTCCCGACAGCGTCATGTCACTACAGCGCCGCGCGTCGGTTTGGACGCGCAAGGACGCTGTAGCACTTTTGATTTTGCGCATGATCCTTTCCGAACCTTCGGTTCGGGGTCATGCGCTGGTCTGCCGCGCGCTCGTCATCTTCAATGCGCCCAGAGCCACGAAGCACAGCACGACGACAGGGAAGATGATCCAGTTGAGCATTTCCCAGCCCCAGGCATTGTAGACCGCACCCGACATCAGCGAAGCAAAGGCGACGGAGCCGAACAGGACGAAGTCGTGAAAACCCTGGACCTTGCCTTTCTCGGACGGCCGATAGCTGTCGGCCACCATGGCGGTGGCGCCGATGAAGCCGAAATTCCAGCCGAGGCCGAGCAGAATCAGCGCCGTCCAGAACTGCCACAGCGCCAAGCCCGACAGCGCCACCACGGCGCAGCCGATCAGCAACACCAGTCCGGCCGCCACGATCCGCTCGGCGCCGAAGCGGTGGATCAGCGACCCGGTGAAGAAGCTCGGCGCAAACATCGCCATGACATGCCAGGAAATACCGAGCGTGGCATCGTCCGTCGACAGGCCGCAGCCGACCATGGCCAGCGGCGCGCCGGTCATGACGAAGCTCATCAGTGCGTAGCTGCCGACGGCACAAAACAGCGCCGCAACGAAACGCGGCCTGGTGACGATCTCGGAGAGCGGCCGCGCGTCGCTGTCGGCGATCTCCACTTTGCCAGTTGCCTTGGCCGGAATGCGCAGCAAAGAGAGAATGGCGGCGCCGACCGCGGCCAGCACCAGGATGGATGCAAACGAGCCGGCAAACATCACCGGCGAGAACAGATCGCGGGTGAAGATGACGATCTGCGGCCCGAGTATGGCGGTGACGACGCCGCCGGCCAGCACGAAGGAGATGGCGCGCGCCTTGAACTCCGGCGTCGCATTGTCGGCGGCAGCGAAACGGAACTGCTGGACGAAGGCACCGCCCACCCCGATCACAGCCAGTCCGAAGGCGAACAGCCAGAAGTTGGGGTGGAACAGCGCCAGTGTGGCGACCAGTCCACCCAGCGCAGTGATAATCGTGCCGGCCATGAAACCGTCGCGCTGGCCGAGCCAGCGGATGATGGCTGCCGCCGGCAGGGAACCGAGCGCCACGCCGACATTGAAGCCCGTGACCGGCGCCGTCGCCAGCGACTTGTCCGCATCGAGCAGATGTTGTCCGGCCAGCGCACCCAGGGAAATGGCGATAGGCGCGGCCGAGCCGATGATGGCCTGCGAGGCCGCAAGGATGAACGCGGTTCGACGCGCTTCCCTACCAGCCTCGGCGATAGCAATGGCCGTCATGAAGCGTCCTTGCCACGCCCCTCGCCGCGCACGCGGCGCGACACGCGATCGAGCACCGCGTTGACCAGCTTCGGCTCGTCTTCTTCGTAAAACGCCTTGGCGATATCGACATATTCCGAAACGATGACAGCCACCGGCACGTCCTCTCGCTTCATCAGCTCGTAGACGCCGGCGCGCAATATGGCGCGCAGCGTCGAATCGAGCCTGGACAATGGCCAGTCCTCGGTCAGCGCCTGGCGGATGATCGGATCGATGGTTTTCTGGTTCTCGACGACGCCGGCGAGGATGGCGCGAAACCATTGTGCGTCCGCCTCGCGATAGAGGGCGCCGTCGACTTCCTTGCCGAGCCTGAACGCCTCGTATTCGGCGGTGATCTCGAAGACGCCGCTGCCGGCCACATCCATCTGGTAGAGCGCCTGCACGGCGGCTAGACGGGCAGCACCGCGCTTGTTGGCGTGGCGTGCCGCGGGCTGGCCGGGTGATGCGGGTTCGCTCACGATCGCTCTCCCAACTGTTGCTTGAGGGCAATCATAGTCAGCGCCGCACGCGCGGCAAAGCCGCCCTTGTCGCCTTCCGAGCGTTTGGCCCGCGTCCAGGCCTGCTCGTCGTTTTCGGTGGTCAGGATGCCGTTGCCGATGCAGACCGCTTCCTGCACGGAGAGATCCATCAGGGCACGGCTCGATTCATTGGCGACGATGTCGAAATGATAGGTGTCACCGCGCACGACGGTGCCGAGGGCGACAAAACCGTCATAGCTTGGCCCGCCTTCGGCGGCGCCGTCGAGCGCGAAAGAAATCACCGCGGGAATCTCGAGCGAGCCCGGAACGGTGACGACATCGTATGTCGCGCCCGCTTCATCGAGCGCGGTTGTCGCGCCTTCGAGCAGCGCGTCGGCAAGATCGTCATGGAAGCGCGCCTCGATGACAAGAAGGTGGGCCTTCTTCTTCGGGCGAATGAACGCTTTGCCGTGTTGGGATGTGCCAGCCATAGATGTCTCCGGGATCGCCGGTGACTTAGGCCGAAGCCGGTTTGATCGCAAGCGAAGATGTTGGAATGTTGCTAGGCGCTCGGCTATTCCTGCCGTGCCGGAGGCAAGTCTTTCGGCCCGACAAATTCAGAGCCCGCCTCCCGAGAGCAAGTAGCCCGCCGATATCTGCGCACCGTGTCGCGCAAACGATCGTTGACCGGCTGCGGCTTGAGAAGAGCATCCACGAAAACCTGGCGGTCCCGATCAGATAGCTGCAAAGGTCGGCATTCAAGCGAAGTCATAGCCGTTCCGTTCTCCTGACGACTGTCTACCGCTATCGCTCGGGGTTGCGAAGAAATTTCTAAAGCCCCTCTTTCGCCGCCTCCACTAGCCGCGCCGCATAGCGGGCCATGGTGTCGATCTCTAAGTTGACTCGGTCACCGACCTGGCGTTCGCCCCAGGTTGTCACCGTCAGCGAGTGATGGATCAGCAGCACGTCGAAGCGGGTGCCCTCGACCTTGTTGACGGTGAGCGAGGTGCCGTCGAGCGCGACGGAGCCCTTGGGCGCGATGAACTTGGCCAGGTCGCGCGGCGCGTCCAGCGTGAAGCGCACGGCGTCGCCTTCCTCCTTGCGCCCCACGATCTCGGCCATGCCGTCGACATGGCCTGATACAATGTGGCCACCGAGCTCGTCGCCGATTTTCAGCGCCCGCTCCAGATTGATCCTGGCGCCGGATTTCCAGTCAGCCGCTGTCGTCAGCCGGAGCGCCTCTTCCCACGCCTCAACCTCGAACCAGCGCGCATTGGCGCCGCTTTCCGGCAGCGCCGTCACGGTCAGGCAGACGCCGCCGCAAGAAATCGAAGCCCCAATGGCGATTGTTTCAGGGTCATAGGCGGTGTCTATACGCAAGCCGACCCCTTCCCTCAGTGGCTTGACGGCAGCGACGGTGCCGACATCGGTGACAATTCCGGTAAACATCAGATGTCCCTTATCCATTCCGCATATGTGTCTTCGCCGAAACGCATGTCGCGCAATTTGCGAAATCCTGCCGGGATATGGCTGGCGTCGATGGGCGATGCAATGCCGCCCTTGCCAATCGGCTCCGGCCCCTGGAACAGCACGATGCGGTCGACCAGCCCTTCGGCGAGGCAGGCCCTGGCCACCTTGGCGCCGCCCTCGACCAGCACGCTCGCCATGCCGAGAGCGGCCAGGTCCTCGAGCAGCTCCGGCAGCGCAATATCGCCTTCATACGTCTCAGTGCCGATGAAGCGCACGCCGACGCGTTCGAGCGCGGCCCGCCGGTGCGGATCGGCTTCAGCACAGGCGGCGACATAGAGCGGAACCCGGTCGACGCCGGCTACCAGTTTCGACGTCTCCGGCAGCCTGATCTGGCGATCGAGCACGATGCGCGCCGGCGAACGGTTTTCCAGCCCCGGCAACCGCACCGTCAGCGCCGGATCGTCCTCCAGCGCCGTGCCGATGCCGATCAGTATGCCGTCGGCTTCGGCCCGCATCAGATAGACTTCGCGCCGAGCGATGTCGCCGGTGATCGAGACCTGCCCCTCGCCTTCCATGCCGATCTTGCCGTCGCTGGAAAGTGCAAGTTTCAGAATCACTTCCGGACGCTTTTTGAGAGATCGAGTGAGATAGCCGGCCATTTGCTCGGCGGCTTCTGCCACCAGCACCTTTTCGACCACTTCGACACCGGCGGCACGCAGGATCACATAGCCATTGCCGGACACGCGTGGATCGGGGTCGCTCGCAGCCCCAACCACCCGCGTGACTCCGGCATTGAGCAGCGCATTGGCGCAAGGCGGCGTGCGGCCATGGTGGGCGCAGGGCTCCAGGGTGACATAGGCGGTGGCACCGCGGGCCAGCTCGCCGGCCTCGGCCAGAGCTTCCGTTTCGGCATGCGGCCGGCCACCGACAGCAGTGACACCGGTGCCGACGATCATCGGCCCGGTGCCGTCGTCGCGCACGATCAGCGTGCCGACCGAAGGGTTGGTCGAGGTCCGCCCGGCGTTTTTCCGCGACAGCCTGAGTGCCGCCGCCATGAAGCGGCGATCAAGAACCTCTTGTTCGGCTTGACTGCGCCCGGGCCTTGCCATGCTCAGCCGGCGTCCTCTTCCTTGAGCTCGTCACCCTTCAGTTCGCCCAGCACGTCGTGGAAATCCTTGGCCTCGCGGAAATTGCGATAGACCGAGGCGAAGCGCACATAAGCGACATCGTCGAGCGACTTCAGCGCCTCCATCACCAGGCGGCCGACCTCGCCCGAGGCGACTTCAGTCTCACCCGAGCTTTCGAGTTGGCGCACGATGCCGGTCACCGCGCGGTCGATGCGCTCGGGATCGACATTGCGCTTGCGCACCGCGATCTCGACCGAGCGCAGCAGCTTGTCGCGGTCGAAGGGCACCTTGCGTCCGGACTTCTTCACCACCACGAGGTCGCGCAACTGCACACGCTCGAAGGTGGTGAAGCGACCGCCGCAATCGGGGCAGACGCGCCGCCTGCGGATCGCCGCGCCATCTTCGGCGGGGCGCGAATCCTTCACCTGCGTATCTTCGGACTGGCAGTAGGGACAGCGCATGGAGAGCCTTTTGTTCGCGATTCTCGTGGAGCGAAAGGCTTAGAGGTTTTTGTCGGGATGGCAAAGCACCGGGGATGGCCTCTCGCGCCTCAGAGATAGCGAGGCGCGAGGAAAATTGCCAGCATCATGCCAGACGGCAACGCCGGCCGATTACGGCGCGACATCGCCGGTCGGGAATCCACAGGATACGCCGAGGCTGCGATAGGCCTTGGTGAAGCCGTCCATCGATACAGTCGCGACTGGCGTGTCGCCGAAGGTGACATCGAGTGAGCTGGCGCGGCGCATGGCCCGCAGCAGCGCCAGACTGACCTCGGTCTTGTTGTTCAACATCCACTTCCCGCCGGCAAGGGCATTGACGGTCGCCTTGACCTTGCCGTTGCTGTCGCCGAACACCGCCGGAATGTTCTCGCCAGTCGGCAAGTCCTTGTTTTTCATGGCGACGACAAGGGTCGGATAGCCATCGGGCGGCACTGCATCACCGTTCGAGATGGCGAGCGTGAGGGTGCCGCTGGTGCCGCTCGCGTCGAGAAAGGCGGTCGAGGCGACGCAGGTTTTGCGCAGATCCTCACCGGTATCGATCTCGTCCACGGTGGTGGACCATTTGCCGAAGGTTTCCGTCTTAGGTGCGGCCGGGGTGGGCGCGGACTGTGCCAAGGCGGCGGACAGCGGCAAGGTGGTCAATGTCGCCAACACGCCAAACGCGCCAAAACCAGCGACACGGAAAATCTGCATCATCGTCAAGGCTCCTGTCCGGACACCGTCCCTGCTGGAACAGTGCTTCTCCTACCCGATAAGGGATGACAATTTGCGTGGGCTCAGCCGAGATATGGATAGAGCGGAAAGCGGTCCGTCAACGCGGCCACCTTCGCCTTCACCGCGGCTTCGACGGCCGCATTGCCCTCGTCGGAATTTGCGGCCTTGAGCCCGTCCAGCACCTCGGCGATCAGCTTGCCGATCTCGCGGAACTCGGCCTGGCCGAAACCGCGCGTCGTGCCGGCCGGCGTGCCGAGCCGCACACCCGAGGTGACAAACGGCTTTTCGGGATCGAAAGGAATGCCGTTCTTGTTGCAGGTGATGTTGGCGCGGCCAAGCGCTGCCTCGGCACGCTTGCCGGTGGCGTTCTTGGGACGCAGGTCGACCAGCATCAGATGATTGTCGGTGCCGCCGGAAACGATGTCGAGACCGGTTTCCTGCAGGCTGGAGGCCAGCGCCTTGGCATTGGCGGCGACGCTCTCGGCATAGAGTTTGAAGCTTGGCTTCAGCGCTTCGCCGAAGGCCACCGCCTTGGCGGCGATGACATGCATCAGCGGGCCACCCTGCAGACCCGGAAACACGGCCGAATTCATCTTCTTAGCGATGTCCTCATCATTGCACAGGATCATGCCGCCGCGCGGGCCACGCAGCGACTTGTGCGTGGTGGTGGTCACCACATGGGCATATGGCAGCGGCGACGGGTGCACGCCACCGGCGACCAGGCCGGCGATATGCGCCATGTCGACCATCAGGTAAGCGCCGATCGAGTCGGCAATCTCGCGAAAGCGCTTCCAGTCCCAGACCCGCGAATAGGCGGTTCCGCCAGCCAGGATCAGCTTCGGCTTGGTCTCATGGGCGGTCTTCTCGATCGCATCCATGTCGAGCAGATGATCGTCCCTGCGCACGCCGTAGGAAACGACCTTGAACCATTTGCCGCTCATGTTGACCGGCGAGCCATGCGTCAGGTGCCCACCGGAATTGAGGTCGAGGCCCATGAAGGTGTCGCCGGGCTGCAGCAGCGCCAGGAACACCGCCTGATTCATCTGGCTGCCGGAATTCGGCTGGACGTTGGCGAAGTTGCAGCCGAAGAGTTTTTTCGCGCGCTCGATGGCCAGTTCCTCGGCCACGTCGACGAATTGGCAGCCGCCATAGTAGCGCTTGCCCGGATAGCCCTCGGCGTACTTGTTGGTCATGATCGACCCTTGCGCCTCCAGCACGGCACGGGAGACGATGTTTTCCGAAGCGATCAGCTCGATCTCGTGGCGCTGGCGGCCAAGTTCATTGCGGATCGCGCCGAAAATCTCCGGATCGGCATCGGCAAGCGTGGTTTCGAAGAAGGATTCGAATTTGTTCGACACTGCCGCTGCTGTTGCCATGCTTGAGATCCTTGTCGTCCGGGGGGTCTGCCGCGCCATTAACACAGTTGCTTCCGCCCCGCCACGTTTGAGGCGCGAAATTTGCTGGCCGGATTGCGGCAGCAAGGCGAAGAGCCGGCTATTTCCTCGCCTGACGGCCCTTCAGCAAGGCTTCGGTAAGCGTGATCTCGGTCAACAGCGCCTGCATCGTATGGTCGTTGATCTCACGGCTGCGAAACATGGCGCGCACGGCCGCGCGCTCGGCCTCGATGCCGGCAAGCCTCATTTCGAGCTCGAGCCGTCCGGCTTCGCGGGCCTCGGTGCGGGCTTCATCGGCCTCGTCGGAGGCGGCGATGCGACGCCGATAACCGGCGACGATGCTGTCGGCAGCGGCAAGCCGGGCACCGGGCACCTCGCCTTCGTCCCCGTCTTGTGCCCCCGCGATGCTCTCGATGCGGGCGATCGCCGCCTTGGCCGCGCCGACACGCGCCAGGCGTTCCTCGGCAGCACCGGGATGCTCGCCCGGCTCGACCAGCCCGCGCGCTATCTTCGGCAAGGCAAGGCTGGCGATGACAAGCGAACAGATGATGACGCCCGCGGCGAGGAAGATCACCACATCGCGCGCCGGAAACGGCGAGCCGTCCGGCATGGCGAGCGGCAGCGACAGGATGCCGGCCAGCGTGATGGCGCCGCGCACGCCCGCCACCGAGCCGGCGAGCCGCACGCGCAGGCCGAACGTCTCGGCCTTGCGCTTGCCAAATCGCGCGGCAAGGCGTGCCGCGATGTCACCGACCCAGATCCACAGGAAGCGCAGCGCGATCAGGCATAGGGTAAGGATCAGCACAGTCAGGATCGGCTCGATCAGCCAATGCCGGCTGCTCAGCTCAGGCGGCACATGGCGGATGATGTCGGGAAGCTGCAGGCCGAGCAGGATGAACAGCGCACCGTTGAAGACGAAGGACAGCGTCGTCCACAGCGATATGGTCTGCATGCGCGCCGATACCCCGAGATAGCGGAATATGCCGGACCCACTGGTGAGCACACCGGCGGTGACGGCGGCCAGGATTCCGGACGCACCGGCATGCTCGGCGCCGAGATAGGCAATGAAGGGGATCAGGATCATCACCAGCACCTGTGCCTCGGCCGGCACACCGCCGATGCGGTTAAGCAATTGCAGCGCCTTGGCGGCGGCGAACACCGCCACCACACCGGCCAGGATGCCGGCAGCAACGGCGTAGAGGAAACTCAGCGAAGCGGCGGCGAAGGAAAAGCTGCCGGTCAGCACTGCCGCCACGGCGAAGCGGAACATGACGAGGCCAGACGCGTCGTTGAGCAGCGACTCGCCTTCCAGAATGTGCATCAGCCGCGCCGGAACCACGTTCTTGTCGACGATCGAGGACACCGCCACCGCGTCGGTCGGCGACAGCACCGCGGCGAGCGCGAAGGCGACGACCAGCGGGATGCTCGGCACCAGCCAATGCAAGGCATAGCCGAAGCCGACGATTGTGAAGAAGACGAGCCCGATGGCAAGGTCGAGGATCGGGCCGCGCAGCGCCAGCAATTCGCGCTTCGGTGCAGTGACGGCATCGCTGAACAGCAGCGGCGGGATGAACACCAGCAGGAACAGCTCGGGATCGATCTCGATGTGGACGCCGCGCACCGGCCAGGCGAGTGCAGCACCTATGGCAATCTGCAGCACCGGCAACGGCACCCGCACCAGCCGGACCAGCGCACCGGAAACCGCGACGAAGCCGAGCACGACCAGGATGAAGATGGCAACTTGCATGGCCCTGTACCGAACGGCGCTTTCCGGACCCAGCGCAAAGCGCGCCCTCCAGCCGGATACAAAAAGGCCGCCCTCAGCGGCGGCCTTTCAGTAAAAAGATCAGTCGCTTAGAGCGCAGAGGTGATCTGCAGCTCGTTGGCTCCATCGAGCCCGTAGATGTCGTCGCGGAACTGCACGACACCAGGCCCCGTCGACCAGGCCGAGATGTAGAGGAAATAGACCGGCACCGGATTGTTGACCTGCACCGGGATGTTCTCGCCGCTCTTGATCGCCGCCTCGAAATGCTGACGGTTCCAGCCTGGCGTGTCGCGCAGGATCCAGGTGACGAGATCGCGCACGTTCTGGACGCGCACGCAGCCCGAGGAATCGAAACGCATCATCTTGCCGAACAGGCTCTGCTGCGGCGTGTCGTGCATATAGACGCCATCCGGGCTCGGGAAATTGATCTTGACAGAGGCCATTGCATTGCCGGCGCCCGGATCCTGGCGGAAGCGGTATTTCTCGGCGTCATCGGTCGACCAGTCCACGTTCAGCGGATCGACCTCGCTGCCATCCGGTGCGAACAGACGGATCTTGCTGTCCTTGAGATAGTTGGGGTCCTTCCGCATCAGCGGAATGATGTCCTTGCGCACGATCGAGACCGGCGCGTTCCAGTAGGGATTGACGATGATCTCGTTGATCTTGGAATCGACGATCGGCGTCTGGCGGTCGATCTTGCCGACAACGGCGGTGTGGCGCAGCACGACGCGGTCGTTCTCGACCGCCTCGATCTGGGCGCCCGGGATGTCGACCAATACATAACGGTTGCCCAGCGTGCCGGCGCGCTCGTGCAGCCGCTGCAGATTGGTCTGCAACTGGCCAAGCCGGACCTGCGCCGAAACATTCATCGCCGCATAGGTATATTGGCCCAAGGTCCCGTCGGAAGGCAGGCCATGGCGCGCCTGGAAGCGCTTGACCGCGGCATCGACATAGGAATCGAAGGCCTCTGACAGGCCGGCGCTCTGCGCCAGGTCGCCCGAAACCATCAAGCGCCTGCGCAACGGCACCACGTCGGGGTCGATGACGCCGAGCTGCAATTTCTTGGTGTCCGGGACCGGCTCCCAGCCGCCCTGCGCGACGATATTCTGATACTGCGCTATCGCCTGCTCGGTAAAGGAAACGGTCTGCGGGCTGACGATCGGCAGCGTCGAAGCCACCTTGCCGCCCTGGCTGGCGCGGGCGTCGAACTGGTCGTCCCAGTTGCCGCGGCCCGAGGATTTCAGGATATCCCCGATCACGTCCTGCGCGCTGGCGCCACCGGCAAGCATCGTCGCTGCCAACGCGGAGGCTCCGGAAAGGAAGAAACGGCGACTGGTTCTCATGTACGCTCCAGACAGTCTTGTAACAATTCTCTTCACCGGGCGATCCCGCCCGTACTCTAGAGTTGGCAATGTTAACAATTAGCCAACCATGGCCCCTTCGGTCGTGAGAACGTGACGGGGGCGGCGCGCGTTCAGGGAGATGCTTGGCCTTGGCCACAACATCACCCGCATTCTCGCTTTCACCGGGAATATGGCGGCAACGTGGCCCTGAGCGCGATTTGGATCGGCTCGCCCTCACGAAACGGAAAGACCGGTGCTTTTCGGCCACCGGTCTTTAGGTCGCTGTCCGACCGCGCCTCTTCGGCGCGGCTTTCCCCTAGAAGTGGCGTATGCCTTACATCCGATAAGCAATGGTATCGTTCCAGAAGCGATCCAGCCGCTGCAGGGCGCGGTTCATCTGCTTGAATTCTTCCGTGTTAATGCCGCCGACCTGCTCGATCGAGCCGACATGGCGCTCGTAGAGGCCGCCGACGACTTCCGCCACCTCATTGCCCTTCGGCGTCAGCGAGACCCGCACCGAACGGCGGTCGATGCGCGAGCGCTGGTGGTTGATGAAGCCGAGATCGACCAGCTTCTTCAGATTGTAGGAGACGTTCGAGCCGAGATAGTAGCCGCGCGAGCGCAGCTCGCCGGCGGTCAGCTCCGAATTGCCGATGTTGAAGAGCAGCAGCGCCTGGATGGCGTTGATGTCGGAACGGCCGTTGCGGTCGAATTCGTCCTTGATCACGTCAAGCAGACGGCGGTGCAGGCGCTCCACCAGCTGCAGCGATTCCATGTACAGCGAACGGATCGCCTCGCGGCGGTCATCGGATACGTTGGCGGTCTTCGCCGCCGGACGGGAATTGATCATTGTCTTTGCCTCTCGTTTGTCGCCTGGTGATTTTTTGTTTTTCACCTTGATCGCGACACTATCGAATACTCATAAAATTCGACTTAAACGCTAGGGCTAACAAGAGCTTACCGGTAAGAGGTTTCGAAAGAGGCTTAACGAAGGGTCACCCGAACAAGGATGATTAACCTAAAGATTTAGCCAATGGTTCCGGGCGGAAATTTGGGCGTCCAATGGGACGCGCGGCGCTATTCTTGTTGAGCATCGGTCCGATGCTCTATTGCCGGGTCTGGCGCTTCTGCATCCAGATCACCACGCGAAAGACGATGTAGAGCAGCGCCACCGCCGCATGCGAGGCGACGATCAGCAGGCGGTGGCCGAAGAGCTCGGGAAAGCCGGCATACATGACGGTCTCGGTCACCGCGCAGATGACCCAGATCACCGGCCCCCAGGAGGCCAGCATCCACAGGCCGGCGGCAGCGAAGGGAAAGAAGACGGCGAGCATCACCGCCGCCACCTGCCAATGCACCGGCATCAGGTCGAAGCGCCACAACGGGCCGGGGTAGAAGCCGATCAGCCGGATCCAGTACAAAATCCCGAACAACAGGCAGTAGCCGGACACGACGCGCTGGAACCAGACGAAGATGATCTCGACCGTCGAGGGCTGGAGCACGACGCGTCTCGACGTGGCGTCGCTCACAGTTCGAGTTCCCGTTCGCCGAGCGGCGCGAAATAGGCGTCGACATCGGCAGCGCTGATCTTATCGATGCCTGCCGGCCGCCAGAGCGGTGTCGAGCCCTTGTCGATGATGGCAGCGCGAATGCCTTCGTAGAAATCATGGCCGGCAAGCATGCGGTTGAGGATACGGAACTCCATACGCATGCACTCGTCCATCGACAGCGTCAGCCCGGCGCTGATCTCGCGCCAGGCGACATGCAGGCTGGTCGGCGAGCGGGTGCGGATCGTCGCCAGCGTCTTGGCCGCGAACGCATCGGTGAGAGCAGCTCGTTCCAGGCTACCGATGACGTCACCCAGCGACGGTTGCGCGAAATGGCGGGCGATCGCCTCCAGCGTCGGCCTGTCCGTCTCGCGCCGAGCCGGGATGAAGAAACCGCGCAGCACCGATTCCGGATCGCCGCTCGCCGCCAGCCGGTCGAGAAAGCCGGCCTGGTCCTCCGCCTTGATCGTGTGCGTCGCCAGGCCCGACCACAAAGCATCGCCATAGCGGATGCGGTTTCCGGTCAGGGCGAGATACATGCCGAAGCTGCCGCCGAGGTCCGGCAGGAGATGACTGGCGCCGACATCCGGGAAAAAGCCGATGCCGACTTCCGGCATGGCGAATTGGGCGTTCTCGGTCATCACGCGCTGCGAGCCGTGGAACGAGATGCCGACGCCGCCGCCCATGACGATGCCGTCGATCAGCGCGACATAGGGTTTCCTGAACCGCGCGATGCGGGCGTTCAGCCGGTATTCGTCGGCGAAGAAATCGACCGACGGCTTTCCCGCCCGGCCGGCCTCGTAGACGTGGAGGATATCGCCGCCGGCCGAAAACGCCCTGCCCTCGGCCTTGACGACGACGACATCGATCTCATGATCCCGCTCCCAGGCGCGCAGCGCCTTGTCGAGCGCCTTGACCATGCGATGGGTGACGGCATTGAGCGCCTGCGGCCGCGTCAGCGTGACGACGCCAGCCCTGCCCAATCGTTCGAAGCGGATCTCGTCGCCGCCGCCAAAATCCATCGCGATAGAATCCCTCCCCCGCGCCGCCGGGACTGAAGTGCTAAAGCGTGGCGCATGGCTGCGTCAATGCCAACGGTGCAATCCTGCCGCCTTGGTCGCCGCCGGCGCCCGATGCTAGAATTGACTATCTTGATGACGGGCTTTCCAACCGGACGTTGAACCATGCTTGGATTTTTGCGTCTTGCCCTTGTGGCGATCGGCCTGATGGTATGCGCGACTGCCCGTCCTGCATCCGCCAATGACGACCTTTATAGCGCGCGGACCATCGTGACCGGCCAAGGCGAGCAGAACCGTCAGATCGGTTTCAAGGCTTGCCTGGATGCGGTTCTGGTCAGGGTCTCCGGCGATCAGCGGCTGCCGAACAGGCCTGAGATGGCGGCGCTGCGCGACAAGGCTGGCAGCTTCGTTGCCGAATTCCGCTACCGCGACCGGATGGAGGGCATTCCGATCCACGACGAGCAAGGCACGCATGACCGGCCGCACGATCTTTCGTGCCTCTACAGGCCTCAGGTGATCGACCCGGTGCTGGCATCGCTCGGCAGCCGGCCATGGCTTGCTGAGCGGCCGCGGCTGGCGATCTTTCTGGCAACGGAGCGAGGCGCCAGGCGTTTCGCGCTGACCGCAGACGATGAGCGCGGCGCACCCATGCGCGAATCATTCGTGAATGCTGCCGACCCGCTGGCGATGCGGATCGTATTTCCCAAGGCGTCGCACCTCTCCGAATCCGGGCTGGACGACAAGGTGCTGCACGAGACGGACATGGCGGCTCTGGACAAGGCCGCCAAACAGGCCGGCGCCGACCAGGCGCTTGCCGGCAGGATCGTCTGGAGCGACAAGGAATTGGGCTGGATCGCCGACTGGCGGCTTGCCACGGGCGGCAAGACCTATCACTGGCAGGTGCGCGGCGTCAGTTTCGACGAGGCGTTCCGCGTCGCCATGCGGGGAGCGGCGCAGGTCCTGTCCGGCAACGGTCAGCCATAGGTATACCGATATCCAGGCGATGCCAGCCTGGCACAATCGTGTCGCATTGGTCAGCGGCGGAGGCTCGTGGTAAAAGTCGCCGATCCGGAGTTTTGGCGATGAACAAATTCACCCCAGCAAAGCCTGCCGGCGCGCGCAGCGTCGACGAGATCACCGGCAGCCGCCGTTTGCGCCGCATGCGCAAGGCCGACTGGTCGCGCCGCCTTGTGCAGGAGAACCGGCTCTCCGTCGACGACCTGATCTGGCCGATCTTCGTCGTCGATGGGAAAAATATCCGCGAACCGATCGCCGCCATGCCCGGCGTCTTCCGCCTGTCGCTCGACCTTGCCGTCAAGGAGGCCGAGCGCGCGGCAAAGCTCGGCATTCCGGCGATCGCAACCTTCCCCAATGTCGAGCTCGGCCTGCGCGACCAGACCGGCTCGCACATCCTCGATCCGGAAAACGTCATCAACCGCGCTACGCGCGCCATCAAGCACGCGGTGCCCGAAATCGGCATCATCACCGACGCGGCGCTCGATCCCTTCACCTCGCACGGCCATGACGGTATCTTGCGCGACGGCATCATCGTCAACGATGAGACGGTGGAACAGGTGACGGCGGCGGCCGTCATCCAGGCGGCGGCCGGCGCCGACATCATCGCGCCCTCCGACATGATGGATGGCCGCATCGGCGCCATCCGCGATGCGCTCGACGCCAATGGTTTTCAGGATGTGGCGATCATGTCCTACGCGACGAAATTCGCCTCCGCCTTCTACGGACCCTATCGCGAGGCGGTCGGCACCGCCGGCCTGCTCAAGGGCGACAAGAAGACCTATTATCTCGATCACGCCAATTCCGACGAGGCCGTGCGCGAGGCCGAGCAGGATCTCGCCGAGGGCGCCGACATGCTGATGGTCAAGCCCGGCCTGCCCTATCTCGACATTATTCGCAGGCTGAAGGACGAATTCCGGATGCCGACCTTCGCCTATCAGGTGTCGGGCGAATATTCGATGATCAAGGCGGCTGCCGCCAATGGCTGGATCGACGGCGACAAGGCGATGCTGGAATCGCTGCTGGCATTCAAGCGCGCCGGCTGCGACGGGATCCTCACCTATTTCGCGCCCGAAGTGGCGGCGATGCTGAAGGGGTAGGCACTCGCAATCATCACCACACGCGACAGCCTTCATCCTATGTTGAAGGCCGAGATCAAACAATCGGTCGTGCGCATAGCCAGAAGATGACGGTTGCGGCGATGCAGATCGCCTAACTGAATCTGATCTGCAGCCCTTGGAAATCCCTCCGATTCAAGACAATCATCCCACTCTAGCTTTTTGGGAGACTCTGATGGAAAGCCACGAGCCGTTTTTACGCGAGGCAATTGCGCTCTCGAAATCCGCAATGGAACGCGGCGACGAACCGTTTGGCTCGGTGCTGGTGAGGGACGGCGAAGTAATCCTGCGCGCCGAGAACAGCGTCTTCACCGGCCACGATATGACAAACCACGCCGAGATGAACCTGGTTAAACTAGCGGCGCAGCACTACGACGCTGCTTTTCTCGCTGACTGCACGCTCTACACCAGCACCGAGCCGTGCGCGATGTGCTCCGGGGCGATTTACTGGTCGGGCATCGGGCGTATGGTGTTTGCGTGCTCCGAAGCGCGGCTGGGCGAGATCGCTGGGATCGGGTTGAACGTGCCGAGCCGGGCGGTGTTGCAGACCGGCGCGCGCATCGTCACTGTGGTTGGCCCGACGAACCTCGAAGACGAAGCCGCCGAAGTCCACCAGGAATTCTGGCCAAAGCATCTGGGCAAGGCTTAGAGCCTCGGCTCAGGACGCTCTGATTAGAGCGAGAAGATGACGGTTGCGGCGATGCAGATCGCCGAGAAGAAGTTATGCGCGCATCGGTCGTATTGGGTTGCAATGCGCCGCCGGTCTTTGAGCTTGGCGAAGAGGTTCTCGACCTTGTGGCGCTGGCGATAGAGTGCCCTGTCGTCGGGATATGGGACTTTCCGACTTCGGCTCGACGGGATGCTAAGGCTCGATGCCTTTGTTCCACAAAGCCTCGCGAAATGGCGCTGTCATAACCGCGATCCGCAATCAGGGCTTTGGCAGGGCGGCAGGGCATCGAGAACCATGCGTGCCCCTTTGTGGCCGCTCATCTGCCCCCGTAGGCCTGCAGCGCATCCTTCCATTGCAGGCCATGCTTGATGACGTAAACGCATCCTCGAGGCATCGCGGCGCAAGCAACTGCTGCTGCAACCACCCGTCTTGGCTGCGGTCCTGACGCGGCTGGCCCAAACAAGCCGCTCATCGCTCGGCGGAGATTTCAAAATACCGCTTGCAAAAATGCAATCAGTATAGCTAAAAGCAACTGCTTGCATTTCACAACTGGTCTCGAGGGAGGTACTCATGTCCAAGCTTCGCGTCAACGCTTTCACCCTGTCAATCGACGGCTATGGCGCCGGTCCCGACCAGGACCTGAAAGAGCCGCTGGGCGTAGGTGGGGAAGCCCTGCACAACTGGATGTTCGGCACCCGGACCTTCCGCAACATGTCTGGCGACGATCGCGGGACCACAGACACGGACGACGGGTTCGTGGCGCGCAGCTTCGAAAATGTTGGGGCGTGGATAATAGGCCGCAACATGTTCGGGCCGATCCGCGGCGAGTGGCCGGATGAAAGCTGGAAAGGCTGGTGGGGAGACAATCCACCCTACCATGTGCCGGTCTTCGTGCTCACCCACCATCCGCGGAATCCCATCGTCATGGAGGGCGGCACGACCTTCTATTTTGTGACCGACGGTATCCACTCAGCGCTGGAAAAGGCGAAAGCAGCGGCTGATGGCAAGGATGTCCGGCTCGGCGGTGGTGTCGCCACGATCCGGCAATATCTCAGGGAAAAGCTCATCGACGACATGCATCTGGCGATATCGCCGATGCTGCTCGGCTCCGGCGAGAACCTTTTTGCCGGCATCGACATGCTCAAGCTCGGCTACCGGTGCAGCGAGCAGGTCGCGACGCCGAATGCCACGCACGTCATCATCAAGCGCGCGTAGTCTCACTGAAGCGCAGCCCTCTGCGCCGCGATCCTTCGCGCCCCCTCTGTCCTGCCGGACATCTCCCCCACACGGGGGGAGATCGGATGTCGCGCCGGCTTTCGCCAATCATCAGCGTTGCAAGATTGGCACCGTCGGCGACGCTGCCAATCTCCCCCCTCGTGGGGGAGATGTCCGGCAGGACAGAGGGGGGCGCGAAGGAATGCCGCCCGTCCGGGTCTTTAGCAGTCCCAGATGATCAATACTTCTCCGGCACGTACAGCTCGCGCGGCAGCACCTGGCGCTCGTATTCGGGATTGAAGACGCGGTCGGGCAGCGTGATCTCTTCGTGCGGCACCTCCTCATAAGGCATCTGCTTGAGGAGATGATCGATGCAGTTCAGCCGCGCCCGCTTCTTGTCGTTACCCTCGACGATGAACCAAGGAGCTTCGGGAATGTTGGTGCGGGCGAACGTTTCTTCCTTGGCCTTGGTGTACTGCTCCCAGCGCACGCGCGACTGCAGGTCCATCGGCGAGAGCTTCCACTGCTTCATCGGATCATGGATGCGCATCTGGAAGCGCATCTGCTGCTCCTCGTCGGTGATGGAGAACCAGTATTTGACCAGCGTGACGCCGGAACGGACGAGCATGCGCTCGAACTCCGGCACGTCGCGGAAGAACTCCTCGACCTGATCCGGTTCGGCAAATCCCATCACCCTTTCGACGCCGGAGCGGTTGTACCATGAGCGGTCGAACAGCACGATCTCGCCGCCTGCCGGCAGATGCGGGACGTAGCGCTGGAAATACCATTGCGATTTCTCGCGCTCGGTCGGTGCCGGCAGTGCTACGACGCGGCAGATGCGCGGATTGAGCCGCTGGGTGATGCGCTTGATGACGCCACCCTTGCCGGCCGAGTCGCGGCCCTCGAAAACCACCACCAGCTTCTTCTTGTGGTAAGCCACCCAGGACTGCAGCTTGATCAATTCGGATTGCAGCGTGATCAGGTCGCGAAAATACTGCATGCGATCCATCGAGGGCGGATGCGCGTTCTTGTAGATCTTGGCGATTTCCAGCGACAGCGCGGGTTCCGACATTTCCAGCTCGTAGTCTTCGTCGAGCGTGTCGGCTAGCTCCGCTTCCAGCCAATCCCTGGCAGGAGAATTCTGTTTTGCTTCGGTCATTTATGCTGCTCCGCGTGCACGCCCGTGTCGGCGTCCGGCCTGCCGGCCGAGATCGAACACCTTGAGCCGACTTGCATACAGGCCGGCAATGACGGTTTTATTGCAGCCGGCTCGTGCGCCGGTCACCCAAATCCGTAAGATGTGATCGATCCGCCCTCCATGGCATGGGCGACAAGCCGCGCGACTTGTCCTACAAATGCCAGGCTCCTTCGGGCAGCCTTCGAAGCACCGCCTTCTCAACGCAATTGCGAGGATCTGACATGGAGTACCGCACTCTCGGCCGTTCCGGGCTGAAGGTTTCGACGCTCACCATGGGCACCATG
This sequence comes from Mesorhizobium sp. M6A.T.Ce.TU.016.01.1.1, assembly GCF_003997065.1. Classification (NCBI taxonomy): domain Bacteria; kingdom Pseudomonadati; phylum Pseudomonadota; class Alphaproteobacteria; order Hyphomicrobiales; family Phyllobacteriaceae; genus Mesorhizobium; species Mesorhizobium sp. M6A.T.Ce.TU.016.01.1.1. The sequence continues at coordinate 177,927 of NZ_RZTJ01000005.1, read as the reverse complement.
ACTTTTGGCGGCGCCGGCGCATTTTCGGCGGTCGGCAAGACCGATCTCGACGAGGCGCGCCGGATGATCGACCTCTGCATCGATTCCGGCATCAATCTCATCGACACCGCCAATGTCTATTCGAACGGGCTTTCGGAGGAGATCATCGGCGAAGCGCTCGGCGGCAAACGCAAGGGCGATGTGCTGATCGCCTCCAAGGCGCGCATGCGGATCGGCGATGGCCCCAACGACGAAGGGCTGTCGCGCTACCATCTGATCCGCGAGTGCGAGAAAAGCCTGAAGCGCCTCAGGACCGATGTCATCGACATCTATTTCCTGCACGAATGGGACGGCACGACGCCGCTCGAGGAAACCATCGCCGCGCTCGACACGCTCGTCAGCCAGGGCAAGGTCCGCTATGTCGGCTGTTCCAACTATTCCGGCTGGCAAGTGATGAAGGCACTGGGGATCAGCGATCGCCAGCACCAGCCGCGCTTCTTCACCCAGCAGATCCACTACACGCTGGAAGCGCGCGAAGCCGAATATGAATTGTTGCCGATCTCGGTCGACCAGGGGCTTGGCGTGCTGGTGTGGAGCCCGCTTGCCGGTGGATTGCTGTCCGGCAAATATCACCGCGACCAGGCCACCTCCCGTCAGCTCAGCGGCTGGAAGGAACCGCCGATCCGCGACGAGGACCGGCTGTGGCGGATCGTCGACGTGCTTGCCTATATCGGCAAGAACCATGGCGTGTCGGCAGCGCAGGTGGCGCTTGCCTGGCTGCTCAGCCGGCCGGCCATCAGCTCGCTGGTGATCGGCGGCCGCACCGAAGCGCAGTTCAAGGACAATATCGCCGCCGCCAGCCTGGTGCTGACCAGCGATGAGCGCGCACGCCTGGACGCTGTGAGCAGGCCTCCTGTTCTCTACCCCTATTGGCACCAGCAGTTCACCGCAAAAGACCGGTTCGGTCCGGCCGATCTGGTCCTCGACCGGGATGCTATCTGACAGGGTCCGGATCAGGTCGAAGATCGCCGCGGGCTAGCCCGAGATAAAACGCCAGACCTCGGGATCAGGCTCGATCTGGCCGCTGAGCACGAAATATTTGTAGAGCACGAGCAAGCAGATCGCCTGCTCGGCCCGCTCATCGGCGAACTTGCGGCAATAGGCGTTGGCCGCGGCAACGATGCGTTCGGCCTCAGGCGGATGCTTCTCGAGATACTGCACCCGCTCGGCGAGGTCCGAGAAATCCGGTTCGAGCGGCACATAGTGGACACCAGCCACGAGTTCGCTTTCGCCGAACCATGTCTCGTATGTCGGCGGCGGCATCAGGCACAGCGAATTCGAGCTCATGATCCATTTGAGATTGGTCGCCACATCGTTGCCCTCGAGCGAAATGATGTAGCGGTAGCGCCGCTGCTGATCGATGCTCAAATAGGGCTTGCGATATTCCGGCGCTGCCGTCGGCTTGGGCGTGCCGACATCGCAAAAGGGCAGATCGCGCGCGGCCTCCAGAAGCAAGGTCCGTATCGGATTGTTGAGCTCGCCGCGCCAGACGGCGACCGGAAGCTTGTCCGCGAAGGCAACATCGTCGGCGGGCATGTGGAAGTGGCGGAACTTGTTGAGCTTGAACAGGACCCCGTTCCTGTTGTCGCCGGCGATCGGCCGATCCTTGACGATCGACGGCATCGCAGGCACCTCGATGACGTCGCCGAATTCGAGGTCGATGCGCAAATCGGGATCGAAGTAGCGGGTGAATTCCTTCAGGTCGTAGTAATACATGCTCCGGTCTGTCGGCAGCCGGCTGACCGGCACGGCATCGGCGCTCGGCGCGAAAGCGTCCTGCAGCCTGTTGTAATAGTTGAGACGCGCGCGGATCGACCCGTCCGAAAGCCTGGCCCGATCGAGCAGCCCGGCGAGCCTGCGGCGGAACAGCGCCTGCGGCGCGATATCGCGCATGGCATTGCGCGCATAGTAGAATAGCTTCTGTGCGTTTCTTTGAAGCGTGGCCATCGGTCACTTGGTAAAAACAGGTGAGCTTGTTATTTGTACCCCGGTCTCTCCTACACCATTGTGCCAGCCATCTTGCAAGCCCGGAACCGCGTGCAGCCGGCTTGCCGGCTATGTATGGAGCCGATCGGCCTTTGCGGTGTTGTGTTTGCAGCCCAATGCTCCTAGGCAGGGCTAACAACCTTCAGCATTGCGAAAGGAAGAGATATGGCGCGAGCACCGAATTACGGCCAAGAACGCAAGGAACGCGACCGGCAGAAGGCCGCCAAGAAGGCGGAAAAGCAGGCGGCCAAGGTCGCAGCCAAGGAACGTTCGAAGCCCGAAGACGAGACCACCTCCGAGACCGAAACGGAAACGGCAGAGTAAAACGCATCCAGCCCGCGAGGCGGGTTGGATGCGGCCTAGGAATCCCGCTGCGTCTTCAGGCCGGCGCCTTGTCGCTGACGAACACGTTCACTTCGCGCGCGGCGGCTATGAAGGCGCGCCTCGCGATCATGGCCGGTTTGTCACCGGCCAGCGCATCATGGCAGGCCTGCAGCGCTTCGCGATGCTTTGGACTGCGCTTGCCGGGCCAGTTGTTGAGGAGGTAGTCGGAAGCCTCGCGGGCCGTACGCAAGAGCTGAGTGGCTCCCTCCGCGCCCGACTTGACGGTCACGGGTGTTTCAAATCGGTTGTTTTCCATCGCCGCTCTTACGCCATCGGCGCCCGCGAAGCGAGGGCGAAAGTGGTTGCCTCGGCAATCAGGCCGCGACTACGGCAAATCCCCTGGCGCGCAGGCCGCGCCGGTCATTGTGCAAAGATGTCACCAGCCGGTCGCGGCTGCCGACGATATGGGCCGAAAGCCGACGTGCTGCCTCATCGGCTTCGCCAGCCCGCACCGCTGCCAGAATGGCATGGTGCTCTGCCCAGGCGCGGCCGAGTGCCGCCTCGTCGCGCACCTCCAGCCAACGGGCGCGCGACAGGCGTGTCATGGCATCGCGGACCGCCCTGAACAGGAACTCGTTGCCGGACAGCCGTGCCAGCTCGATGTGAAAATCCATGCCGACGCGGTGCCATTCCTCGCGCGGGGTGCCGGCGTCACAGGAGTCCAGCATCGCCTCGATGATTTCGACAGCGCTCCTGTCCTCCAATGCACAAGTCAGCTTGACCGCCGCGACCTCGACCGCCTCGCGGTAGACGGCGATCTGCTCGAGCTCGGCGAGATTGATGGGTGAAACCGTCCAGCCACGCCCGTCGCGGCAGACCAAGCCTTCCGTCTCGAGCCGCAGCAATGCTGCCCTGACCGGCGTGCGCGAGGCGCCGAAGCGGCTTTCGATCCAGCGTTCCGTCAGCCGCTGGCCCGGACCGACCTCGAGGCCGAGGATCATCTCGCGAAGCCCAATTTCGACAGTCTGCATCTGCGACATGGCGGTTTCCAATCTCTGGCCGTTTTGCTGGCAATCACTACCAACCATCATTTGCCGATCATGTTGAGAGGGCCGCATTGACAGCGGCCGGGCTTGCGTCCATGACGGATACCAGTTTGGTATCCCAAAATGGTATCCGCAGCAAGTTTTCAAACGAGCTGCCGGACAGGACATCATATGCCGCAAGATGCCACCCTCGCCACGCAAGGCACCTACAACATCCACTGGCGCCGCAATCTCGCCGTGTGCTTTGCCGGCTCGTTCAGCACGCTTGTCGCCATGACCCTGCTGTTGCCTTTCCTGCCGCTCTATGTCGAGCAGCTGGGCGCCGAGGGGCACGCAGCTATTGTGCAGTGGTCAGGTATCGCCTACGGCGCCACTTTCTTCGCCGCCGCGCTGGTGGCGCCGCTGTGGGGACGGCTGGGCGACCGCTACGGCCGCAAGCTGATGCTGGTCCGCGCCAGTTTCGGCATGGCCGTCTGCATGTCGCTGACCGGCATGGTGGAGACTGTCTGGCAGTTGGTGCTGCTGCGCCTGCTGATCGGCTTCGCCGGCGGCTATTCCTCGGGCTCGACCATCCTGGTGGCCATGCAGACGCCGAAGGACCGGTCCGGCTGGGCGCTCGGCGTGCTGTCGGCCGGCATCACCGCCGGCGCTCTCGTCGGTCCCCTGCTCGGTGGCGCGCTGCCGCCCTTGATCGGCATCCGCGCCACCTTCCTGCTCGCCGGCGGCGTCATTTTCCTGGCGTTCCTGGCAACGACTTTTCTCATCAAGGAGAATCCTCGCCCGACAGCCGACAAGGCAGCATCGACTGAGAAGCAGAAAGGCGGCTGGTCGCAAATCGAGGACAAGCGCCCCATCGTCGCCATGCTGGTGACCGGTATGCTGCTGAGTTTCGCCACGATGTCGATCGAGCCGATCATCACGGTCTACGTCCAGCAGCTCATCGAGGACCAAAGCCTGCTAACGCTGACCTCCGGCGTCGTCATGTCGGCTGCGGCACTCGGCGCCATCCTGTCGGCCTCGCGTCTCGGCAAGCTCGCCGACCGCGTCGGCCACTGGAACGTCATCATCGGGGCGCTTGCCGTATCGGCGCTGCTGCTGATCCCGCAAGCCTTCGTCACGCAGGGCTGGCAGCTCGTCGGCCTGCGTTTCCTGATGGGGCTGGCACTTGGCGGTCTCCTGCCCTGCATCACCAGCGTCATCCGCCACAATGTTCCGGACGGCGTCGGCGGCAATGTGCTCGGCTTGTCGATCTCGGCACAATATGTCGGACAGGTCGCCGGACCACTGCTCGGCGGCTTCGTCGGCGGTCATTTCGGCATGCGCGCGGTGTTTCTCGGCACATCGGTGCTGCTGGCCGGCGGAGCTGCGTATAATTGGCTGGTCCACTCGCGCCGCGCGCGCGACATGCTGGCGCAGGCCGGCAAGTCGTGACACCGTTTGCGGGCCATCATTACTTCACGGAGACCAGAGACATGAGCACGGCCGGGCAACCAGCAAGCGGCAGCGGCCGCACCTTCGTTTTCGTCGGCGGCCTGTGCGGCGCGGCCGGCGTGGCGCTGTCCGCCGCGGCGGCGCATCTGGGCGGCGCTTTCGTCGGCATGGTCGCGTCCTTCCTGCTCATGCATGCGCCGGTCTTTCTTGCAATCGGCCTCGTCGGCGCAAACCGGGTCCTGCGAGCAGCAAGCCTCATCCTTCTTGTCGGGCTTGTATTATTCTGCAGCGATCTCCTCGCCCGGGACTTGCTCAATTCGCGGCTTTTCCCGCTGTCGGCGCCGATCGGCGGCACCTTGCTCATCGCCGGCTGGCTGGCGATTGCAGCCTCGGCGCTGGTGCGCCCGCGCTCCTGAGACGGCGTTCCCTCCCCGCCCCAAAGTGCGGCGGTTGCAGGCAACGGCCGGGTCCCGTTCCAGCCAAACGACAGTCAGTCAGACGACGGCCAATCCTGCCGGCGTTCGGGCCGGACCGGCAGGTGGCGATCGCGTGCGGCCGGCTTGGTCAGGCGGCGCCGCTCCGGCCGATCGGTGGCCGGCGAGATGCCCCAATAGTTGCGATAGATGTCTTCGAACAGGTGCTTGATCGGATGCATGGCAAGGCTCCCTTTTCCAATTTGAATCGATCCAATCGACAGCTATGAAAAAGCGCCGCCGATCAGCTCCGCTTGCGCTCCACAAGAAAACGCAGGTCGCGGATCCATGGGCCGGCGCTGCCGCGACGTGTCCTGGTCATTGCATTCGAGGTGATGCTTCAGTCGTTGCGGTAGATGTCTTCGAACAGATAATTCACGGGGTGCATGGCACTCTCCTTCCTGAATCGATCCAATCGACGGTTAGCGCAACGTTTGGATCGATTCAAAAATATACCCGCCCGCACCAATGTCAAGCAAAAATTTGAATCGATCCAACAAAGGTGCTAGGTAGCTGCCTGGAGGCAAAAAAATGGCGTCATCCACCGAAGGCAATACAAGACCCATCCGGCTGGCCGACATAGCCAAGGCCGCCGGGGTTTCGCATGGCACCGCCTCCAACGTGTTCAGCCGTCCCGAGATCGTGCGCGAGGAAGTCCGCGAACGGGTCAAGGCAGCGGCCGAGGCGATGGGCTATGCGGGTCCGGATCCCAAGGGCCGGCTGCTGCGCGCCGGCAAGGTCAACGCGATCGGCGTCGCCACGACCGAACCGCTGTCCTATTTCTTCGACGATCCCTTTGCCCGCGCGATGATGGCCGGGATTTCCGAGGCATGTGACGCCACCGGTGCCGGCATCGCGCTGGTATCGGCGGGCAATGAGGAGAAGCTTGCCTGGAACATCCAGAGCGCGCTGGTCGACGGTTTTATCCTGTTCTGCATCGAGGGAGGTCCGCGCCTCGTCGAGCTGACGCGTGAACGAAAGCTCCCCTTCGTCGCGCTCGAACTCGGCTCGGAGGATGACACGGTCTCGGCGATCGGCGTCGACAATGTCGCCGGCGCCCGCCTGGCAGCGCAGCATCTCGCCGAGCTTGGTCATCGGCGCTTCGCCGTTCTGGCGCTGCCTTTCGCCGACGACAGCACCGGTCTTGTTTCGCCGAGCCAAGTCCGGACGGCCGCCTACACCGGCACACGCGATCGCCGCATCGGCTATTTCGAGGCGCTTTCCCGGTTCGGCGTCGATACCGCCGGGATTCCGGTATACGAGACTGAAAACGACGAAGCCAGCACAAGGGCCGGCCTCGAAACGATCTTCGCCTCGGCAGAGCCGCCGACCGCAATCCTGGCGATGTCGGACCGGATGGCCATGGTCGCGATCGAATGGCTGACCGCGCGGGGCATCGCGGTTCCCGGCGACGTCTCGGTCGTCGGCTTCGACGGCGTGCCTGAAGCCGCACTTTCCGATCCTGCGCTCACCACGATCGCCCAGCCGATCGCCGAGATTGGCCGCCGGGCGGCACGAATGATCCTCGATTTCGACGGCACGGTGCGGCGCGAGACGCTCGGCGTCGAGCTTGTCGTCAGGGCATCTTCCGGACCGCCGCCCAAAACAGCTTGAGCCCGGACGCCTATCGATTGATGCCTGTCGCCATGGCTCGCACCCCGAAGGACGCATGGACTGGCGACGCCTCGCTGCGGACCGGCTTGCTCTTGCCGGACCGTCCAAGGCCCGACAGCCATTCGAGATAATAGGCGAGCGCGAACTGCATGGCGATGCCTGCGGCGATCAGCAAGCTGTCATAGGCAAAGCCGCCCGGGTTGATCAGCTTCATCACCTGCGCCGCCATGGCGAGCACCGTGCCGGCGATGAAAACCGGCAGCGATCGTTTGCCCAATATGGCGAGCGGATGGTCGCGGCTGGTGCGGAACAGATTCGAGACGGAAGGAAACGCCACGATCAGGTAGGTTACCGCCAGGATGTGCAGCAGCCTCGGCAGCGACAGGAACGTCTTGTCGAAGCCGGTCAGCACCACGGGCAGGTTCAGCCACGACACCTGCCCCCATAGCGGGCTGTGCACCCAGACCAATGCCGCCGCGACATAGACCGCCGAAGCGCCGACCAGCCAGCGATTGACCGGAATGGTGCCGCCGCGCCTGATATGCAGCATGCTCGCCAAGCCGATGTTGAAGAGGAACTGCCACGACAGCGGATTGAGGAACCAGAAGCCGGGCTCCGGATAATTCGGCGGGGCGATCTGGTAGATACCCGCAACCAGCCACAGAGCTCCGGATACGGCGAGCGCCGACAGGGGCCTGTGGCTGATGAACAGCAGCAAGATTGGCGCCATCAGCAGCAGCACCGCATAGACCGGCAGGATGTTGTTGTAGCCGAGCTGATGGCCAAGCGTGGCGATGCCGATCAGCGCTTGCTGCGGGTTCCTGATCAATGGCTCGATGTTGATCAGCGTCAGCATGTCCGGCCGCTTGGCGAACACCGCCGCCGCGCAGAAGATGGCCACCACCGCCATCGTCGTGACGATGTGGGCGACATAGAGCACGCCGGCGCGGCGCCACAATTTCAGTGTCGCCATGAGCCGGTTTCCGGGCTCGAATTTTGAGCCGTAGGCGAGCGCGACGGACATGCCGGAGATCAGCACGAAAGCCTCCGCAGCATCCGAAAAGCCGAAATTCTTGTAGGTCAGGGTTTCGAAAACCGTGTCCGGGACATGGTCGACAAATATGATCAGCAGAGCGAGAGCGCGGAACACATCAATACGCGTATCGCGTTCCGGGATACGCGTATCCCGGAACGCGATAGCGCGATCCGGTGAATTTGGCACGGTCATCGATAAAAGGCCTCAAAGCTGGTTGTTCATGCCGGCGATCGATGCGACCGCCGGACGCACCGCTTCGATTCCTCCCGCAGGAGCATATCGGCGAAGAAACGGACTGAAATGCGCCTGGTTCAATCAACTTTGAAGGAGCCCGAAAATATTCCGTTTTGAAGCCGGCAAATGAACAAAACCATCACGAAATCAAAGGGATGAACTATGGCGGAAAAACCTCCGGAAGATGGCATTTTGCGGCGCGATCTGGCCTTTTTCTACCGGCTCTATCGACCCGTTGATTCGAGCGGCGAATGCCTTTTCCTGCTGCATGGATCCGGGGTCGACGAGACGACGCTGGTGGCGCTGGCGCGGCAAATCTCACCGCGCGCCGTGCTGCTGGCGGTCCGTGGACGCATCGCCCAGGAGGACGGTTTCCGCTGGTTCGCGAGGGTCACGCCGACGCGCTTCGAACAGGAGAGCATTCGCACCGAGGCGGACGCTTTCGCGGGCTTCGTCACCGCGGCCGCGAAGCGCCACGGTCTCGATCTCTCCCGAACGATTTTTCTCGGCTATTCGAACGGCGCCAATCTGGTTTCGAGCGTGATGCTGCTGCATTCCGGCCTCATCGAACGGGCAGCATTGCTGCGCCCGATGCCGGTGCTCGACGACGTGCCACCAGCCGACTTGTCGAAAGCGCGTGTGCTGATCATTGCCGGCGCCGCCGACCTGACCTACGCGCCCTTCGCGCCGGCGTTGGTCGCATTGCTCGAATCGCATGGTGCCGAGGTCGAGGCCCGCACCGTCGCCTCCGGCCATGAAATCGGCGATCGGGATGCTGAAATCGTCAGGCAATGGCTGGAGGGTCCGGCAATCGCCGTCGCGCAGGCGAACTGATGAGCCGAGGTTTTACGCTCGCCCCATCCGGTTCCAGGCATCCAGCCCGGCGATCTTGTAGGCTTCGGCCAGCGTCGGATAGTTGAACGTGTTGTTGACGAAGAAATCGACGGTGCCACCGAGATTGATCACCGCCTGGCCAATGTGAATGAGTTCGGTCGCGCCCTCGCCGACGATATGCGCGCCGAGCAGCCGGCGTGTTTCGATCGAGAACAGAAGCTTCAGGAAGCCGGTGTCGACGCCCATGATATGGCCGCGCGAGGTTTCGCGGAAGCGCGCCACGCCGACCTCATATGCGCCGCCGCTCTCGCGCACCTGCTCCTCGGACTGGCCGACCGTCGAGATTTCCGGCACGGCGTAGATGCCGTAGGGAAAGGTTTCCGGCGGCGGCGGCAAGGGCACGCCGAAGGCATGGCAGGCGGCCACCCTGCCCTGTTCCATCGAGGTGGAGGCGAGGCTTGGAAAGCCGATGACGTCGCCGGCGGCATAGATATTCGGCGCGCTGGTCCGGAAGGTCTGCGGATCGACCTTGATGCGGCCCCGGGAGTCGGACTCGATGCCAACCACGTCCAGGCCGAGCGCGCCGACATTGCCGGTGCGCCCCGCGGCATAAAGCACCATCTCCGAGCGTATGGTGCGGCCGTCGGCAAGCGTCACCTCGGCGTAGTCGGGTTTCGAGGCGATCTCCTTGATCGCACTGCCCAGCCGGATCGTCATGCCGCGGTCGCGCATCTGATGGATGAAGTCGTCGACGATCTCGCGGTCGACGAAATCGAGGATGGTGTTGCGCGGCTCGACCAGCGTCACCGGCACGTCGAGCGCCGAAAAGATCGTCGCGTACTCGACGCCGATGACGCCGGCGCCGATCACCGTGAGCGTGCGCGGCAGGCGCTCGAGCTCCAGCATCTCGTCGCTGTCGAAGATACGGGTCTTGTCGAAGGGCACGTCGCGCGGCCGGTGCGGGCGGGTGCCGACTGCGATCAGCGCATGCGCAAAACCGACTTCGCTATAGTCGCCGGTTTCCGTCGTCAGGCTCGCTCTGTTGGGACCGAGGAATTTGACCCCGGCGCGTGCGCTCTTGACCGTATTGCGCATGAATTGGTGCTGCAGCACCTCGACTTCATGATCGAGTGTCTTGTGCAGGCGTTCGATCAGGTCGCCGACCGAAATGTCCTGCTTGACCCGGTAGCCGCGCCCGTAGAAGCCGCGCTCGCGCCAACCGGAGAGGTTGAGCACAGTTTCCCGCAGCGTCTTCGACGGGATGGTGCCGGTGTGCACGGAAACGCCGCCAAGACGCCGGCCCCTGTCGACCACCAGAACGGATTTGCCGAGCTTGGCCGACTGCACCGCGGCACGGCGCCCGGAAGGGCCGCTGCCAATGACCAGCATGTCGTAGTCCATGTCGCCCCGTCCCTCGCCCGCCTGATATGTTGCGCCGCAGCAAACTAACGCCATCCGCGCGGCAAATTCAACCGATCCAAGCTAAGGCGCTCGCGTTCGAACGGATTCATGCGACGCGCTTTAAGCCCTTGTTTCTATGCATGTCGTTATCGCAAAACCGCTGCGCACTTTTTGCGCGACATGCATTAGGTTCGGTGCTGCTTCCAGTCGCAGGCTGAAAACGGCTCGATCTTGATTCCGTCGCGAGACTTCACCATTTCAACACCAGGCGGCCCGCACCCTATCCCGGGCCTGATTACGAGGAAATGACATGAACGCGCGCGTTCTCGACGGCGAAATCATCACCACCAGGCTCGATGATATCAGGGCCTATGACGGCGTGCGCACGCGGCGTGTCCTCGCCTTCATCATCGACTATTGCATCGTCGCGCTGCTCACCATTCCGTTCGCGATCCTGGTGTTCTTCCTCGGGATCTTGACGCTCGGCCTCGGCTGGATGCTGTTTTCCGTCCTCGTGCCGGCCGTCGCCATCCTCTACATCTGGAACACGCTCGGCAGCGCCGACCAGGCCACGACAGGCATGAAGATGATGGGCATCCGGCTCGACCGCCTGGACGGAACCCGCATTGATGGGCTGACGGCGGTGGTGCATTCGGTGCTGTTCTGGGCCGGCAACGTCATCCTGACGCCGCTGGTCCTTCTGGTATCGCTGTTTGCCGATCGCAAGCGTACGCTGCACGACCTGCTGTTGGGCACGGTGGTCAGCCGCAGTGACCGCTGAGGACAGCTTTCGCGAGTCTCCCGCGAGCGTTTATGTGCAAAGTGAAGGCGTCCGCTCGGCGCGCTTTCACAATCCTGTTGAATTTTTCGCTGCGCGCGCCAAAGGTATGATGATTCGCAGGAGTGTTTCCAAGGTTCGATGACGCAGCATCCAACCCAGTCGCCACAGTTCTTCCTGACCGCGCCGTCACCGTGCCCGTATCTTGAGGGCCAGTTCGAGCGCAAGGTGTTCACGCATCTGGTCGGCGACAAGGCGTCGGAGATGAACGACCTGCTGACGCAAGGCGGCTTCCGGCGATCGCAGAACATCGCCTACCGGCCGGCCTGCGAGACCTGCCGCGCCTGCGTTTCGGTGCGCATCCTGGCCCAGGAATTCACCGCCAGCCGCAACATGAGGCGGGTGATACAGCACAATTCAGACCTCATCGGCGCCATGCACGACGCGCAACCATCCACCGAGCAGTATTCGCTGTTCCGCAGCTATCTCGATGCCCGCCATCGCCGCGGCGGCATGTCCGACATGACGGTGCTCGACTACGCCATGATGGTCGAGGACACCCATGTCGACACCAAGGTCATCGAGTACCGGCGCCGCGGCCCCGACAGCTTCATCACCGGCAAGGGCCAGGGCGAGCTGATCGCGGTGGCCCTCACCGACAAGATGGCCGACGGCCTGTCGATGGTCTATTCCTATTTCAATCCGGACTTCGAGGATCGCTCGCTCGGCACCTTCATGATCCTCGACCACATCGCCCGCGCCAGGGCGATGGGCTTGCCCCATGTCTATCTCGGCTACTGGGTCAACGGCTCGCGCAAGATGAACTATAAGATGCGCTTCATGCCGCAGGAGCATCTCGGCCCCAAAGGCTGGGAACGCTACGACCACGAAGCGGTTTCGCGCTGATCCGCCCTTCCGCCAATCATCCTTAAAACTGTTCAAGGAGGATGCTGCTGGTTTTCGGCCGCTTGGCTGGAAGGACAGACGCTGGGCCAATTTTGCGCCTGCCTCCACATTCATTGCGAGAATTGCCGCATGTCGTCCCACAACGATCACCAGAAGGGCCTTCTCATCACCGCCGTTGGCGGCCTGACGCTGACCGTCGACATTCCACTGATCCGCCTGGCCGACGGCGGCGCATGGACGATCCTCCTGCTGCGCACCGGCACCACCTTGGTCGCGGCGCTGGTCATCTGGGCTGTCTGGCGCTCGCTGAGCCGGAACGCGCCGCAGCTCATCCCCGGCTGGTCGGGGCTGGTTGTCGCCATATGCTACGGACTGACCTCGGTCACCTTCGTCACCAGCATCTATTACACCACGACCGCCAATCTGGTCTTCATCCTGGCCTTCAACACCGTGTTCGCGGCACTGCTGTCCTGGGTGTTTCTGAAGGAGCGGCCGCGACTGGTCACCGTGGTCGCGATGCTGGTCATGATCCTCGGCGTCGCGATCATCGTCGGCGATTCGATCGGCACCGGGCACCTGTTCGGCGATCTCATGGCACTGTGCTCGGCTTTCTTCATCGCCCTGGCCATCACCATCTCGCGCGCCAGCGGCAAGGACATGGGGTTCACATCGCTGATCGGCGTGATCCTGCCCCTGGCCGTCGCGGTGTTCATGGTCTCAGGCGAAGGCCTTCAGGTGAACGCGCCGTGGTGGATCATCTTCAACGGCGCCGTCATCATGCCGATCTCGTTCTTCTGCCTCGCCAACGGACCGAAATATGTTTCGGGACCGGAGGTGGCGATGTTCTATCTGCTTGAAACCGTGCTGGCGCCGGTCTGGATGTGGATGATCTTTGCCGAAACGCCGTCGCGCAACAGCCTGATCGGCGGCGCGATCCTCATCGTCACGCTGGTCGCCCATTCGCTATGGCAGCTGCATGAGGGGCGCAGGCGCCGCGCCACCCTTGCGGTCAGTCACCCGGCCTGACTCTTCCTCGCGGCGGCGTGCTCCGCGACGATATCGATCTGCGGCGGAGCACCTTCCAGGTCGTCCGGCGCTGCGGGGGCAAGCTCGTCGGCCAATTCCACCTCGCGCAGCCATTCGCGCCAGATCGCGACCAGCAATGCCATCAGCACCGGGCCGATGAACAGGCCAAGAAAGCCCATCGTCTTGACGCCGCCGATCAGGCCGAAAAAGGTCGGCAGGAACGGTAGCTTTATCGGGCCGCCGACCAGTTTCGGGCGCAATGTCTTGTCGACGATGAACAGTTCGACGCTCCCCCAGATGAACAGCGCCAACCCGGCCATCGGCGAGCCGCTGGCGGCGAGATAGATCGAAACAAGCGTGAAGGACAGCGGTGCGCCGCCGGGGATCAGCGCCATGATGCCGGTCAACGCGCCGAGCGTCACCGGCGACGGCACGCCGGCCAGCCAGTAGGCCACGCCCAGCACCACCCCTTCGCCGATGGCGATAATGGTCATGCCGGTCACTGTCGAGGAAATCGTCGCCGGCACGACGCGTGAAATCCGCTCCCATCTGGTCGGCAGGATGCGTTCGCCGAGACGGTCGACCTGCCCGGCGAAATGCTCGCCGTCGCGATAGGCAAAGAACAGCGCGATCATCATGAACAGCAGCGCCAGCAGAAGGCCGAAGGCGCTGCCGCCGGCAGCGAGCACGCCGCGGTAGATGCTGCCGATGTTGGCGCCGCTGATCAGCTGGATCAGTTCGCCGATGCCGCCGGGATGGCCGAGATTGCGCGTCCACTGCTCGTTCAGCCACTCGCCCACCACGGGCAGCGTGGCGATCCAATGCGGCGTCGTCGCTCCTTCGCGGTTGGTCTCGATCGCCCAGCCGACCCATTCGCGGACTTCGTTTGTGGCGTAGGCGCCGGCGAACGCGATCGGCACCACCAGGAAGGTGAGGATGAACAGGATCGCCAATGTCGCGGCGATCGTGCGGTTACCGCCGACACCAGCGAGCAATCGCCGATAGAGCGGCCAGCTGGCAAAGGCGATGACAAGCGCGGCCAGTACCGGGACCAGGAAACCATGAAAGAAATAGACCCCGGCGGCAACGATCAGCACCAGAAGCCAGCGCGCCGCCGACAGCGGCGGAATGACGGCGGATCTGAGCGGCGTCGACAGGCCAAACAGGCGCTGCTGGCCTTCCGGTTTCCGAATCCTAGCTTCCTTCAAATGCTCATTTCTCCCAAACGGCTCATGTAGCGATACTTATGCACTGATATAGTGCAGCAATCGTGACGACATTCCAAATGTTTGGATATCTCCCCCCTTGAGGGGGAGATGGCCGGCAGGCCAGAGGGGGTCGCCGCGCATAAAGCGCCGGCGTCCTCAGTCCACAATAAGAGGTCGCGTCAGGACGTGCCGACCCCCTCTGTCGCCTTCGGCGACATCTCCCCCTCAAGGGGGGAGATTAGCAGCTACCCGAATTTCCCCGTCCTCGGGAATCCCTTCGGCACCATGCGTCCGGCCGAGGCTCGAGCACCGATCCATTCGATCAGCTCTTCACGCGACTTGACGAAGGTGCGGTCGGCCGAATCCTGCCAGGAGAGACCGCTTTCGAGCGTGAAAGTCTTGAGGTCGAGGACGCCGCCATCCTTGTATTTCTGCAGGCGGACGCCCTTGCCGCGACCCATCTCAGGGATCTCGGCGAGCGGGAAGACCAGCATCTTGCGGTTCTCGCCGACAATGGCGAGATGGTCGCCGGCGACGGTCACGCAACGCTGGGCCTCGTCGGGCGCCTTGACGTTCATCACCTGCTTGCCCTTGCGGGTGTTGGCGACGACCTCTTCTTCCGACACGATGAAGCCATTGGCGTCATGCGACACCAAGAGCAGCTTGCGCTTGGGATCATGGACAAAGGCGGTGACGATGTCCTGGTCGTTGTCCATGTCGACGATGATGCGGATCGGTTCGCCATGGCCGCGCCCACCCGGCAGCCGGTCGGCGCCGATCGTGTAGAACTTGCCGCCGGTGGTGAAGACCAGCACCTTGTCGGTGGTCTGGGCGTGGAAGGCGAGCTTGAGGCTGTCGCCCTCCTTGAAGGTCAGTAACGAATGGTCGGTCAGGTGACCTTTCATCGCCCTGAGCCAGCCCTTTTCCGAAACGACCACGGTGACCGGCTCGCGCTCGATCATGGCATGGGCGATGTCGGTCAGGTCATGTTCGGGCGCATCGGCGAACTGGGTCCGGCGCTTGCCGAGTTCGGTCTCCGGTCCAAATTTCTCGCGGATGCTGGAGACTTCCCATTTGATGGTCGACCACTGCTTGGCGTCGGACGCAAGCAGCGCCTCGATCTGCTTCTTCTCGGTGGTGAGGCCGTCGAATTCCTTGCGGATCTCGAATTCCTCGAGCTTGCGCAGGGCGCGCAGCCGCATGTTGAGGATGGCTTCGGCCTGGTTGTCGGTGAGCGACCAGCGCGCCATCATCACTTGCTTGGGCTCGTCCTCCTCGCGGATGATCCTGATCACCTCGTCGATGTTGAGATAGGCGATCAGATAGCCGGCGAGGATCTCCAGCCGCCTTTCGATCTCGCCTAGGCGATGCCTCGAGCGACGGATCAGCACCTCGCGGCGGTGCTCCAGCCATTCCTTGAGCACGCCTTTCAGCGACAGCACGTTGGGTATCTTGCCGCGCGACAGGACGTTCATGTTGAGCGGAAAGCGGCTTTCGAGCTCGGTCAGCTTGAACAGCGATTCCATCAGGATGCCGGGATCGACCGAACGGCTCTTCGGCACCAGCACGACGCGGACGTCCTCGGCGCTCTCGTCGCGGATGTCCTCGAGCAGCGGCAATTTGCGCGCCATCAAAAGCTCTGCGATCTTTTCGATCAGCCGCGCCTTCTGGACGCCGTAGGGGATTTCCGTGACGACGATGCTCCAGGTGCCCCTGCCCTGGTCCTCCTGGCTCCATTTCGCCCTGACGCGGAAACCACCGCGACCGGTTTCGTAGGCTTCGAGGATCGAGGCACGGCTGTCGACGATGATGCCGCCGGTCGGGAAATCCGGACCTTGCACGAAGTCCATCAACGTCGTCACCGGCGCATCGGGATGCTCGATCAGATGCAGCGCGGCGTCGCAGAGCTCCGCGGCATTGTGCGGCGGGATCGAGGTCGCCATGCCGACGGCAATGCCGGACGAGCCGTTGGCGAGCAGGTTCGGGAAGGCGCCGGGCAGCACGACCGGCTCCTCGTCCTCCTCATTGTAGGTCGGCCGGTAGTCGACGGCGTCTTCGGTGATGCCGGACAGCAGCTCGGTCGCCACATCGGTCATGCGCGCTTCGGTGTAGCGCATGGCGGCGGCGTTATCGCCGTCGATATTGCCGAAATTCCCCTGGCCGTCGACCAGGGGGTAGCGCATCGAGAAATCCTGCGCCAGCCGCACCAGCGCGTCGTAGATCGACTGGTCGCCATGCGGATGGAACTTGCCCATCACCTCGCCGACGATGCGGGCGCATTTGGCGAAGCCCTGGTCGGGGTTGAGCCTGAGCAGCCGCATGGCATGCATGATGCGGCGATGGACCGGCTTCAGCCCGTCGCGCACGTCCGGCAGCGCCCGGTGCATGATGGTCGACAGCGCATAGGCGAGATAGCGCTCTTCCAGCGCTTTCTTCAGATCGACCGGCTCGATGTTGTCGCCGCCGCCATCTCCAGGCGGCAAAAGCCTTTTTCCCATGGGCTGGGACTAGCCGAGCGGGTGATTCGCGGCAAGAGGCGCTTGGATGTGAGGCGCCTTCTGCAACACGAACTGAACGCACTCCAGCAACGACCAACATCAATTGGTTACATCCCGCCTCTATGGCAGGCGCGATGGATCGGGGGCGCGATGGATCGGATTTGCCTTTCGCCATGGTTTTCGACCATTGTGCGGGAGAACGCCTTTTTCCCGTCCAGTTCGTCACGGAAGGGTGACGGCGCAAAGAATTGAAAACAATCTTCAGAACACGCTCAGGGAACCGCGATGACGATCAGACGCTCGACACTCAACAAGCTCGCTTTTTCGACCTTCCTGCTGACGCTGCCGTTGAACGCGGCCTTCGCGCAGGATGCTGCGGTCGCCGACCGGCTGAAGGCGGCTCTCGCCGCCCAGGGCGTCGACATCTCATGGACCGGGGTGACGGGCGACGCCTCCAGCATGGTGCTGCAAGGCGTCGCCGTCAAACCGGCGGCCGAAAAGGAAGCGCTCAAGCTCGGCGACGTCACACTCGAGGGCGTGACCGAAGCCAATGGCGGTTATGAGATCGAAACGGTCTCGACTACGGCGTTCCAGCACAGCGAGGACGGCGTCACGCTCGACCTCAGCCCGTTCGTCATCCACGACATGACGGTTCCGGCCGACGGCGCCACGGGCCCGCTGGGCTCGCTGATGATGTACAAATCGGCAGAGCTCGACAACATGACGGTCAAGGTCGCCGACAAGACAGCCTTCTCGATGGACGGGCTTGCCATCGAGATCACGCCGCCGGCCGACGGCAAGGCGATGGAATTTTCCGGCACGACGGAAAAGTTCAATGCCGACCTGACGCTGATCGAGGATCCGAAATCCAAAGACGTGATCAACGCGCTCGGCTACCAGAACATCACCGGAAACCTTGAAATGGCGGGCACCTGGCAGCCTTCGGACGGCAAGATGGAGCTGTCGAAATACGACATCTCCGTCGACAATGCCGGAACGCTCGGCATGACCTTCGGTTTCGGCGGCTACACGCTTGACGTCATCAAATCGCTGCAGGAGGCGCAGAAGAAGATGGCGGCGCAGCCCGAAGGCGCCGACAATTCGGCGCAAGGCATGGCCATGCTCGGCATCTTGCAGCAGCTTTCGTTCAACAGCGCTTCGATCCGCTTCGACGACGATTCGCTGACCAACAAGGTGCTGGACTATGTCGGCAAGCAGCAAGGCATGTCCGGCAAGGATATCGCTAACCAGGCCAAGGCGATCGTGCCTTTCGGCATGGCGCAGCTCAACAATCCCGAATTGACGGCGCAGGTGTCGGCTGCGGTCGGCAAGTATCTCGACGACCCGCAGAGCCTCGAGATTTTGGCCAAGCCGCCGGCAGCGGTGCCGTTCGCGCTGATCATGGCAGGCGCCATGTCCAACCCGGTGGACCTGACGAAGACGCTTGGCGTGACGGTCAAGGCGAACGAGGACTGACCGGAACGGTCCCCTTGAAGCGAAGCCCGGCGCGATGCCGGGCTTTTTTGTGAATCAACAGAATCGGTTGCGGGAGGTTCTTAAACCTCTTTCTTGGTCACGGCGACGCGCAGCGACAATTCGCGAAGCTGCTGCGGGCTGGCTTCCGACGGCGCGCTCATCAACAGGTCATAGGCCTGCTGGTTCATCGGAAACATGGTCACTTCGCGCAGATTCTTGGCGCCGACCAGCAGCATGACGACGCGATCGATGCCGGCCGCCATGCCACCATGCGGCGGTGCGCCATACTGGAAGGCACGATAGAGGCCGCCGAAGCGCTCCTCGACCGTCTCGCGATCCAGCCCGACAGTCTCGAACGCCTTGACCATGGTCTCCGGCAAATGGTTGCGGATGCCGCCGGAGGCGATCTCGAAACCATTGCAGACCATGTCATACTGGAACGCCTTGATGCCGAGCAGATCCTCGCCGTTGAGCGCATCGATGCCGCCTTGCGGCATGGAAAACGGATTGTGGGCGAAATCGATCTTTTTCTCGTCTTCGTTCCATTCGAAGAAGGGAAAGTCGACGATCCAGCACAGCTCGAAACGGTCGCGGTCGACAAGGTTCAGCTCCTCGCCGGCGCGGGTGCGTGCGGCGCCCGCGAACGAGACGAACTTTTTCGGGTCGCCGGCGACGAAGAAGGCAGCGTCGCCATCGGCAAGGCCGAGTTGCTGGCGGATCGCCTCGGTGCGCTCCTCGCCGATGTTCTTGGCGAGCGGACCGGCGCCCTCGAGCTTTTCACCCTCCTTGCGCCAGAAGATGTAGCCGAGGCCCGGCTGCCCCTCGCCCTGCGCCCAGGAATTCATGCGGTCGCAGAAGGCGCGCGAGCCGCCGGTCTTGGCCGGAATGGCCCAGACTTCGGCCTTCGGGTCGTTGGCGAGGATGTTGGCGAATACCTTGAAACCGGAATCGCGGAAATGATCGGAGACGGCCTGCATCTCGATCGGGTTGCGCAGGTCCGGCTTGTCGGTGCCGTATTTGCGCATGGCGACGTCATAGGCGATGCGCGGGAAGTTCTGCGTCACCGGCTTGCCGGCGGCAAAAGTCTCGAACACGCCGCGCATGACCGGCTCCATGGTCGCCAGGATATCGTCCTGCTCGACGAAGCTCATTTCCAGGTCGAGCTGGTAGAACTCGCCCGGCAGGCGGTCGGCGCGCGGGTCCTCGTCGCGGAAGCAGGGCGCGATCTGGAAGTAACGGTCGAAGCCCGACACCATGATCAATTGCTTGTATATCTGCGGCGCCTGCGGCAGCGCGTAGAAAGTGCCGGGATGGATGCGCGACGGCACCAGGAAGTCGCGCGCCCCTTCGGGCGACGAAGCGGTCAGGATCGGTGTCGAGAATTCGGTGAAGCCGACCTCGCCCATGCGTTTGCGCATCTCGGCAATGATTTTCGTGCGCGCCACGATGTTCTTGTGCAGCGTGTCGCGACGCAGGTCGAGGAAGCGGTATTTGAGGCGGATATCCTCGGGATAGTCCGGCTCGCCGAACACCGGCAGCGGCAGTTCCTTGGCCGCCGACAGCACTTCGATCTCGCGCGCGAAAACCTCGATCTCGCCGGTCGGCAAATTGGCGTTGGCGGTCTCTGCCAGACGCGCCTTGACCTCGCCGTCGACGCGGACGACCCATTCGCCGCGCACGGTCTCGGCAATCTTGAAGGCCGGCGAATCCGGATCGGCGACGATCTGGGTCAGGCCATAGTGGTCGCGCAAATCGATGAAGAGCAGGCCGCCATGGTCGCGAACGCGATGCACCCAACCCGACAGGCGAACGGAAGAGCCGACGTCGCTCTTCCTCAACTGGGCACAGGTATGGCTGCGGTAACGATGCATTGTCATTGGTAAGTCCGGATGTTGATTGCGGCCAAGGCATGATGGCCTGGCCCGAAAATTTGCGCGAAAAGCACATGAGAGGCCGCCTTTGTCAAGGCAGACGGCGCTAGGGCAGCATCTCAGGTTGGACTTCGGCTCTCGCCCTACGCGATCATCGCTCGGAATAAGCTGCGATCCAACATCGACCGCCCATGGCGGTCAGCGGGTGAAGCGCGCACTATCGCCAGGCGTGGTAACCCCACACACAACAGCGGGATCGCGACGAAGCCCGCATGATTCCACCATTCGCCGGGACGGCAAGTTCGAGGCTGATACGAGCTCATAGATGTGCGTCGCATGCAGATCGCGAAACACACTGACGATCATGCGAGCGTTGATGTAGTTGCCGAGCCCTCGGCCCCTCTGCGATTGCGCGACCGCAACCAGTCCACCCCACGCATATCGGTGATAGGCGCTGTAGGAATTGTGAGCCAAGTAGCCATGCGCGGTTGCCGCGACGGTACCCGTCTTGTCGCCCACCACCACTGTCGTCGCCGGTCCCAGCGTTCCGGCCAGCAGCGACCCCGAAAATGGCACTACGCCCGACGCCGCCATGAACGCCTGGATGAGGGCCGTATACTCATCATCCGGCTCGGTCGGCTTGTCTTGATCGAGAAGTCCGTCGGGCAGTCCCTGATCGATAATTGCCTCCGACGCCGCCAGGGCACTTGCCTTGTCGGCCAAGAAAACGTCCCAGGTGTCGAAGCGGAAGCCCCCTTTGGCCAATCTCGACTTGAGCTCATCCGCCTTGCTTGCTGGTATCATACGAAAGCCGCAGATGCCGTCGCGATTGAGGATCTTGTCGATCAGCTCCCACCCGAACCGGTCGGGATCATCGCACCCCATAGTGCGCCCGGTCTGGCACGCGCCGGGGGTCACATTGATGAAGTCGACACTCGCCTCAGCCTGAGCTTGCAGGCGTTGCTGAACCTCTGTGCCGAAATAGCCTGACATGGGAAGCCCCCTGTGACGTGCCCGATGGAGTATAGCAAGCACGATAGAATACAGCCAAGCTGGTTCCCGCTGGAACCAGCCCGGCTCCTTCAGGGTATGGCGCGGCTATCTTCTGCTTTGATCGTGATTAGGGTGATCAAGCCGTGTACAATGGCCGTCCATTGATGGGAGGACTACCATGCGCATTCGCACATTGACTGTCCTGAGGACGCTGCTTGTCGGCACTTGCACATTTGCGCACGCTGAGCAGACAAAGCCGATGTCAATCGAGGTGTTTCCTTTCGAATTGGAGGACAAGAGCGCTGGGGCAGGAATAATCCCCCCGGATGAACACGATAGGCGCTATCTGTCCGAGTCGGCACAAATGGCGAAGGACATGCTCTCCAAGTCTGGGCGTTTTACAATCGTTGATGTGCCAGCGAGGAATGAGCAGGCGGGTGCGCCGCACGGCTTGCGCAACTGCGGGGGCTGTGAAGGTAAAATTGCCAAAGAGCACGGCGCGTCTCTCGCCTTGCTAGGCGTCGTGACGCGCGTCAACCGAACAGAGCATACTATGTTCATTCGCATCCTCGACGCTGAAACCGGGAAAGCTGTTTTGCAGGGCTTTACCGACCTTCGCATGGGCGCGAACTACGCGTGGCCCCGCTCCGTGAGATGGCTGATGACAAACAGAATCCTGCGGTAGGCGGACAGCCACCCCAGTGCGCCGTCGGGAGTGCGAAAGACCGCTCCCACAAAATTCTAGTTGAGATACTGATTGCCGGTGCTGGCCCGCTAATCGCCGGGAATTGCCGCTGGCATTGGCGCAGGCGATGGTTCAAGAAGGATCAACGACAGGCCTTCCTTCATGTCCTCCATGCGCCCGCTGATCCCACTCCTTATTGCCGCCGGCATCCTGCTCGGCGGCAATGGACTGCAGAGCACCTTGATCGCGTTGCGCGGCGCGCAGGAGGGGTTTTCGGCCTCGACCATCGGCCTGATGGGCACGTTCTATTTCGCCGGCTTCCTGCTCGGCTGCCTCGCCGTAACCCACATCATGAAGGCCGTCGGCCATGTGCGCGCCTTCTCCGCGCTGGCGGCGATCGCTTCGGCGGGGACATTGCTTTTGGTGCTGGTCGTCGATCCGGTTATGTGGTGCGCAGTGCGCTTTGCCGGCGGGTTCTGCTTCGCCGGCCTGTTCACTATCATGGAAGCCTGGCTCAATTCCGGGGTCGCCAATAGGGACCGCGCTCGGGTGCTGGCCATCTACCGGATGGTCGACATCGGTTCGGTGACAGGCGCACAGTTCCTGATCCCGATTTTCGGCGCCGGCGGTTTTGCAATCTTCGCCATCATGTCGATCATGATCACGCTCTCGCTGGTGCCGGTGTCGCTCGGCGACCGCTCCAACCCGACCCCGCCGGAAGACGTCAGGCTCGACCTGGCCCGCGTCTGGCGGATTTCGCCGCTCGGCTGCTTCGGCTGCATCGCCGTCGGCGTCACCAACAGCGCCTTCCGCACATTGTCGCCGGTCTACGCCGAACAGATCGGCATGTCGGTCACCGACGTCGTCACCTTCGTCAGCGTCGGCATCTTCGGCGGCGCCATCATCCAGTATCCGCTCGGCTATCTGTCCGACCGCTGGGACCGGCGTTCCGTGCTGCTGATGACGACCTGCTGCGCGATGCTCGTATCGCTAGCGCTGGTGTTCTGGGCGCACAGCGACCCGTTCCTCAACTTCGTGATCGTCTTCATCTTCGGCTGCTTCGCCATGCCGCTCTACTCGCTATCGGCGGCGCACTCCAACGACCGTGCCGACAAGGGCGAGTTCGTGCTGATCAACGCGGCACTGATGCTGTTCTATTCCTTCGGCGCCATTGGCGGGCCGTTCGCCGCCTCGACGGCGATGCAGTATTTCGGGCCAAGCGCGCTGTTCGTGTTCACCGCCGTCGTCTACGCCATCTTCGTCGTCGTCATCCTGTACCGGATGCAGGTGCGATCCGGCGTGCCGGCCGGCCATCGCAGCCGTTTCATCGGCCTTTTGCGCACATCGACGGTCTTCGCCCGGCTGGCCAAGCGCAACGATGATTCCGATGGGCCTGCGAAGCAATGATGACGGCCCATATGTCTTGAACCCGGGGCTGCGGCTTGACGAAAGCCCGCGCGGCTGAAATTGAAGGAGACCTTACCCTTTTGCCAAAAGCGATTTGATGCACGTCATCACCACCCAAGAAGAACTCGAGACCGCTGTTGCCGCGTTCGAAAAGTCGGATTTCGTCACCGTCGACACCGAATTCATTCGCGAGACGACCTTTTGGCCGATCCTCTGCCTGATCCAGATGGCGGCGCCCGGCGTGACGGCGCTGATCGATCCGCTGTCACCCGACATCGACCTGAAGCCGTTCTTCAGGCTGATGGCCAACGAGGCCGTCGTCAAAGTCTTCCATGCGGCGCGCCAGGACATCGAAATCATCGTTCATCTCGGCGATCTGGTCCCGCATCCGGTGTTCGACACCCAGGTGGCGGCGATGGTTTGCGGCTTCGGCGACAGCGTCTCCTATGACCAGCTCGTCCAGAAGATAACCGGCGCCCGGCTCGACAAGTCCTCACGTTTCACCGACTGGCGCCACCGGCCGCTTTCCGAGAAGCAGCTCGACTACGCGCTTGCCGACGTCACCCATTTGATCGAGGTCTACCAGCACCTCAGCGCCGAGCTGGTGCGCGAGAATCGCGCCCATTGGCTGAACGAGGAGATGGAAGTTCTGACCGCGCGCGAGACCTACGATCCGCACCCGGAGGACGCCTGGAAACGGCTGAAGATGCGGCTGCGCAAGCCGCAGGAGCTGGCGATCGTGCAAGCGGTGGCCGCATGGCGCGAGCGCGAGGCGCGCGAACGCGACGTGCCGCGCGGCCGGGTGCTCAAGGACGACGCCATCTACGAGGTGGCGCAGCAGGCGCCGCGCGATGCGGCAGCACTCGCCAAGCTGCGCACCACGCCGAAAGGCTGGGAACGCTCGGTGACGGCAACGGCGCTGCTTGGCGCGGTCAACACCGCGCTTGCCTTGCCCAGGGAAGAGATGCCGAAGCTGCCGAAGAGCTTTCAGCCGCCCGAAGGCTCCAATGCCGCCGCGGAACTGTTGAAAGTGCTGTTGCGGATCGTCGCTGAAAAGGAGGGCGTCGCTTCGAAGGTGCTGGCCTCTAGCGACGACATCGACCGCATCGCCGCCGAGGGCGAGGCCGCCGACGTGCCGGCCTTGCAAGGCTGGCGGCGCGCCGTGTTCGGCGAGGCCGCGCTCAAACTGGTGCGCGGCGAGATCGCGATCAAGTTCGACAAGCGCAAGATCGCGCTGTTCGATTTGTAGTCTTGAGCCTGTCCGGCCCTAAGCTCAGCGCTGTTTCTGACCGGCCAGATGAAAAACCGCGATGACGATCACCGGCATCGCCAAAAGCGCGAATTTGGTGACGATCAGCGCCGAGGCGAAGGACAGCGAATCCGGATTGGCCGACAGGAAATCTGAGAGCAGGCGGGCCACCGCGAAGTTCTGCGCATAATCGGCAAGCGTGTAGGGCAGCACCAGGACAAGCGCGAACAGCGACTGGAGCTGCGCGGACAGCGCCCGGAAATTCTTCAGCCGCCGCCCCGTGGCCAGGATCAGGCTGACCAGCGTCAGCGACAGCAGCGCCGGGAACAAGAGGTCGAAGGTCAGATAATGCCAGACCAGGATGATCTCGCTGCCGCGCCGGCCGAGCGCCGTCAGCCAGGCCATGCCTTCATCCGGGGTGAAACCGGTCCAGCGCAAATCGAGCGACGGCAGGCCACCGCTCAACTGGCGGAAATACAGGAACTCCATCGCCGTCATGGCGACGAAAACCGCCACGCAGACGAAACAGAGTGCGGCGGCGTGGCGGGACAGCCGCAGCATCATTGCCGTCAGGCTTCGCGCAAGCTGGTCAGGCTCCGCCGGGATAATTCGGGCTTTCGCGGGTAATCGTGACGTCATGGGCGTGGCTTTCACGAAGTCCGGCGTTGGATATGCGTACAAAGGTGGCGCGGTCGCGGAAATCGGCAAGGTCGCGCCCGCCGACATAACCCATAGCGGCTTTCAGGCCGCCCGCAAGCTGGTGCAGCACGCCGGACACAGGTCCTTTGTAGGGCACCTGCCCTTCGATGCCTTCCGGCACCAATTTCAGCGTGTCACGCACCTCGGCCTGGAAATAGCGGTCGGCTGAGCCGCGGGCCATGGCGCCGACCGAGCCCATGCCGCGATAGGCTTTGAACGAGCGGCCCTGGTGCAGGTAGACCTCGCCTGGGCTCTCGTCGGTGCCGGCCAGCAGCGAGCCGATCATGGCGGCACTGGCGCCGGCGGCGAGCGCCTTGGCGAGATCGCCGGAATATTTGATGCCGCCATCGGCAATGACCGAGACGCCCGATTTCTGCGCCGTCTCGACCGCCGACATGATCGCCGAAAGCTGCGGCACGCCGACGCCGGCGACGATGCGGGTGGTGCAGATGGACCCCGGCCCGATGCCGACCTTGACGGCGTCGGCGCCGGCATCGATCAGCGCCAGCGTGCCTTCTGCGGTGGCGACGTTGCCGGCCAGGATGCGGACCGAATTGGACAGCTTCTTGGCCCGCGTCACCGCATCCAGGACACGTTGCGAGTGGCCATGCGCGGTATCGATCACCAGAAGGTCGACGCCGGCGTCGATGAGGCGCTCGGCGCGCTCGAAGCCGTCATCGCCGACGCTGGTGGCGGCCGCCGCGCGTAAACGCCCCTGCACGTCCTTGGTGGCGTGCGGATTGAGCTGCGACTTCTCGATGTCCTTGACGGTGATCAGCCCGACGCAATTGCCGTCGCTGTCGACCACGACCAGCTTCTCGATGCGGTGCTGGTGCAGGAGCCGCTTGGCTTCGTCCTGATCGACGTTCTCCTTGACCGTGATCAGGTTCTCACGGGTCATCAGCTCGTAGACCTTCTGGGCCGGATCGGAGGCGAAGCGGACGTCGCGGTTGGTCAGGATGCCGACCAGCCGTCCAACCGTATGCCCGCCAGCGCCGCCATTCTCGACCACGGGAATGCCCGAGATGCTGTAGGTGCGCATCAGACCCAGCGCATCGGCGAGCGTCGCCTCGGGGCCGATGGTGACGGGGTTCACGACCATGCCGGACTCGAATTTCTTCACTTGCCGCACCTGCTCGGCCTGCTCGGCCGGCGAGAAATTGCGGTGGATGACGCCGATGCCGCCGGCCTGGGCCATGGCGATGGCAAGGCGCGCCTCGGTGACGGTATCCATGGCGGCGGAAAGGATCGGCACGTTGAGGTCGATGTCGCCGGCGATGCGGGTGCGGATATCGGTCTCGCCGGGCATGACTTCGGAATGACCCGGCTGAAGCAGCACGTCGTCAAAGGTCAGCGCCAACGCGCCCGTGGACGTTTCGATAATTTTTGCCATGGCCAGCCCTCGGAATGCATGAAAAGCGCTGGACCGGATGGACAGCGCCGACTCGTCTTCTTCCCTTTCAGGATTGGCGCTGGCTCGTAACACGTCCCGTCGCCGATGAAAAGCCGATTGGTTGTGCACGTGTGCGGGCTCGTGATCCTTGCTTTGTGACGGCAGTTATGCTAGGAATTTATTCATGGTGCTGATTCGCGCCGACGACCCGCCGCCAAGGCGGTTTTTTTGTGCCATTCGTCGCACAGCTCCGACTGGCACGGCTGCCAGGGTCGCACAAATGTGACGGCAAATTAAGGCGACATCCGACCCGACCCGTGATAACCGCCCTGCGTGTCGGCTTGCCCCCTTTGCCCCCGAGGGACCGGCAAGCAATCGGCGGTGAAAATTCAAATCCGGACGCGCTCCATGAACCGCACCATTCCGCTTATCCTGGCGGTCGCTCTTTTCATGGAAAACATGGATTCGACCGTAATCGCGACGTCGCTGCCGGCGATCGCCGTCGACCTGCAGACCAGCCCGGTCGCGCTCAAGCTGGCGCTGACCGCCTATCTGGTGTCGCTGGCGGTCTTCATTCCGATCAGCGGCTGGATGGCCGACCGCTTCGGCGCCAAGAACGTTTTTCGCGCGGCAATCGCCGTGTTCATCGTCGGTTCGATCGCTTGCGCCGTATCCAATTCGCTGCCGGCTTTCGTGGTTTCGCGCTTCCTGCAAGGCATTGGCGGCGCCATGATGACGCCGGTGGGACGCCTTGTGCTGGTGCGCGCCACGCCGAAAAGCGAGCTCGTCGCCGCCATGTCCTGGCTGAGCATTCCGGCGCTGGTCGGGCCGCTCGTCGGGCCGCCGGTCGGCGGTTTCATCACTACCTATTTCACCTGGCACTGGATATTCCTGATCAATGTGCCGATCGGGCTGATCGGCATCTGGCTCGCCACCCGCTTCCTGCCGGAAACCGAATCGGCGCAGACGCCGCCGCTCGACTTCATCGGCTTCGTACTGAGCGGGCTGGCGGCATCGGGCATCGTGTTCGGCCTGTCGGTGGTCAGCCTGCCCGCTTTGCCCCCGATTGCCGGCTTTCTCACCGTGGCGGTCGGGCTGGTATCAGCGGTGCTTTACCTCCTGCATGCGCGCCGCGCCAAGAATCCGCTGCTGGCGCTCGATCTGTTCCGCAACCAGGTGTTCCGCTCCTCGGTCCTCGGCGGCGGACTGTTCCGCATCGGCATCGGCGCCGTGCCTTTCCTTTTGCCGCTGATGTTCCAGATCGGCTTCGGGCTGACGCCGTTCCAATCGGGAATGATCACCTTCGTGGCGGCGATCGGCGCCATCGGCATGAAATTCGTCACGGCGCTGATCTTCCGGGTCGCCGGGTTCCGCCGTGTGTTGATCTTCGGCTCGCTGATCGCGGCGGCGTCGATCGCCATCAACGGCTTGCTCACGCCGGAGACGCCCTATCTGCTGATCCTCGCCGCCCTGCTCGTCGGCGGCTTCATCCGCTCGATGTTCTTCACCGGCATCAACGCGCTTGCCTATGCCGAGATTTCGGCCGCCGACACCAGCAGGGCAACGCCGATCGCCGCGGTGTTCCAGCAACTGTCGATCGCGCTCGGCGTGGCGCTGGCCGGCGGCATCCTGGAAGTGTCGACGACAATCCATGGCGGGCCGCTGATGCTGAGCGACTTCCACATCGCGTTCTTCATCGTCGCGGCCGTGTCGGCGGCCGCTTCGCTGTCATTCATGCGGCTGGCGCCGGACGCCGGCAACGCCGTGTCGGGATATGGCGGGCTGACAGCGCCCAAGACGCTGGAGGTGGGCCCACCGGGTGGTTGAGGGCGGAGCGGTGCAGAGCCTCGTGATGCTGGAGGGACAGCGCCCCCCTCTGTCCTGCCGGACATCTCCCCCACTTGGGGGGAGATTGGCCGTCATTGTGGCTTTCGCCAATCTGCACAGTTGTAGGAAGTGAGCGGCGCGCCGAAGCTGCCGATCTCCCCCCTCGTGGGGGAGATGTCCGGCAGGACAGAGGGGGGCGCGAAGGAACGCTACAGAGCGGTTTTACGCTGCGCCGCTTCCGCCTTTAAAATCCTTCGCCAACAAATAAAGCTCTACGGACTCATCGCGCGAGGCCGGCGGCTTGACGTGATGGACCGAGCGGAAATTCTGCTTGAGCCTGGCGAGCAATTCGTTCTCGGCGCCGCCCTGAAAAGTCTTGGCGAGGAAATGACCGCCCGGCTTGAGCACCGACAGCGCGAAATCGGCTGCCACCTCGCACAGATACATGGTGCGGATGTGATCGGTCCGGCGGTGGCCGGTGGTCGGCGCCGCCATGTCGGAGAGCACGATATCCGGTCGGCCGCCCAGCGTTTCGGCGAGCTTTTCCGGCGCCTGCGGGTCGAGAAAATCCATCAACAGCACTGGCGCGCCAGGCACCGCATCCATCTCGAGATAGTCGATGCCGACGACATGCGGGTGTTCGGCCGTCGATTTCGTGCGCGCGGCGGCGACCTGGCACCAGCCGCCGGGTGCCGCGCCAAGGTCGATGACCTTCATGCCGGGCTTGAGCAGATGGTGCTTGTCGTCGATCTCGATCAGCTTGTAGGCCGCACGCGAGCGGTAGCCGTCGGCCTTGGAGCGTTGGACATAGGGATCGTTGATGTGGCGCTGCAGCCAGCGGCGTGACGATTCCTTCAGGCCGCTCTTCTTCTTGATCCGCGTCTTCAGCACGCGAATGCTGGCAGAGCCTGGTTTTTCCGGTTTCTTGGTCATTGCTTGATTTCTTGTTTGAGTTTTCTCGCTCGCCGAGTTGCGGCCGTTTTTCGGCGGCTGCGCGTTTCGTGAACGGCTTCCCCCACTCCGTCGCTGCTTCGCAGCGCCACCTCTCCCCCCTCCGGAGGGAGAGGAAGGGCGCCAGCCTGCATAAGCTCGCGCCCTTCCTCTACCCCGTCGATCGGGGGAGAGGTGTCGAGCGAAGCTCGACGGAGTGGGGGTCGACTGTTCACCTAAGCAATGCTTCCGCTTGGGTCCGAGAAAACCGGTTGCCACTTTTCGCTGGCGCGGTCCTTCGGTTCGGGATCATGCTCTGCCACGTCCACTGTTGCGCCAGACACCGTCGTCGGCCATCAATTCGCTCAATATGCCTTCACGCAAGCCGCGGTCGGCAACGCGCAGCCTTTCCGACGGCCATACCGCGCGGATCGCTTCCAGGATGGCGCAGCCGGCCAGCACCAGATCGGCGCGATCGGCGCCGATGCAAGGGTTGGCGACGCGCTGCTGAAAGTCCCAGCCGACCAGTTTTTCGACCATGCGGTCGACGCTGTCGCGGTCCATCCACAGCCCGTCGACCCGGCGGCGGTCGTAGCGCTCCAGGTCGAGGTGGACGCCGGCCAGCGTCGTCACCGTGCCCGAGGTGCCGAGCAGATGGAATTTCGGGCTGGCGAGCACATGGCTCAGCCGGTCGCGCCCGTCAAAGGCATGCAGGCGCACTGCCACATCCTCGACCATGGCGGTAAATATCTCGCGGGTGACGGTGCGGCCGCCGAAGCGCTCGGCCAGCGAAACCACGCCGACCGGCAGCGACGTCCAGGAGACGATGTGGTTGGCGAGCCGCGGCGAGCGGTGGCCGGTGAGATCGATCAGCGCGATTTCCGAGGAGCCGCCACCGATGTCGAACAGGACGACGCCTTGCGTGTCGCGGTCGACCAGCGAGCCGCAGCCAGACACGGCCAGCCGCGCCTCGGTCTGGCGGTCGATGATCTCGAGCTTCAAGCCCGCCTCGCGCTCGACGCGATCGAGGAACTCGGCGCCGTTCGCGGCCGTGCGGCAGGCTTCGGTGGCGATCAGCCGGGCCTTCCTGATCTTGCGGCTGCGCAGTTTGTCGCCGCAGATCTTCAGCGCCTCGACCGCACGGTCCATCGCGGGCTGCCCGAGCCGCCCATTGGCGGTGAGGCCCTCGCCAAGCCTGACGATGCGCGAGAAAGCATCGATGACGCGGAACTGGCCATGCCGCGTCGGCACCGCCACCAGCAGCCGGCAATTGTTGGTGCCGAGGTCGAGTGCGGCAAACACCGGCAGCTCCTGCACCGGCGGACGGCGAATGTCCTGCTCCGGCCTGCTCGGCGCAGTTGAGGGCAAAGGCGCGACAATCGCCTCGGGCGGGCGGCTGGCCGGAGCGCCGCCGGCGGCCGCCGACAGTCCGGCCGCTGCGAACTGAGCGTCATCGCGCACGAAAACCTTGCGGCCGCGCCGGCGTTTGCGCCGCTTCCTGGTCTTGGCCTTCTGATTCTGGCCATTCTGATGCTGGGGCGCGTCGCCTGCCTGTCCATGACTGGACCAAGGCTGCACCGGGCGGCCATTCTGCCGGCCGGCGGATGGGCTTGCCTGGCCGGATGGCGGCGGCGAAGCCCTGGACACGCCCACTTCCGGCGCGCCAGCGCCGGTGTCGTGGTCTTCCACTTCAGTTCCTTCCGGCGCCGCGCGAACCGGAGACCGGACGCAGCAGGCGCTGTCATGTGTTCTAAGTTGCCGCCAGACTAGCAGCGCCGGCCCGGATCACCAAGAGCGCAGGGGTCGAATTTTGGGTGACATTGTCTCGCCGCTCCGCTCGGCCCGATGATGGCAGGACAGAGGGGGGCGCGAAGGATCGCCAGGCTTTCCTTCTCCCTCCGCTACACGCCTTCGCAGTTGAATAGCCGGCTTCGATAAGGCATTTCTGAAATGGCGGGGATGGAACATTCGGAATCGCGGACAGTTTTCCCGACGCGAACCGAAAAAGGGGCAACGGGGCTGCAACGCATGATCGTCACGTCATGAATTGGAGACGCTATTTCTGGCCGGTCGTCGGCATTGCGGCGGTCGTCTTCTCGCTGTGGCTGCTGCTGCACGAGCTGCGCGGCATTTCGCTCGACGACGTCTGGGACGGCATCGTCGCCATCCCTGCCCGCGGCTGGGTACTCGCCGCGCTGAGCTCGGTCATCGCCTATGCGTCGCTGGCCGGCTACGACCACATAGCGCTCCTGCATATCGGCAGACGAGTCTCCTGGCTGTTCGTCACCCTGTGCTCCTTCACCACCTACGCGCTGTCGCACAATATCGGCGGCTCGGTGTTTTCCGGCGCCGTGATCCGCTACCGCGCCTATGGCACAAGGGGGCTGACCGGGCAGGATGTCGGCGTCCTGGTAGCGATCTGCTGGATCACATTCGTGCTGTCGACGATCCTCGTCTCCGGCCTCGTGCTGGTCTTCGAGCCGGAGATTATCGGCCGGTTCTCCGGCGCGCCGCACCATGGCCTGACGATTGCCGCGGGCGTCGCCATGCTGCTGCTGGTGGCGGCCTATGTCTTCGGCAGCTGGCTGCATCTCCGGCCGCTGAAGATCGGCAGCTTCCAGGTTCATTATCCGGCTCTGCCGATCGTCGCGCGGCAATTGCTGATCGGCCCGATCGAGCTTCTGGCAGCGGCGGCGATCATCTTCTTCGCCCTGCCCGTATCAGGCAATCCCGGCTATTTCGTCGTGCTCGGCGTCTTCCTGGTGTCGTTCTCGATCGCGCAGATCTCGCATGCGCCGGGCGGGCTCGGCGTGTTCGAGGTGGTCTTCCTCGCCGGCCTGTCGCACATGGACCCGGTCGGCGTGCTGGCCGCACTCCTGGTGTTTCGGCTGTTCTACCTGATCATCCCGCTGGTGATCGCGCTCAGCGTGGTGCTGTACTTCGAGCATTCGCAGCTCGGGCGGGGTGGGAAGTGAGATGCCGGGCAATCGTTTCAGACGGTGATGCGCGAAGAATGGGGAAGAGGGCCGCAACGCTGAGTGAGGCGCGGCCCCCTGCTGTTCAACGCCGCGACGCCCAGAGGTAACGGCATGGATCCTAGGGTCTCCGCAACGTCGCTTCGCTCCTGCTCCGCCCTAGGATGACGAAGGCGTGTTGGCTTACGGCTAGTCGCAAATGTTGAAAATTAGCACCGGTCGCAAACCAAGCTGACGCTAATGGCAAATCTCCAACCTTGGAGATTGGCCGAAACTACACTCCTTTCGTCATCCTAGGGCGAAGCAGGAGCGAAGCGACGTCGCGCAGACCCTAGGATCCATGCCGTTACAGTGGCCGAAGAACGCAGCGATGCAGTGGCTTCACTGTCTCGTCGAGGAATGTGTAAGGGTAAGGGACGCATCAAAAACCTGACGCGATTGCCCCAAATGAAGCATGGCACAGGCTTGACTATTTTCCGGCGGCGGCTACAAGGCACGCGCGGCGACATCGCCGCCCTGCCCGCGCGGTTTTCTTCAACCGCGCCTGCTGGGGAATAGGTTAACGGTAGACCCACGGACTCTGACTCCGTTAGTCCTGGTTCGAATCCAGGTTCCCCAGCCAAACAAAATCAAGCACTTAGCTGCCTAAATCGCCAAAAACCATGTTGCTAGCGCTGGAATTGGCAGCAACATAAGCCATTGATTTGTAAGGCTTGGTAATGAGCGGAGGCTGCGAATAGCAACATGGCGACATGAAAAACTCCCGTCGGAGCGGGGTTTTGTCGTTTGCCGGTGCTTCGCCCACCAGCTAGGCCGCAAGTTCGGCGGCCCATTCCGGTGTTAACAAGCAAACCGCCCAAGCCGCGTCATCGATCGGCTTGAGGCTACCCAATATCATCCTGTCTCTATTCGGATCCACGGTTGCGAATGAGCGCACGCCGTAAACATCTCCTAGCTTTCCGGCTTTCGCTCGAGACAGCACTAGCGACGGCATGGGCTGGTCGCGGTGTGTGATCCATGCCCCTAGTTCGAATTGCCAGTCGGCGTCGATGCCGGCAGCGTTTACGTGGAAGTTCATTTGCAAGTCTCCAGGTTGCGGCTCTCACAAAGCCAAGCCGGAAGTGGCACCGGCAGCCGGTGGTGTGAGACGACCTGGAAATCGCCGGCAAGCTTTTAGGTCTCGACCTTGGACATAGCTATGCCACCCCGGCCAAGGTCTGGTCCGCCGCCGCGTCGACCCATGTGACCCTTCCCTCGCCAGAAAGCATGGCGGAGAATCGAAGCTGACGCAAGAGCAATATCTTGTAATATATTGAAATCATAAGGTATTTTCGCCTTAAAAGTCTAGTCGTGATATGCGAAACCGCCTACTTGCTGATTGTGCTTGTAATTTCGAGGCGGGCCGGGCGTGAGGCTGAAGGGCTAGCGCGGGTCTCCTCACCGAACGTCGACCATTGCCGCCGCGTACTTCGTTCGCATGTTTCGATTACATTGATTTAGCTAAAATATTAAACAGCCAGTCGAGCGCGCGCCCCGAAGACTCGCTGGTCAGGCCCAGCGGCCTCACCCCCTAACCAAGCCGCTGGGCCGCCCCAGAGCGAAGCGTGCTGTCGCTGTACATTAGCGACCTTCGGAACTGCCTGGCGCTATGCCGCGTTAATCTTCTGAATCGGGAGATAGCTGTGCAAAAAAAAGACTATCGAACGAACAGAGCCGACTATGCGATTGCCGCGAAGCATGGCCGCGCGACCGCTGAGGGTGATGAGCTGCCGGCGAGAAAAAAGAAGTCCCTGTTGGCAAGGGATCGGCGATCTGAAAAGTTGACTGAAAATCCGTCGGAAAGCGCGCCAGAACCGAAAGCCAGAACGCGCGGTTAGATTTTTTGAAAGCGGCGCCGACCGCATTCACTTCACTACTCGTCATGACGAACAGTGTTCGTTCGAATGATGCTATTCCGTTGCCTTGAGCGCAAGTTTTTGGTCAGCCAGCACAGCGCCTCCTCTTAAGCTCGCTGGTGGTCAAGGCCCGCGATGAAACGGCCAATCAAATACTATCTTAAGCGCCACGTGCGCTACGATCCGGACCTGCTGCCCCGCACGGGGCACAGGTACAAGCCAGCCAAACCGGCCCACGATGCCGTATGGCCCAATGTCATCTCGGCAATTGCTATTGCCGGTTTCGTCCTCGCGTTCATCTGGAGCTAAGACGATGCGATCAATGGACACCACGCACACGCTGATCTAGCTCCATCTTCATGCGCACCTTCGTTGCAGCATTGCTACGGCGAAAGGCCGCAAGGCTGCGCTGGTCGCTTGTTAGGCTGGGAAGCCGGTAAGCGCTACCTCCAACAGATCGATGCCGGTCAGCGTTCTAAGCGGCAGCCCTGAGGTTTCTGTCCAATCCTCGGCCCTGGCCATGAATCCAAACGACATGCCGGTTGGCGTCTCGACGTCGAACCAGCCCAAGGGCCGTCTGCGACTATGCTCACGCGGCCGCATCCAGCCCCTGCGCCGGCACATAGTTGAGGATCGGGCCGAGCCAGCGTTCGACCTCGGCGAGCGGCATGGCCTTGCGGCGCGCGTAGTCCTCGACCTGGTCGCGTTCGACCTTGGCCACCCCGAAATAATAGCTCTCGGGATGCGACAGGTAGATGCCGGACACGGAGGAGCCCGGCCACATCGCAAAACTTTCGGTCAGGCTGACGCCGGCATTGCGCTCGCCGTCGAGCAGGCGGAAAAGCGTCGCTTTCTCCGTGTGATCGGGCTGCGCCGGATAGCCCGGCGCCGGGCGGATGCCGCGATAGGGTTCGCCGATCAGCGCGTCCGGCGCCAGAGCCTCGTCTGGCGCATAGGCCCAGAACTCCTTGCGCACGCGCTCGTGCAGGCGCTCGGCGAAGGCTTCGGCGAAACGGTCGGCCAGCGCCTTGACCATGATCGACGAGTAGTCGTCGTTCGCCCGCTCGAAGCGCTCGGCGATCGCTGCCTCCTCGATGCCGGCGGTGACGATGAAGCCGCCGAGATAATCGGCCTTGCCGCTGTCCAAAGGTGCGACGAAATCCGACAGCGCGACGTTCGCCTTGCCGTCGCGCTTGGTCAGCTGCTGGCGCAGCGTGAAGAAGGTCGCCAGCTCCTGCGATCGCTTATCGTCCGTGAACAGCCTGATATCGTCGCCGACGGCGTTGGCCGGCCACAAGCCGATGGCGCCCCTCGGCGCGAACCATTTTTCGGCGATGATCTTCGCCAGCATCGCCTGCGCGTCCTCGAAAAGCTGGCGTGCCGCCGGCCCTTGCGCCTCGTCGTCGAGGATTTTGGGATAACGGCCCTTCAGCTCCCAGGTCTGGAAGAACGGCGTCCAGTCGATATAGCGCGCGAGCTCGGCCAGGTCCCAGCCTTCGAAGATTTTCAGGCCGAGGAAGGACGGCTTCGGCGGCTCATAGGCCGACCAGTCGATCCTGTGGGCATTGGCCCGCGCCTTGGCCAGCGGCAGGCGCTGCTTGTCGGCTTCGCTGCGCGCGTGCGCATCGGCAACCTTCTTGTACTCGGCACGGACGTTGTCGACATAGCCGCCCTTGGTCTCGTTCGACAGCAGCGCCGACACCACGCCGACCGCGCGGCTGGCATCGGTGACGTAGACCGTCTGGCCCCTGGCATAGCGCGGATGGATTTTTACCGCCGTGTGCACACGGCTGGTCGTCGCGCCGCCGATAAGAAGCGGAATGTCGAAACCTTCGCGCTCCATCTCGGCGGCCATGTGCGCCATCTCGTCGAGCGAAGGTGTGATCAGGCCGGACAGGCCGATGATGTCGACCTGTTGCTCGCGCGCCGTCTGCAGGATCTTCGCCGCTGGCACCATGACGCCGAGGTCGATGATCTCGTAATTGTTGCAGGCGAGAACCACGCCGACGATGTTCTTGCCGATGTCGTGGACATCGCCCTTCACCGTCGCCATCAGGATCTTTCCGGCGGTCTGGCGCTCGCCGGTGTCTACGCCGTTGGCGGCGTTCGCCAACTTCTCCGCCTCCATGTGCGGCAGCAGGCCCGCCACCGCCTGCTTCATGACGCGGGCGGACTTCACCACTTGCGGCAGGAACATTTTTCCCGCGCCGAACAGATCGCCGACGACATTCATTCCTGCCATCAGCGGACCTTCGATGACATGCAGCGGGCGCTCGGCGGCAAGTCGCGCTTCGTCCGTGTCCGCGTCGATGAATTCGGTGATGCCGTTGACCAGCGCGTGCGAAATGCGCTGCTCGACCGGCCAGTCGCGCCAGGCGAGATCGCGTTCCTGCGCCTCCTTGCCCGCCGTGCCTTTGAAGCGCTCGGCGAGTTCCAGCATGCGTTCGGTCGCTGTGCCGCCGCCCTTCGGCTGACGGTTGTTGACGACATCCTCGCAGGCTTCGCGCAGTTCCGGATCGATGGTGTCGTAGACGGCAAGCTGCCCGGCGTTGACGATGCCCATGTCCATGCCGGCCTGGATGGCGTGGTAGAGGAACACGGCATGCATGGCCTCGCGCACCGGCTCGTTGCCGCGGAACGAGAAGGAGAGGTTCGACACGCCGCCCGATATATGGACATGGGGAAGCGTCGCAATGATCTGCCGTGCGGCTTCGATGAAGTCGACGCCGTAATTGTTGTGCTCGTCGATGCCGGTGGCGATGGCAAATATGTTCGGATCGAAAACGATGTCCTCGGGCGGGAATCCGGCCTGCTCGGTCAAGAGCTTGTAGGCGCGGGTGCAGATTTCGACCTTGCGCGCTTGGGTGTCGGCCTGGCCGTCCTCGTCGAAGGCCATGACGACCACCGCCGCGCCATACGCGCGGACGAGCTTCGCATGGTGCAGAAAGGCTTCCTCGCCCTCCTTCATCGAGATGGAGTTGACCAGCGGCTTGCCCTGCACGCATTTCAGGCCGGCTTCGATGATCTCCCATTTGGAGCTGTCGATCATCACGGGAACGCGGGCGATATCCGGCTCGGCGGCGATCAGGTTGAGATATTCGACCATCGCCCTCTTCGAATCGATCAGCCCTTCGTCCATGTTGATGTCGATGATCTGCGCGCCGTTGGCGACCTGGTCGCGCGCGACGTCGAGCGCGGCGGCATAGTCGCCGGCCGTGATCAGCTTCCTGAACTTGGCCGAGCCCGTGACATTGGTGCGCTCGCCGACATTCACGAACGGAATTTCGTCGGTCAGCGTGAACGGCTCGAGCCCCGACAGGCGCATCTTCGGTTCGATGTCAGGAACAGCGCGCGGCGGATATTTCTTCACCGCCTGTGCGATGGCGCGGATGTGGTCCGGCGTCGAGCCGCAACAGCCGCCGACGATGTTGACCAATCCGTCGCGCGCGAAATCCTCGATCTGCGCGGCCATGAATTCCGGGCTCTCGTCATAACGGCCGAATTCATTGGGCAGGCCGGCATTGGGATAGGCACAGACAAAGGTGTCGGCGACGCCTGATATTTCGTCCAGATGCGCGCGCATGGCTTTGGCGCCCAGCGCGCAATTAAGGCCTATCGTGAACGGGTTGGCGTGACGGACCGAGTGCCAGAAAGCCGTCGGCGTCTGGCCGGACAGCGTGCGGCCGGACAGGTCGGTGATCGTGCCTGATATCATCACCGGCAGATGCACGTCCTTCTCGATGAAGATCTCGTTGCAGGCGAAGATCGCCGCCTTGGCGTTCAGCGTATCAAAAATGGTCTCGATCAGGATGATGTCGGCGCCGCCGTCGATGAGACCGCGCAGCTGCTCGCCATAGGCGAGGCGCAATTCATCGAACGTCACGGCGCGGTAGCCGGGATTGTTGACATCCGGCGACATCGAGGCGGTGCGGTTGGTCGGTCCCAGCGCACCGGCGACGAAGCGACGCTTGCCGTCCTCCTGCTGTGCCCTCACCGCTGCCCTGCGCACCAGCCGCGCACCATCGCGGTTCAGCGCGTAGACCGCGTCCTCCATGCCGTAATCCGCCTGGGCGATGGCGGTCGAGGAGAAGGTGTTGGTTTCAAGGATATCCGCGCCTGATATGGCGTATTGATAGTGAATCTCCTCGATCGCCTTGGGCTGCGTCAGGATCAGCAGATCGTTGTTGCCTTGCTGGTGGCATGCGCACTCCGCGAATTTGTCGCCACGGAAGTGGTTCTCGTCGAAGCCGAGGCCCTGGATCTGCGTGCCCATGGCGCCGTCGAGGATGAGGATGCGTTCGCGCGCCGCCGCCGTCAGTGCTGCAAGGACTTCCGATCCGTCGGGCTTGGCCGCGACGGGGCCGAACAGGTCGTCCAACGATGATGGGTTTTGCGACATATTTCATCCTCGGCGCGACAGTCGCGCCTAAGTCACATAAAGACATCTTTATGTCAATATACGCTATTCGGCTGCTGCTGTCACCCCTGTCGCTAGGGGTACTGCCTGCCGGCGCTACACCGCCGCCTAACCCGCCTTCGCCACCACTGCCGCTCTTAGCAGCATGCCGAACAGGTCGCGTGGCTCGTCCGGGTCGGCCAGCATGTCGAGTTCCTGGTAGAGGCCGGTTAATCGCAGCTGGTCCCTGACATAGCGCAGCGCCGAGAAATCCTCGATGGCGAAGCCGACCGAATCGAACAGCGTGATCTGGGCCGGGTCGCGCCGGCCTTGTACGACGCCGGTGATGACCTGCCACAGCTCGGTCACGGGATGGTCCGGAGCAAGCTGCTGGATCTCGCCCTCGATGCGGGTCTGCGGCGGGGATTCGACGAAGATGTCGGAGCGCAGCAGGATATCGCGATGCAGTTCAGTCTTCCCCGGACAATCGCCGCCAACCGCATTGATGTGCACGCCCGAGCCGACCATGTTGTCGGTGAGGATGGTGGCGTACTGCTTGTCGGCGGTGACGGTAGTGATGATCTCAGCCCCCTCGACGGCCTCTCCGGTAGAGCGGCAGGCGACCATTTCGAAGCCAAAACCAGCGAGATTGCGGATGCACTTTTCCGTCGCCGAGCGGTCGATGTCGAAGAAGCGCAGCTTGCGCACACCCAGCAAGGCCTTGAAGGCCAGGGCCTGGAATTCCGCCTGGGCGCCATTGCCAATCAGCGCCATGCAGTCAGCGCCGGGTGGCGCCAGATGCTTGGCCGCGAGCGCCGACATCGCCGCGGTGCGCAGCGCGGTCAGGATGGTCATTTCCGACAGCAGCACGGGGTAGCCATTGTGGACGTCGGCCAGCATCCCGAAGGCGGTCACGGTCTGGCGGCCCTCGCGCATGTTCTTGGGATGGCCGTTGACATATTTGAAGCCGTAGACCTCGCCGTCGCTGGTCGGCATCAGCTCGATGACGCCCTCGGCGCTATGAGAGGCGACGCGCGGCGACTT
Organism: Mesorhizobium sp. M6A.T.Ce.TU.016.01.1.1; assembly: GCF_003997065.1. Lineage (NCBI taxonomy): Bacteria > Pseudomonadati > Pseudomonadota > Alphaproteobacteria > Hyphomicrobiales > Phyllobacteriaceae > Mesorhizobium > Mesorhizobium sp. M6A.T.Ce.TU.016.01.1.1. The sequence continues at coordinate 138,253 of NZ_RZTJ01000005.1, read as the reverse complement.
GTCGAAGGCCTCCCAGCGGCGGAAGTCATCCTCGATGTAGACGGCAAGCTCGGTGAGGAAGCGTTCGACGCCGATCGCCAGCACCAGCTTCATCATGTGGTCGACGCTGACGAAAGGGACGATGTTGAGATTGGGGATCATTTTTGTCCTTGCCCGCATTGCTGCGACGGTCAGTCCTTGCGATGCGCGTTGTGCGCCTTCATCATCGTCGCCAGTGCCGGATCGCTCCGCTCCAGCGTGCCGATCGCGGCATTGGTGTCGTAGAGCCGCTCGTCCTGCCCCATCTTGAACTTGGCCTCGAGCCGTTCGATCGGCAGGTCGAAGCCAAGGATGTGCGGTATGCGCCGCTCCATGCCGCCCGGCCCGAGCTCGCGCATGCGCCAGCGGCCGTCGCGGTCCTTTTCCAGCACGTCGACGAGCCGCAAGAGGTGCCGGGCGGTGGCGTGCTCGTCGAGCTGAAACGGCCGGCCGTGGCAATGGACGACGGCGAAATTCCAGGTCGGCGCGCTGTCGCGCACCGGATTGCGCGGATACCAGGACGGCGAGATATAGCCATGCGGCCCGTGGAAGATTGCGATCGTCTCCCGGCCCTCCGCAATCAACGCGCTGTGCGGGTTCTGCCGGGCCAGATGCGACACCAGCGTGCCGTTCGCTCCCCGCTTTCGGTCGAGCACGATAGGCAGATGCGAGGCGACGAGTCCCTCCGGCCCTGACGTCACCACCGTGGCGAAGGCGGCCGCCTCGATCAGGCCGAAGACGTCGTCCTGCGAGAGCGGCGCGAATTCGGGCTTGGTGTACATTATAGGGCTAGTTCCTCGACATGAGTGATCTTGACAGTCGCTGCCGTGCTGGCCATCTCCAACGTTCGGGATTGGCCGAGGCTTCTCCAACTTCGTCATCCCTGGGCGAAGCAGGAGCGGAGTTCCGTCGCGGAGACCCTGGGATCCATGCCGTAATCTTGGCCGAAGGGCGCCGCGGAGCAGAATTCTGCACCGTAGCAGCGCTCTGAAGTCGCGGCATGGATCCTGGGGTCTGCGCCGCGTCGCTTCGCTCCTTGCTCCGCCCCAGGATGACGAAGCGATGGGTGTTTTCAGCCAATCTCCAAGGCTTGCGATCTGCCAACGTAAGCACTATCCGACCTTTCAGAACTTTTGCACTAAGGAACTAGCTTCTCTGCACGCGAACCGCAGGGATCAGGCCTTGCGGCCGCACCAGCAGCACGGCGATGACGCCGGAGAGCACGATGGCGTCGCGATAAGGTGCGACCGCTGCCGGCAGCGTCGCCTGCAGCAGCACTTCGATGATGCCGAGCAGGAAGCCGCCGGCGACCGCGCCCGGCAGGCTGCCCAGCCCACCGACGACCGCGGCGATGAAGGCCTTCAGCACCGGGGTGAACCCCATCAGCGGATCGACGGAAGCGCGCTGCGCCACCCACAGCATCGCCGCCAGCCCGGCCAGCAGGCCGGAGAGCAGGAAGGCGGTGGCGATGATGCGGCTGGCCGGGATGCCCATCAGCCGGACGACATTGAAATCCTCGGCCGCGGCGCGCATCGCCGTGCCGGTCACGGTGCGGCGCAAGAAGAGTTCCAGCGCAATCAAGGCCAATGCCGAGACGACGATGGAGATGCTCGGGCCGACGCCGATGGTGAAATCGCCGAACGAGAAGGCGCCGGTCATCCAGCTGGGCATGGCGACGGCCTGCGGCCGGGCCGAGATGCCGTTCTGGAAGACGACCTTCAGCAGGCTCGAAACGGCGAAGCTGGTCAGAAGCAGGCTGGTGACGCTGGCGCCGCGCATCGGCCGGAAGGCGACGCGTTCCATGGCAACTGCCGCGAGCGCGCCGCAGGACACGGCGACGAGCACCGCCGCCGGAAACGGCAGACCGAAAACCAGCGCGGCAAGCAAGGCATAGCCCGACAGTGTCATCAGCTCGCCATGGGCGAAGTTGATCAGGCCGACGATGGAAAAGACGATCGCCAGCCCCAGTGCCAGCAGCGCATAGACGCCGCCGAGGCTCACCGCATTGATGATCTGCTGCGCGATCATGGTTCAGGCTCCGAGATAGGCTTGGCGGACGAGGTCCGAACTGGCGAGTTCCTTGGCGGTGCCGGCGAGCACCACCTCGCCATTGGCGAGCACGATGGCGCGGTCGGCGATCTCCAGCGCCAGCGCCACATTCTGCTCGACCAGGAGGATGGTCAGGCCGTTGCGGCGCAGTTCGGCGATCAGGTCGAAGACGGTGTCGATCAGTTGCGGCGCAAGCCCGAGCGACGGCTCGTCGAGCAGCACCATGCGCGGTTTGCCCATCAATGCGCGGGCGATGGCAAGCATCTGCTGCTCGCCGCCCGACAGATTGCCGCCCTTGACGCGATGGTAGCGCCGCAGGATCGGAAACAGTTCCAGCATCTCCTCTTCGCGCGCCCTCGCCTCCGCCGCCTGCAGGTGCATCGCGCCGCCAAGCCGCAGATTGTCGGCCACGGTCAGGCCGGCGAAGATGCGCCGGCCTTCCGGAACCAGGGCGACGCCCTTGCGGGCGATCGCCTCCGGCGCCCGGCCGGTGATGTCGACGCCGTCGAAGACCACTTTCCCCGATACGACAGGCACCAGCCCGGCGATGGCGCCAAGCGTCGAGCTCTTGCCGGCGCCGTTGGCGCCGACCAGCGCGATGATCTCGCCGCTGTCGACGGCGAGATCGACGCGGCGCACCGCCTCGACCTCGCCGTAGCGTATTTTCAGGGCTTCGACGCTCAGCATGATGTCACGGCGCCGGCACGTCGGCGGCGTCGGGGATCATGGTCTGGATGTGCTTGCCCTCGCCGCTCTCATAGCGCATCAGCGCCACAGGCCTCAGCGGCATGCGGTCGGTGCCGGCATAGGTGATCTTGCCGGTGATGCCGTCAAAGTCCTTGAGGCCGGCGATGGCATCGCGGATCGCCTTGGGATCATCTGAGCCGGCCGTCTTGACCGCCTGGTCGAGGATCAGCCCGATCTCGTAGCCATTCACCTCATAGGTCGATTCCGGCGCGTGGCCGGCATATTTTGTGAAGGCGGCGTTGAAGGCCTCCAGCTTGCTGCCCGGCTCGGCATAGCCGGCCGCCGTGTAGACGACGCCGTCGACCAGTTTGCCCAACCCCTTGATGGTCGGCGTGCCGATGGCGTCGGCGCCATAGACCGGAATGGTGACGCCGGCGCCACGCAATTGCTGGATGAAAGCCGGGAAATCAGGCTCGTAGGCGGCCGTCATGATCAGGTCCGGCTGGTCGGCGAGGCTCTTGATGTTGGTGATCTCGGCGGAAAAATCCGGCTGGCCCATGGTGAAAGTACCGCGGCCGACGACAGCGCCGCCCTTCTTTTCAAACACCTTGCCGAAATATTCGGGCAGGTTGGCGGTGTAGGTGGAATCCGGCGACGTCAAGAGAAAGACCTTCTTCTTGCCTTCGGCGACGGCGAAGTCGGCGACCGCGGTCGCCTGCACATTGTCGGCCGGATAGGTGCCGAACATGACGTCGCCGACCGCGGCGGTGAGCACCGGGGCGGAGCCGCACAGCGTCAATGTCGGAATGCCGAGCGGCTGGGTGAGCTGGCCGGCCGAGATCGAGGGGTCGGCGTCACACGGCGTGATCATGATCTTGGCGCCGGCGTCGATCAGTTCCTGCGCGACGGTGGCGGTCTGCGCCGTGTCGGAGCGGGTGTCCTTGATGATTAGCTTGACGGTGTATTTGCCTGCGAGACCGCCCTTGGCGTTGAGTTCGTCGAGCGCCATGCGCAGACCGGCAAGTGCCGGCTGGTCGTAGGGAGCAAGGCCGCCGGTCTGCGCGGTCGCGGCGCCAATGATGATCTCCTCGGCGGAAGCCGTGGAAACGATGGCGACGGTCGTGCCGAACACCGCTGCATAGAGGGCGGCGCGGTGAAGGCGATAAAGCTTTGGCATGTCGGTTCTCCTTTTGGATTTGTTATCGTTGGCTATGCGGTTTCACTTGCAGGTGTTTCGTTGGCGGGCGTTTCTTGTCCCGTCTTGGCGCGGGCGGTGCGGCTGCCGAGATAGGCGGCGATGACGGCCGGGTTCTTCTGCACTTCGGCCGGCGTGCCGTCAGCGATGACGCGGCCATGGTCGATGACGACGATGCGTTCGCACAGGTTCATCACCAGCCGCATGTCGTGCTCGATCAGGACGACACCGATGCGCCGCTCGGCGCGGACGGCCGAGAGGATGGAAACCAGCTCGGCGGTCTCGACCGCGTTCATGCCGGCGGCGGGCTCGTCGAGCAGCAGGAAGCGCGGTTTCAGCGCCAGCGCCCGCGCCACCTCCAGCCGGCGGCGTTGGCCGTAGGCGAGCCTGGCGGCGGGCTGATCGGCAAATTTCTCCAGGCCCATGCGGGAAAGCTCGCGCATCGCGGCCGCCTCGGCACTGGCAAGGTCGGGCTCGACCGAGCGGGCGGCGACCACGACATTTTCCAGCACGGTCATCTGCGGGAAGACGCGGATGTTCTGGAAGGTGCGGGCAACGCCGGAGCGGGCGAAGCGGAAGGCCGAAGCCTGCCTCACCGAACCGCCGATCGACACGCTGCCGGCGCTCGGCTCGACGTCGCCGGCGAGCATGTTGAGCAGCGTCGTCTTGCCGGCGCCGTTCGGGCCGATGATGCCGGTGATGCTGTCGGTGTCGAAGGCGAGCGTGACGTCGTCGACGGCGACGACGCCGGCATAGCGCCGCGACAGACGATCGGCCGCCAGCCGATCCTGCTCGGCGTGCATCAGCGGCGCGGCCGGGACCGTCGCGGCCTGGCGTCCGGGCCGGCGCAAAAGGTTCAGCTCGCGCTCGCCGAACAGGCCGGTCGGCCGCCGCCAGATGACCAGGATCATGGCGATGGCAAGCACGCCCTGGGTCAGGCCGAACAGCACCGGCAGATGCAGGCCGAACACCTCGCCGCCGCCTTCGAAGCGACGCACCACCTCGATCACGACGATGGTGACGACGACGCCGGCAAAGGCGCCGAGCGAGGAGCTCATGCCACCGACGATCAGCATGGCCAGCAAGGTGAAGCCGAGGTCGAAATAGAAGTCGCGCGGCGAAAAGGCGCCAAGGAACTGCGCCATCATGGCGCCCGCGGCCATGGCGGCGACCGCGCCCACAACCCAAGCGGCCAGCCGCGAGGTGCGCTGGTCGACGCCGACGGCGGCGGCACCGCGCTCGTCATTGGCGGCGGCGCGGGTGGCAAGGCCGAAGGCAGTCTCGCGGAACAGCCTCGCCACGACCAGCGCCACCGAAGCGACGCCGATAGCGGTCCACAGACCGACCTCGCGCGGCACGCCGTAAAAGGGCTGGCTGCCGCGGGTGATCTCGCGTCCGGCAACCAGTAGCGTGTAGACGATGATCAGCATGGCGAGCGTGGCGATGGAAGCGCTCGATCCGGACAGCCTGAGCAGAGGCGTGCCGGTCAGCAGGCCGATGACGATCGCAAGGATCAGCACGACGGCGAGCGCGGCGAAGAAGGAGAGTTCATAGCCAGCGAGAAACTGCGGTAGGTCGCGCAACGCGGTGCGCTGCAGCGCCGCCGGCATGGTCAGGATGCCGGTGGCATAGGCGCCGAGACCGACAAAGGCGGCGTGGCCGAAGGAGACGATGCCGCTGTTGCCGGAGAATATCTGCAAGCCGAGCACCGCCGTCAGCATGATCGCGGCATAGGTGACGACGCGCTGCATGGCGGCGCCGCCGAAGAAGAAGACAATGAGCCCCGCCAGCAGCAGCACCGCCACCATGCAAAGCGCATCGGCTGAGGCGTTGCGGAACGCGGCCGGCATGAAGGACCGGCTCGGGCTTTCGCTCATCGCCACCTGCGCCATCACGCAGCCTTGAAGCGGCTGGGCGAAAACGGCGCCAGGATCGGCTGGGCGCCTTCGGTCACCAGCCTGGCTACCGCTTCGCCGACCGCCGGACCGGTCTTGAAACCATGACCGGAGGAGCCGGCCGAAACGAACAGCCCGTCGACGCCTGGCATGGCGCCGATCACCGGCAGGTCATCGGGGCTCATGTCGTAAAGCCCGGCATAGCCGGGACGAATGCCGAGATCGGCCATCGCCGGCACGCGCGTCGCGAAGGTTTCGAGGATCTCCACCGATTCTGATTCCTCGACGCCGTCCATGTAGCTGTCGGGGTTTTCGACGAAACGCGGTCGGCCGGCCTGTTCGTGGCGCACGCCGGTGCCACCGCCGGCCCAGGTGCCGGCAAGGATGACGCCATCATTGTCGGGCCGCGCATAGTTGCAGGAGATGTCGTCGCACCAAGCGAAAGGCATGACCTGGCGCGCCTTGCCGGCGGCGTCTAGCACGGCCATCGGGTGGCGCTCGACATGCAGAGGCAAATCGAGGCCGACCGTCGCCAGCAGGCGGCGCGTCCATGGCCCGGCGGCGAGCACCACGGCATCGGCCTTCAGCACCGTTCCATCGGCGCGCGCGACGCCGCTGATGCGGTCGCCCTCTTTCACCAGCCGTTCGACGATGCTGTTCTGCATGATCCTTGCACCGCGTGCCTTGGCGGCGCGGGCAATTGCATTGGTTGCGCCGAAGGCGTCGGCATAGCCGTATTCGGGCTCCCACAGCGCCAGCGCGACATTGTCCAGCGCAAAGCCGGGCGCAGCATCGGCAAAGGCTTGCGGCGACAGCGTCTCGATCAATGCGCCCTCGCCGCGAATCCGTTCGGCGGCAGCCTTCCAGCTCGCTTCATTGTCTTTGCCGCAGACCCACATCATGCCGATTTCGGTGACGAAGGCGCCCTCGCCTGATATCTCCGGCAAGGACACAAGGATCTCGCGGCCACGAATGGCAAGCTGCGACAGTTCCGGCATCAAATAGAAGGCGTGCAGCAGGGCCGAGGACTTGCCGGACGGCCCGCCGGCGGGATGCGTCTGCTCGACAAGCGTCACCGTCACGCCGGCCGCGGCCAGATGATAGGTCGCGCTCGATCCAACTATACCCGCGCCGACGACGATGACGTCGCTTCCAGTCCGCATGGCTGTTCCCCACAGTCTCTTGGCTGCTTTCCAACAAAGCTAAGACCAGTCGTCCGGTTATGTCAACATCTCTTCATTGTTGACCGAAATTAAAATCTCTGTAATAAACTCGACACAACGAGGCAGGTAAGCCCAACACCGATTTTGGGGAGGCCAATGTCGATACGCGATGTTCTGATGCGCGGGGATTTTGCGCTGACGCCGTCGGAGGAAAAGATCGTCCGGCTGCTTCTGACCGACTATCCGACCTCCGGCCTCGGCACCGCTTCGTCACTGGCCCGGCGTGCCGGCGTCAGCGACCCGACCGTGGTCAGGCTGGTGGTGAAGCTCGGCTATGATGGCTTTCCGGACTTCCAGGCGAAGCTTCTGGCCGAAGTCGAGGCCAGGCTGCATTCACCCCTGCTTATGATGGAAGCCAAGCGGCCGACAGGCGCGGAAGATAGCGCCATCCTCGCCTATCTCGGCTCGGTCGGTGCTGCGCTCGAGAAATCGGTCAGCCTGACGCCGTTGCAGAGTTACGAGCGCGCCGCCCGTTTGCTGATGGAAGCCAAGGGCGAGGCGGTCATGCTCGGCGGCCGTTTCAGCCGCCATATCGCCAGCATGTTCGCCGGCTACATGCTGCAATTCAGGCCGGGTGTGCGCGACCTCGGCACGTTGTCGGCACAGGCCTTCGACACGCTGGCCGATCTTGGCCGCCGCGACGTGCTGGTCGTTTTCGATTATCGCCGCTACCAGTTCGACGTCATCGACTACACCCGGCAGGCGGCGGCGCGCGACGTGCGCATCGTGCTGTTCACCGATCAATGGCTCTCGCCGATCGCCGATCTCGCCGAGGTCACCATCGTCAGCCCGCTGGAAGTCGCCTCCCCATACGACACGCTGGCGCCGGCGATTGCGCAGATGGAGGCGCTGGTCGCCCATATCGTGTCCACGCTAAGCGATGGCGCCCGCGAACGCATCGAAAAGTTGGAGGAGGTGCGGCATGCGAATGCCGTGACCCTCGACAGTGCCGGCCCCGAAGAAACCGGGACACGCAGGATGCCCGGGCCCAAATCAGCCCAACCTAAATCAGTCCAATCCAAATCAGTGAAGCAGGACCAGAAAGCATGACGCAGGCATTGCCAAAACGAAACGAGCCCTTCCGGGCCGGCGAAACCGCGCTGCTTCTGGTCGACATGCAACGTGTTTGGCTGGAGCCCGGCGCCGATCCGGCGCATCCGGAGCGCGGCCCTGACCACTATTTCTACCGGCAGACGACGTCGCAGACGATCCCCAACCAGGAACGCCTGCTGGCGGCCGCCCGCGCCAATGGCGTCGAGGTGATCCACACCATCATCCAGAGCTTGACGGAAGACGGCCGCGACTGCTCGCTCGACCACAAGCTGACGCCGATCCATATCGCGCCCAGCCGGCCGGAAGGCCTGCCAGTGTCGTCGCTGGCGCCGGTCGGCGACGAGATCATGCTGCCGAAGACGTCGTCTGGCGTCTTCAACTCGACCAACATCGATTATGTCTTGAAGAACCTCGGCGTGCGTTACCTGATCGTTGCCGGCATCATGACCGACCAGTGCGTCGACATGGCGGTGCGCGACGCCGCCGATCGCGGCTACCTCGTCACCTGCGTGTCTGATGCCTGCGCGGCCGCCACGCAGGAGCGCCATGATGGTGCCCTCAAGGCGTTTGGCGGCTATTGCTGGGTCACTGATACCGCCACCATAGCCGCCCGCTTCGAAGCCTTGGGAAAACCTGCATGACATCGACCGTCGAACCGCTCGTTGCCGTCGTCACCACCGATCTCTCCGCCATCACGCGCGGCCGCTCGGTCGTCGAAAGCAAGCTGCAGAAGATCGCCGCCACCGGCGTCGGCTGGCTGCAGGCCAATCTGTCGCTGACGCCGTTCAATTCCATCGTCGATCCCAATCCCTGGGGCTCCTCCGGCGATGTGCGGCTGGTGCCTGACCTCAACGCCCGTTTTCGGACAGTGCTGACCGGATCGGCGACAGCCTTCGATATGGTCGCCGGCAACATCGTCGAACTCGACGGCAGCCCGTGGGTCGGCTGCACACGCACCATGCTCATAGATGCGCTGGCGGAGCTGAAGGCGGCAACCGGGCTTTCCGTCATCGCCGCCTTCGAGCATGAATTCCATATCGAGGGCGACTTCGTGCCGGGGCATTCGCTGTCGTTCCAGGCGCTGCGGCGGACCGACCCCTTCGCGCCAAATCTGATGGCGGCGCTGGAGGAGGCGGGGGTCGCGCCAGAAGTGGTGATCGCCGAGTTCGGCAACGAGCAGTTCGAGGTGACGCACGAGCCTGCCGATGCGCTTGCCGCGGCCGATCGCGCCGTCGCCATCCGCGAAATCACCCGCGAAGTCGCGCGCAATGCCGGCTGGCGCGCCAGCTTCACGCCGAAAGCCGCTCCCGACGCCGTCGGCAACGGCGTCCACATCCATTTCAGCTTCGTCGATGCGGCCGGCAAGCCGGTGACCTACGACCCAGCACGACCGGGCGGCCTTTCCAGCCAGGCCGGCGCCTTCTGTGCCGGGGTGCTTCGCCATCTGCCTGGTATCACCGCGATGACGGCGGCGAGCGTGTCATCCTACTACCGGCTGAAGCCGCATAGCTGGAGCTCGTCCTACACCTGGCTTGCCGATCGCGACCGTGAGGCGTCCTTGCGCATCTGCCCGACGGTGACGATCGGCGGGCGCGACCCGGCGCGGCAATACAACATCGAATACCGGGCCGCCGACGCCACCGGCAATCCCTATCTGTCACTGGCGGCCATCGTGCGCGCGGGACTGGAAGGGCTGAAAGCAAAGCTGCCGACGCCGCCGCTGGTCACCGGCGACCCGACGCTGATGAACGAGGCGGAGCGCAAGAAGCTTGGCCTCATACGCCTGCCGGAAACCCTGCCGGCGGCGCTCGACGCGCTCGCCGCCGACAGCACCGTAACCGGATGGTTCGCGCCTGTCTTCATCGAGACCTTCGTCGGCCTCAAGCGGCATGAGACCGAGCGCCTTGCCGGTCTCGATCCGGTGGCTGTCTGCGACCTCTACCGGACGCTTTATTGATGGCTGCGCAGCTTGCAACTGGGTGGCCGGCTGCCGTCGACGTGCTCAACGAAAATGGCCGCTCCGACATCGTGCTGTTGTGCGAGCATGCATCCAACCACATTCCGGCGGAATATGGACAGCTCGGGCTCGATATCAGCCATTTGCAACGTCACATCGCCTGGGATATCGGCGCCGCCGAAGTGACGCGCCGTCTGTCGGTGCTGCTCGATGCGCCTGCCTTCCTCAGCGGCTATTCGCGGCTGCTAATCGATCTCAACCGGCCGCTGGGCACGAGCGGCAGCATTCCTGTGCTCTCCGAAGACACCGACATTCCCGGCAATATCGGGCTCGATCCGTCCGAGCGGGCACGGCGCGCCGAAATCATGTTCGCGCCTTTCCATGACCAGGTGGCCGCCCATCTCGACCGCCGGGCGAAGGACGGCAGGCCGACGCGGATCGCGACGATCCACAGCTTCACGCCGGTCTTCCTCGGGATTTCCCGGCCTTGGCATGCCGGCGTGCTTTACGATCGCGCCGGCGATTTAGGCGAAGCGATCCTCGCCGGCCTAGGTGTCGACGGCGCGCTCAATGTCGGGGCGAACGTGCCTTACGTGATCAGCCGCGACGCCGACTACGCGGTGCCCATCCATGGCGACGATCGCGGTATTCCCGCCGTTCTCATAGAGATCCGGCAGGATCTGTTGTCGAGCCGCTCCGGCATCGAGGCGTGGGCGAACCGTCTGGCCGCCGCCTTGCCCGCGCAGCAGAAGGAGAAGGCGTCATGAGCAATCTGCGCGAGCGCGACGCGGCAACCATCGCCCAAATCGGCAAGCTGCGTTTCTCGCCGCTGAGCGTCGTCGGCGGCCAGGGCAATCGGCTGATCGAGGAAGGCGGCCGCTCGCTGCTCGACCTGTCCGGCTCGGCCGGTCCGGCAATCCTCGGTTACGGCCATCCGGCCATCGTCGCCGCGGTCGAAGCGTCGATCCGCGACATGGCGGGCGCCAGTCTCCTGCTCTACCCGAACGAACCAGCAGTTTCGCTGGCCGAGCGGCTGCTGGCGATCACACCGGGCAACGGCGAACGGCGCGTCTGGTTCGGCCATTCCGGGTCGGACGCCAATGACTGCGCCGTGCGCGTTCTGCAGGCCGCGACAGGCCGCTCGCGCTTCATCTCCTTCATCGGCTCCTATCACGGCAATCTCTCCGGCTCGATGGGCATCAGCGGCCATACCGCCATGACCCACACGCTGCCGAGGCCAGGGGTGCTTTTGCTCCCCTACCCCGATCCGTACCGGCCGCAGTTCAGCGCCGAGGCTGTTCTTGCTCTCCTCGACTACCAGTTCGAGACCACCTGCCCGCCGCATCAGGTGGCTGCCGTATTCATCGAGCCACTGATGTCGGATGGCGGGCTGATCGTGCCGCCGCCCGGCTTCCTCAAAGCGTTGCAAGAGCGTTGCCGCAGGCACGGCATCAGAATAGTCGTCGACGAGGTCAAGGTCGGGCTGGCCCGCAGCGGCATGATGCACTGTTTCCAGCACGAAGGACTGACGCCCGATCTGGTCGTGTTCGGCAAGGGTATCGGCGGCGGCCTGCCGCTTTCGGCTGTTATCGGCCCGAAGGAGATCATGGATCACGCGCCGGCCTTCGCGCTGCAGACGACCGCCGGCAATCCCGTGGCGACGTCCGCCGGCAACGCCGTGCTGAAAACGATCGACAGCGAAGGCCTGGTCGAGCGCTCGGCGCGCGTCGGCACGCTGTTTACAGATGCGCTGCGGGCGCTCGGCGCAAAACACGAGATCATCGGCAACGTGCGCGGGCGTGGCCTTGCCGTCGGTGTCGATCTGGTCAAGGACCGCAAGACACGCGAGCCGGTCGCGGCGACGACGACGGCCAAGATCATCTATCGCGGCTACGAACTGGGTGCGGCCTTCACCTATGTCGGGCTGAAGGCCAATGTGCTCGAATTCATGCCGCCGCTGACGCTGACCGAGCACGAGGTGGCTGAGGGCGTGGCCATCGTCGACCAGGCGATCGCCGACGTGATGGCAGGCAAGGTCTCCGACGCGGACGTCGCTTCCTTCATGATGTGGTAGGCGGGGGCCAGATGAAGGGCGGCGCCCGCCATTGGGAAAAGCTACCCTACCCACTTCTCGTAGTCGGACACCAAGAGGTGCAGCGGCGCGACATCCTCGTCGATGTCTGCGAAGCGGCCGATCGGTTCGCGGAAGACATTGTCGGTAAGATCGTCGTTGACGGTCGACACCTCGCCGATCAGCACATCCTTGCCCTCGGCCCAGAAGGCGTGCCAGACGCCCGGCAGCAGCGTGACGCTCTGGCCTGGGTCGAGCTTCAGCAGTCCGCCCGCCGGCAGCCTGTGGATGGTTCCGTCGACAGGCACCGATACCTCGGCCTTCGGATCGATGCCGCCATCGCGATCATGCATGAACAGTTCCAGCACCAGTCTGCCGCCGCCACGGTTGATGATGTCTTCGGCCTTGATGTTGTGGCGATGCATTGGTGACAGCTGATCCTTGCGCGAGATCATGATCTTCTCGGCATAGAGCATGCCCATGCCCTTCTTCATGTCCTCGTAGCGACCGTTGCGAACGGTGAACAGGAAGAGGCCGAGTTCGCCAAACTTGCCCTGGCCGTAATCGGTGATGTCCCAGCCGAGCCGAGAGGAGAAGATGGCCGACGAATCCTGCCGGCGCGCCTTCATCTCTTCCGGCGACCAATAGGCGAAGGGCGGCATGATGTAGCCGAACGAGCGGATGAAGGCATCGGCATCGCGGATGATGTCGTTGACGGTGGAACGTTTCATGGTCGTGATCCTTCTTCAGGCGGCGCCTACAGCGCATAACCGAACACCGCTCCGGTGTCGACGTAAAGAGCATGCTGGCCTCATGACATCCGGTTCGATCAAGGCCATAAGTCCAGGTAAATTCCTAGGGTGGCATTCCATGCTGAGCATAGACGACCTCGATACGCCGGCGATCCTGATCGACGTAGACCGTGCCGAAGCCAATATCGCACGGGCGCAGGCCCATGCCGACCGCCACGGGCTGAAGCTCAGGCCGCACATCAAGACCCACAAATTGCCTTACTGGGCAAAGAAGCAGATCGCAGCGGGTGCGGTCGGCATCACCTGCCAGAAAATCGGTGAGGCCGAGGTGATGGCCGATGCCGGTCTCACCGACATTTTTCTCCCTTACAACATTCTGGGCAAGGCCAAGCTGGAGCGCCTCAAGGCGCTGCACGGCCGTGTGACGCTGTCGGTGACGTCAGACAGCATGGAAACGCTTGCGGGTCTCGCCGCCACCTTCACCGATCCCGGCCAGCCGCTACAGGTACTGGTGGAATGCGACACCGGCATGGGCCGCTGCGGCGTCCAGTCGGCCAGCGAGGCGGTCGCATTGGCCAGAGAGATCGACAAGGCCAAGGGGCTCGCCTTCGGCGGGCTGATGACCTATCCGGCGGCAGGCCGCGCTGCCGAGGCCGAGGCGTGGCTCGCCGATGCGCGCCAGGCGCTCGCCGCATCCGGTCTTGCCTGCGAACGCATCTCCAGCGGCGGCACGCCGGATATGTGGCGCTCAAGCGAGGCTTCCGTCGTCACCGAGTACCGTCCCGGCACCTACATCTATCTCGACCGCTACCAGGTCGCCAAAGGCGTTGGAAGCCTCGACGATTGCGCGCTGACGGTGCTGTCGACGGTGGTCAGCCATCCGACGCCGACACGGGCCATCCTCGATGCCGGCAGCAAGGCCTTGTCGAGTGACACGCTGGGGCTGCCCGATTTCGGCGAATTGCTGGGCGTTCCGGGCGCCACCGTCACCGGCCTCAGCGAGGAGCACGGCAAAATCACGCTTTCCGGCGACGCCAGGCTGCGTATCGGCGAGCGTGTGCGCGTCGTGCCCGACCATTGTTGCGTCGTCACCAACCTGTTCGACGAGGTGCATCTGGTCGACGGCGACAAGGTGCTTGAAACGCTGCCGGTGGCAGCGCGTGGCCGCATGGGGTGAGTTCGACGTCGTTCGGACCGAACGCCCGTTTGGTTCAGGGTTGGACAAGCGGACCCAGTGCAGCCCTCAGTGGATCGAGGGCATCGCCGTACAGTTTCCAGCGCTCGACCGAGGACGAATAGATGGGCTGGCGCACCTGCCAGCGGCTTGGCGTGCGCACCGTGCGCTCGGTTTCGTGGAAACGAAGACACGCATCGTCCCATTCGACGCCAAGAAATCCGATCAATCCGCGGGCTTGGGTCTCGAAATCAGCCACCGTTTTTTCGTAGGGCATGTCGTGGATGGCAAGCGGCACGACCTTGGCCCAATGGCGCATCAGGCGATCATATTGCCGGTAATACTGCCCAAGCTTGGTCAGATCGGCATTGTAGCCGTGGGTATCGGAGAAATTGTGCATGAAACAGGACGTGCAATTGTCCATCGGGTCACGCCTGCAGTGGACGATGCGGGCATTCGGCAAAATCAGGCTGATGAAAGCCAGCAGCTCGAAATTATGCGGCATCTTGTCGACGACACACGCCGCCTTGCCGTTGCGCTTGTTGAGATGGTCGAGATATTTCGAGCCAAGCTCCCTCGCCTTCGCCGGTGTGAGCGCCGCCATGGCCTTGGCGAAAATCGCCGGATCAAGCTGGTCGAATCCAAGTTCGCCGGCCAATGAACGGATGGTCGGCAGTTCACCGGCACCATGGATATCGTGATGGCTGGCGCATATTTGCTCGGTCAACGTCGTTCCTGAACGTGGCATACCGACAATGAAGACCGGCCGTTCGGACGGATTGCCGAATTTTGGCCGGGCTTCGAAAAAACCGGCGTCGAACGTCTCGATGAAACTGTCATAGAGCCGCGTGTGCAGGGCAATGTCGAAATCATTGCCGGAGATTGCCTTGGCCCGGGCGAAATGGTGGATGGCCAGGCGATACTCGTGCTGGTCGTTGAGGATTTTTCCGGCGGCGTGATGCAGGATAACCCGCTCGCGATCGGTGGTCATCGGCAGTTCGAGGCGGGCCCGCACCAAAGCCAGAGCTGGATCGCCCTTGACGGCCCGACGCGCGAGCGCCAGCCCGGACAGCGCCTCGACATTCGCCTTGTCGATGGCGATGGCGCGGCCAAAGCATTCGACCGCCTCGGCTTGCCGGCCCATGTCGGTGAGCAACTCGCCCATGCCGACAAGCGCTGTCAGCGACTGGCCGTCGACCGCCAGTGCACGGCGATAGAAACCCTCGGCGATGTCGCCCTCGAGCTGGCTCCGGTAGGATTTGCCGAGATTGCATAAGGCCTCGACAAGCCGCCCGTCGAGCTCGATCGCTTTTTTCAGCTGTTTGCGCGCCTGCTCGATGTTGCCGACCAGGTTGTAGGCGTTGCCGAGATTGTTGTGGAAAATGGCGTTGCCCGGTTCGAGCTTGACCGCACGCTTCATAAAGTCGATGGCCGTTTCAATTTGCTGGGCCTCGATCGCCAGCGTGCCCATCAGATTGAGCGCCATGGCATTTTTGGGCTGCCGGCGAAGCACGGTCTGGTAGCAGTACTCGGCTTCGCGAAAGCGCTTGCGGCGCTGCAGGTCGATACCGCGCTGCAACGTCTCCGGCGCCGACTCGCCGGCGGCCGGGAGAAAGTCCTGGACCATGGCCGGTAGACCGACAGGCTGCCGGCGTGGCAAGAGCGGCATGCTTCACCCCCAATCGCCTGCAACGGCAGTCAGCCTGCAGCAAGAATTCGAAGCAATCAGAATTTGAATGTAACGCCGAGCTGCAGATTGTGGGAATTCAACTTCCCGTCCGAGAATACAGCATCGCCTTCGCGGGAGGAATCGAAGTCGACGGCGGAGACGGCCTTGAACCTGTAGCCGAAATCGAGGTCGATATTCTGCGCCAGCGCGTAAGTGACGCCGGCTCCCACCTGGCCGGCAAAACCCCACCCACCAGATCCGTATCCATATTCGTGACCACCCCAGGTTGTGTCGGCGGTCACATAGGCGGCGCCGATGCCGCCGCCGACATAGAGCTTGGCATCTCCAAAATGAGCAACGTCGGCCCAGACGTTAGCGAGCAGATAGGTGGCGGACAAATCGCCGTCAGCCGGATACCCGTGAAAGATACCCTCGTCATACGTACTCGCCTTGTATCGCGCATAGGACAGTTCGCCTTCGACGCGGAACACATCGTTGAGCCGCTTACCGACGACGCCGCCGATCACGAAGCCGGTGTCGAAGTCCATCGAAAAGTCATTGTTGTAGGTGTCGGAATGCGTTTTCACGTCATTCGGAAAGCTGGCGCCACCAAACAGTGTGACATACCAGAGATCCTGGGCCGCCGGAACTTCGACCGCCGCGTCGGCGGCATTGGCTGAGTTCCAGCCAAGCGTCAAGGCCATTGCGGAGACACCGGCAAGCAGACGCACTTTCATCGACAAAATCCCCCACGACAATTAACAGGCAAATATAATGCATCACTTCCGGTGCATGGCTTAGCTGTCAACGGTGAAAACGGGGTGGGATCGAAGTTATAGAGATCGCTGTTGCAGCATTGCAACATGCCTACTTCGGCCAGTCACAGACAATGTTGACGGCAGACACGTGGTTGTCGGCGAATTAGAGTGAAATGACGGCCAAGTCAGGCGCCTCTAATGGTGTTTATCGGCCTGCCGGGCCGCAACGCGGCGCATGGAAATGACACGGCGACGTCGGATTTCCGTGCGCATCGCCATCAGATGCAGCGCGAAGAACAGCACGGTAAAACCCAGAGCCATCACCAGCAACGGCCGCAACAGGCTGGGATCGATGGTCGGCCCGCCGAGCCGGAACACCGAAGCCGGCTGATGCAGCGTGTTCCACCAGTCGACCGAGAATTTGATGATCGGGATGTTGATGAAGCCGACCAGGGTGATGATTGCGGCGGCCCAGGCGGCGCGCGCCGCATCGTCGAGTGCCCGCGTCAGCGCGATGATGCCGAGATACATCAGAAACAGCACGAAGACCGAGGTCAGCCGCGCATCCCACACCCACCAGGTGCCCCACATCGGCTTGCCCCAGATCGAACCGGTGATCAGCGCGAGCGCTGTAAAGACGGCGCCGATGGGTGCCGCCGACTTCAGCGCGACATCGGCCAGCGGATGGCGCCATACCAGCGTGCCCAACGCGGAAACCGCCATCAGCGTGAAACACATCATGGCCAGCCAGGCGAAGGGCACATGGATATACATGATGCGCACGGTGATGCCTTGCTGGAAATCCTCCGGCGCCGTGAAGCTCATATAGAGTCCGGCGGTCAGGAGGAGTGTGGCGATGGTCGCCAGCCATGGCACTACCCTGTCGGCCAAACCGACAAAGCGCGTCGGGTTGGCGAAATCCATCCAGCCGCTGAGGCGTGAAGTCAGGTCACTCATGCGGCTTTACATAAACCGGCGACGCGTTTGGGGCAATCGAGCGGTGGTGTCGCAGGCGGGGCTTTCCCTTCTCCCACAGGTGGGAGAAGGGAAAGAACTCAGGCGGCCTCGTCCGTGATGGTCCGGCTGAGGCGGCGGACTTCCTCGTCGTTGAGCAAGCCGCCGGCGCGCAGCAGGCTGGCGAAGCGGCCATTGCGCATCGACAGTTCGGCGAAGCCACCCAGTTCGACCACCTTGCCCTTGTCCATGAACACGACCAGATCGGCATCGCGAACGGTGGTCAGGCGGTGGGCAATGATGAAGGTGGTGCGGCCGCGCCGCAATTCGTCAATCGCTTCCTTGACGCGGTCTTCCGTCTCGACATCGAGCGCGCTGGTCGCTTCGTCGAGCACCAGGATGGGCGAATCCTTCAGCACGGCGCGTGCGATCGCGATACGCTGGCGCTCGCCGCCCGAAAGCTGTCCGCCGCGTTCGCCGACGACCGTGTCATAGCCATTGCTCTTCGACAGGATGAAATCCTGCGCGGCAGCGGCATTGGCGGCAGCGTGGACCTCATCATAGGTCGCCTCGGCGCGCCCGACGCGGATATTGTCCTCGATCGAGCGGTTGAGCAGGCCCGCATCCTGGAACACCGTGGCGATCGAGTGGCGCAGCGACTTGCGGGTCACCGTGCGGGTGTCGATGCCATCGATCAGGATGCGGCCGCTGGACGGCGCAAAGACGCGCTGCAAAAGATTTATGAGCGTGGTCTTGCCTGCGCCCGTCGGACCGACGATGGCCACGGTCTGGCCGGCGTGAACTTCGAACGATACGTCGTTCACGCCCTGGCCCGAATTGGCGAATTCGAAGCTGACGTTTTCAAAACGCACATGACCAGTGACGTTGCCGAGGTCACGCAACCCGTCCGGCTCGGCGGCGTCGGCCGCGGAGTCCTCAAGGCGATAAAATTCCTCGAGCTTGGCCCTGGCTTCCGAAATCTGATTGGCGAAGGCCGACATCTGGTCGAGCCGGGCAATCAGCAGCGTGGCAAAGCCGGTAAAGGCGATGACGTCACCGATACGCAATTGGCCATGCATGACCAGATAGGAGCCGATCAACAGCACGACCATCATCGAAATGGTCGACGACAGGCGATGCAGGGCGTTGGCCAATGCCCACCAGTCAAGCACCGGATATTGGGCATCAAGCAGATTCTTGACATAACGCTTCAAGGCGTCGGTTTCGTGGCCGATGCGATTGTAGCTCTGCAGCACGGCGACATTGCTGACCGAGTCGCTCACATGCGCGAACACCTTGTGAAAGTGCCGCTCCACGGACGCTTGGCCTTCCTTGGTACGACGCATCACCAGCCGCCCGATTCCGACGTAGAGCGCACCCAGCGCCAGCAGGACCATCGACATGCGAATATCCATGCTGATCGCCGTCGGCACCAGCAGAACCAGCGCGACAACAGTGGACAAATGCTGCCTCATGAACTCGAGCCAGAGGCTGAACAAGGTCTCGACCGCGCGCAGAAGCGTATGCAGGGAATTGGAGGTGCCGCGCTGATGATGCCAAGCAAGCGGCATGGTGATCACGCGCTCGAATGACTGGCAAAGGACCTCGCTGCGCCGTGCATGGGCAAAGCGGTCCGCGCCGCGCGCCACCAGAACGAAGGCGACGACGTTGAAGACGCCGATACCGGCCCACACGCCGAGCGTCGAAAAGACCGAGCCGCCGTCCGAAATAGCATCGATCACCCGTCCGAACATGATCGGCTCAAGGATGGCGATAATGGCAAGCGCGATGTTCGCCCCGCAGATAAACGCCACGCGTTTCCTGTCGGCAGCGAGATAACCGAGCGCTCTCCAGTAGATTTGCAGAAGGGACACTTCAGCTACTCCGGCAAATTGTTATTGTGCACTGCATCATTTTCTGACTCGTACCCGTTGACGTGTCGCGAAACAATGCTCGTGTACCCCTTCAGTTCCCAATTCGCGAACAAAAGATGGCGACGCTGCGAAATCTGTCGTGATCACCTAACAGTTTGAGAAAAAAGGTAAAATGTCAGCCTTACGGCAAAATCATGGCAGGCTGCAAGCACTGCCGCAATTTTAATCAGCAAATGGTTATGTATGAGTTTCTAAAGCCTGCATCGGCTTTTCGGAAAGCTGACGCGCGGTAGAATTGCTAGAACATCCTTAAACAACGCGCGTCCCCAAGATGTGTAAAGACGCTCCAAATCCTTGAAACTACGCCGGTATCCTGACGACCACTTCGGCCTTGTCGCCGGCTTTCGGTTCGAAAGACGAAGCCTTCGTCTTTTTGCCATCTATCTCAAGAGAGATGGCTTTGACCTTGGCGTCACGGACAACGCGAACCCTGAGCTCGGCCCCAAGCACCTTGAGGGTTGCCGCATAACCATCCCAATGGCTGGGGAGTTTCGGCTTGAACTGGATGCGCGCTCCCCTGCGCTCAATGCCGAGGATGCCTTCGACCGCCGCGCGATAAAGCCAGCCGGCCGAGCCGGTATACCAGGTCCAGCCGCCGCGGCCGCCCTTGCCTTGCCCGGCATAGACATCGGCGGCGACCACGTAAGGCTCGACGCGGTAATGCTCGGCAGCGGCCTCGTCGAGCGCGTGGTTGACCGGGTTGAGCATCGAGAAACAACGGTAGGCATCATCGGTGCGCCCCATTTCGGCGAGCGCAATGACGAACCATGATGCCGCATGGGTGTACTGGCCACCGTTTTCACGGACACCCGGCGGGTAGCTCTTGATGTAGCCCGGGTCCTTTTCCGTCTTGGAGAAGGGCGGGGTGAAAAGCTTGACGATCTTGAGCTCGTCGTCGACAAGCATCTTCATCGCCTGCTGCATCGCCGTCGTCGACCGCGCTGGATCGCCCTCGCCCGACAGCACACTCCACGACTGGGCAATCGAGTCGATCTTGCACTCCTGTGAACCGCGCGACCCCAGCGGCGTGCCGTCGTCGAAGCTGCCGCGACGATACCATTCACCATCCCAGGCCGTGCTTTCCAGCGCTCGCTTCAGCACGTCGGCGTGTTTTGTCCAGGCTTGCGCGCGCTTGGTGTCGCCTTCCGACTTGGCGACAGGCGCAAAGTCGCCCAGCGTCTTCAGCAGGAACCAGCCCAGCCAGACGCTCTCGCCCTTGCCGTGCTCGCCGACACGGTTCATGCCGTCGTTCCAGTCGCCACCGAGGATCAGCGGCAGTCCGGCGGGGCTGCTGCGCTTGATGGCAAGGTCGAGTGCACGCGCGCAATGATCATAGAGTGAAGCGGTCTTCTTCGAGATCTCCGGGGTGAAGAAGGCATCATGCTCGCCTTCTTCCAGCGGCGGCCCGTCGATGAAGGGCAATTGTTCCCTGAGGATCGCGGTGTCGCCGGTCACCAGCAAGTAGCGTGCCGTGGCATGGGCGAGCCAGACCACGTCGTCGGAAATCATAGTGCGGACGCCTGCCTCGGTGCGCGGCAGCCACCAGTGCTGCACATCGCCTTCGGGGAATTGCCGCCGCGCCGCGTTGAGTATCTGGTCGCGCGCCAGTTTCGGATCATGGACAAGCAGGGCCAGCGTGTCCTGCAACTGATCACGGAAGCCAAAGGCGCCGCTCGCCTGGTAAAAGGCGGAGCGGGCGCGGATGCGGCAGGCAAGGCTCTGATAGGGCAGCCAGTGGTTGACCATGGCGTCGAGCGCCTTGTCCGGCGTCTCGACCTGGATGGTGTCGAGAAACCCTCGCCACGTGCGTTCATTGTCAGCCAGCCGCTGATCGAAATCTTTGCTGCTATGGTGCTGCACCAGGGCGCTGGCTTCCTCGGCAGAAGCTGCATCGCCGAGCAGCCAGAGCAGCGTCACGTCGCCGCCGGCAGGGATGTCGATGTCGCGCGCAATTGCAGCACAAGGATCATCGCCGGCCTCGACGCGGCCCGATAGGCTGGCGCCGTTGAGCACGGCATGCGGAAGTTCGCTGGTGCCGTGCCGGCCGATGAACTCACCGCGGTCGGCCGTCACCGAATGAGCCGCGCTGTCGGCGGCCAGGAAGGCGACCCGCTCGCTGAAGTCGAGTCCGTAGGGATTTTGCGCCAGCAACGCGCCCGTCTCAGCATCCCTGGACGGAACGATGGTCGCCGCCGTGCGCGAACGATGGCTGCCAAGGACCCATTCCGCATAGGCATAGACGCGCAGGCGCGCCGGCACCGAACCGGAATTCTGGATTCGCAATCGGGAGACTTTCACCGGATCGACAGGATCGACCACATGGGTAAGATCCATCGACAGTGGCCCGCGCGTCGAACGGAAGGTCGAAAAACCCTGCCCGTGCCATGTTTCGTAGGTCATGGCAGGATCGCGCACCACGGCGGCCAACGGCGAGAACGCCCGGCCGCTGGCATGATCGTAAATATAGATGCCCTCGCCGGGCCGGTTGGTGACCGGGTCGTTCGCCCACGGCGTCAGTTGATAATCGCGGCTGTTTCGGCTCCAGGTGAATGCAGCGCCTTCAGCCGAAACATGGAAACCGAACGAGGTGTTGGAAATGACGTTGATCCAGGGCTGCGGCGTCGTGAGCCGCCCTGCAAGGCGCACGACATAGTGGCGTCCGTCGCCCTCGAAACCGCCAAAACCGTTCCACTGGCTGAGCCCGCTGCCGTCGGCACGGCCTTCGATCGAGGCTTGGGCAGCCCACGCCTGCGGGGCCGGCGAAGACGGTTCACGAAGCGCTGCTGCATCCGCCGGTTGCAAGGCGTCCCGCGCTTGCAGCGCAGCGGCCTCGGCGCGCTCGATTTGATCGAAGATGGTGCCGTTGCGCGTGTGCAGGACGACGCGGGCGACGGCGAGCAGCGTCTTGTAGGTCGTCTCGTCCATCAGGTCGCGGCGCACCGCGAAGATGTGCTGGCGGGGTCCAAGCTCCTTGCCGCGCAGGCGGCTGTTTTCGCACAGCGTCTCGACCGCCCGTTGCAGGTCCTGCACGTAGGATGAAGCCTGCTCGTTGACGACGACAAAGTCGATCATCATGCCGCGGGCGCGCATATATTCCTGGAAGCGGAGCGCCTGGGCGACGATCTCGAGGTCGGCGACATCGCCGATCCTGACCAGGAAAATCGGAAAATCGCCGGATATGCTGGTCGGCCACAGGCCGGACTGCTTACCGAGCCCGGAAGCGATCGATTCGGCCGGAAGGCGCAGGAACGGATCAGGATAGATCAGATAGCGCGCCAGATTCTGCACATTGGCGGCATCGGCAAGGCTGAGACCGAGATGACGGGTCTGCACCTGCGAGCGGGTCCAGGCGAGCATCGCCTGGCGGGCGAAGGCTTCCGGATGATCGAGCCGCGCAATGGCGTCTTCGAGTTCGGCACGGTTGGCGCCAACGGCAGTCCAGAAGGTCAGCGAGATCTTCTTGTTGGCCGGCACGCGCACCTGTCGGCGAAGCGCTGCGACCGGATCCAGCGTGAAGCCAGAATGGCCGCCAAGCTTGGCGCCGAGATCGAAGGCGGCAGCCTCGACGATGGTGCGGCCGCGGCCGATGAAGGCGCGCCGGTCGGTTTCGGCCTCGGCGTCGCGCGTCGACCCAGACGGGTCGGTGACGAAATGCGCCAGGGTGACGTCAGGCTCGTCCGTTTCCCGCTTGCGTCTTGTGGCGAAGATCGCCCCGTTATTCGCAGCGATTTCGGTTTCCACGAACATTTTCGAGAAGGCCGGATGCGCGTTATCGGATGCCTCTGAGCCCAGCACCAGTTCGGCAAAGGAGGTCACCTCGATATGCCGGTCGACCGGGCCGTCATTGTAAAGCGTCACCCGCCGGCCTTCGCCGTTTCCTTCCGAGATGACGATGCATTCGACCTCCGAACGCAGTGATCCCACCGATTTGACAAAGCTCGCCTTGTCATCCGAAAAAAGCGTCTGCACCTCTTCGCCGGTGGCACGCTTCGGCTCGGCGGTGGCCGACCACCAGTCGCCGGTGCCGGCGTCGCGCAGGAAGATATAAGAGCCAAGCCGATCCTCGGTCGGGTCCGGCTGCCAGCGCGTGATCGCAAGCTCGCCCCAGCGGCTATAGCCAGAGCCGGTCGCGGTGACCATGACCGAGTAGCGGCCATTGGACATGACGCTGGTCGAACGCAGCGCCTTGAGCGGGTTGAGCACGATGCGCGTATCGGGGCTCTCGACTTCCGTTTCGTCCTTCGACCGTTCGTCGGCCTCGGTCCTGACGGTGGCGGTCGGGATGTCGCGCGGCGCCCTTTCCTGCAGCAGCAACTCGGCCGACTCGATCACCGGATCGCTGTGGAAGCGATCGCGCAGGCGTCCTTCGAAGATGGCGTCGGCAACGGCGGCGATCGACATGCCGGAATGGTGGGCCATGTAGTTCAGCACGACGACATGATCGGTGCCCTCCGGCACGCGCTGCGGCGTGAAATCGACCGCATCGTAGAAGCCGTGCCGGCCAAGGGCGCCGAGCTGCCTCAGCCTGGCCAGGTTCTGCACCGATTCACGCGGGGTGAACTGCGCCGCCAGCACGGTCGCATAAGGCGCAATCACCGTGTTCTGGCCAAGACCTCGCTTCAGGCCGAGCCCAGGCACGCCGAAATTGGTGTACTGGTAGGTCAGCTCGCGGTCGCGGGCGTTGTAGGCCGCTTCCGAAATCCCCCAGGGCACGTTCTTCGAGCGGCCGTACTGGATCTGGCGCTTGATGATGAGCTTGCTGGTCTGGTTGAGGATCGAGCCTTGCGGCTCCTTCATCACCAGCGGCGGCATCAGATACTCGAACATCGAGCCGGACCAGGACATCAGCGCGCCCTTGAACCCGATCTCGACGATCGGCCGGCCGAGGTGGAACCAGTGCTCGGTCGGCAGATCGCCCTTGGCGATGGCGAACAGGCTGGTCAGCCGCGCCTCGGAAGCCAGGAGGTCGTAGCAGCTTTCGTCGAGCTGATGCTCCTCGACCCGATAGCCGATCGACAGGAGCTTGCGCTCCTTCCGCATGAGGAAGGAGAAATCCATCTCGAAGGCGAAGCGGCGCGTGCGCTCGCGCAACGAAAGAAGCTTGGCCCGCAAGGCTTCGACGGCATTGTCGTCGCTATGCGCGTCATGAACATGCGCCTCGCAGGTGGCTTCCAGCCTTGCCGCCCAGTCGGCGATGGTGTCGCTCTGTATCGATGCGGCCTCGGTATGGATAGCGATGGCGAGCTTGCGGATCTCGCCGGCCAGAACGGCCAGGTTGATGGTGCGGATCGATGCCATCTCGGGCTGTGCCTTGATCGATTCGACCGCCCGCCGCATGCCGTCGAGGCGATCGGCGAGCCGTTGGCGCAACGGCCGCAACTGACGGCGGTCGTCAGGCAACTCCGCCAGGCTTTCGTCGAGGATCGTCACCGTATCGAGGATACCTTCGAAATCGCCCTGAAGGTGGACCGCAGGCGCTTCCGCCCATTCGGCGCAGGCTGCTGCCACCGCCACCAGATGGCCGGCGAGATTGCCGCTATCGACGGCGGAAATGTAGAGCGGATAGAGCGGCTTCAGCGTCGTCGTGTCATACCAGTTGAAGAGATGGCCGCGTTCACGCGGCATGCTCTCGATGGTCGACATCGTGGCGTCGATGCGGGTGGTGGCGTCGGACAGGCTTATCCAGCCGAAATCGCGCGCCGAAATCACCGACAGGAGATAAACCCCGATATTGGTCGGCGAGGTGCGGGGCGCAACGACGGGCGCCGGACTTTCCTGGAAATTGTCGGGCGGCAGATTGTGATGCTCGGCCGTCACGAAAGTCTCGAAATAATGCCATGTGCGCCGCGCGACCGTGCGCAGCGCATGGATGTCGGCCGCCGATATGCGCAAGCGATCCTCGGTTTCGGCCGAGCGGCTGATCCAGAAGGCGAAGGCCGGCGAGCCGATCCAGAACAGCGCGAAGAAGAAAGCGACGAAAGCTCCGGTGGAATCGGCCAGAACGGGGATCGCAAGGCCGACGACGCCGATAATCACCGCGCCATACATCATGCCGTAATAGGAGCCGAGATCATTGTCGCCGTTCTTGTGCGCCTGCGAGGCCGTGCGCCATTCGAGCAGGTTCTGCCGACTGACGAACAAGCGGTAGAGCGTGCGAATGATAGCGTCGCCCATCATCCAGGCCAGATGCGCCATCAGCACGATCTTCAGAGCCACCAGGGCGGTGCCGAAGACAACATCGCGTGCCAGTGCCGAGAAATGGCCGCGCGGTGTCTGGTCGCCGCTTTTCGGCAGGATGGCGTGGATGATGTCGAACGTTGGCGCCATGAACAATGTGAGGATCAGCAGCGCCTGCCATTGCGCGGCCTGTGTGAAGGGCAGCAGCGTCCAGCCGGCGATCGCCGCCATCACCCAGAAGATCGGCGTCAGCGAGCGGCGCAGATTGTCGACCATCTTCCAGCGCGACAGCGCCGGCACGCCAGAGCGCGGATCGAGAAGAAAGCCCAGAAGCTGCCAGTCGCCGCGTGCCCAACGATGGTGGCGCGATGCGTCGACCGAATAGCGGGTCGGATAGTCCTCGACCAGTTCGACGTCCGTGACCAGCGCCGCGCGGGCCAATGCCCCTTCGAGCAGATCGTGGCTGAGGATGGTGTTTTCGTCGATGCGGCCCTTCAGCGCCGCTTCGAAGGCGTCAACATGATAGAGGCCCTTGCCGGTGAAGGAGCCGTCGCCAAAGACATCCTGGTAGATGTCCGAGACGGCAAAGACGTAAGGATCGAGGCCGCGATTGGCGGAAAAGACCCGCTGGAAGAAGGATGCGTCGTCGCCGCTGGTCAATGATGCGGTGATGCGCGGCTGCAGGATGGTGTAGCCGGCGGTGACAAGGCGCTTTGTGACATCGAAATGCGGGCGGTTGAGCGGATGGCAAAGCTTGCCAACCAGACTGGCGACGGCATCGCGGGTGGTGCGTGTGTCGGCGTCCAACGTCATCACATGGATGACGTTTTCCGGCAACGGCACATCCAGCGGCAGGAAGGTGGTGTCGCTGTCACCGCGCAGCAGAAGATTCAGTTCGTGCAGCTTGCCGCGCTTGCGTTCCCAGCCCATCCAGGCGCCCTGGGATTCATTGTAGAGCCGCCGGCGGTGCAGGACGTAGAAACGCGGCACGCCTTCGCTGGGATAGCGGGCGTTCAGCCGCGCGATCTCGTCGCGAGCATATTGGAGGATCTCAATATCCGCGGCATCGATTTCGGTCTTCGAGTCCGGCCAGTCCGAAAGCAGAGCAAAATGGATTTCGTCCGCCGTGTTGGCCAGGTGGTGCACTTCGATGTTGCGGATGTTTTCCTCAACGTCGTCGCGCGAGCCGATCAGCGACGGCACCACCACCAGCGTGCGGGCCTCGGGCGGCATGCCGCGTCTGTAGTCGTAGCCGACGAGGCGCGTTGGCTTGAGGAACAACGATACGACGGTGTTGAAGAAGGCAAGCGCGCCTTCGCTGGCTGGCACGGCAAACAGCGCCAGCATCAAGGCGATCGACGGCACGGACAGGCCGAGATTGGCAAGGGCATTGCCGGAGACGAGCAAAAGCAGGACGGTCAGCGCGAAGACCGGCACGACAATGCCCAGCCATCCGGTTTTGCGGAACGCCCGTTTGGTCGTGACGCTGACGGTCGGCCGATAGCCGATCGCCTTTTCCAGTTCCAGCCGGCGCGGGCCGACCAGGAAGAACCCGACGTCGGTGTGAGCGGTCGGACCGGTGCCGGTGGTATCGACGACAGCGGCATGGCCGGCAAGTTCGATCGCCTTTTCGGCGACACGGAATTCTGAACGATCGGAGCGGCGCGCCAGTTCCTCGATCGCGGTCCGGTACTGGTCGCGCGAGAAGAAATCGAGCGCGGCGAAATCGGTGCGCTCGCGCAGCAAGGTGTCGATGCGGCTGACACCTTCGAACCAAACCGTCCAGTCGATATCGTTGATCAGACGCAGGCCACGGATGATGTTACCGGTGGTTACATTGCCACCAGACAGCGTGCGATGCTCGCTGATGATGATTTCCTCGGCATCGGAGCCGGACTCTTCAAGCTCGCCCTCCAGCCATTCCAGCGCCCTGCCGGCATTCTGCGACCCGTCGCGCAGGCGGTAGAGCAGTTGGGTGGCGAAGGTGGTGTCCTGCGCATGGGCTACGTAGTTCGACAGGATCGCCTGACGGTCGGCGTTGTCGTCGATCGCCAGCACGCGATCGGCAACCTCGTTGGCAATCTGGCGCATCTGCCGGGTACGATTGACCCGGACCGCGATCCGGCGAAGATTTTCGATCAGAACGAAGCGCAGCAGCGATGGCAGCGCCCAGAGTTCGCCGATTTTCAGCGGCTCGACGGACTGAAAGCCTTCGACGATCGCCTTGAACATGGTCGCCGAGACGGAACTGTCCGAATGGGCGACGTACGTCCAGGCCAGCGCAAGGGCGCGCGGCACGCTGGCGCCGTCGGACAGCTTCAGGGTCGGCAACTGCCGATAGAAACGGCGCGGCAGGTCGCGTTTGACCTGGAAGATGGTTTCCTCGACCAGATAGTTGTTGTCGAGCAACCATTGCGCCGCCGGCGTGATCGTCTCGCCCCTCGCCTGCGCGGCATTGGTCGAGCGGTAGACTTCGAGGATCTTGCTGGCGCTGTCGCGGACGCGTGGCTGGAAATCGAACGGCTCCAGGCCGAACAGATCCTTGACGTCACCCTCGGCGAGGCTTGTACCCAGCGTGCGCAGGCGCTCTTCCGGCAGGAAATTGGAGCGTATCGGCTCTTCGGTGATGGCCGGGAAGCTCGCGCCCGTCTTTTCCATTTGGGTGGGGTTCGTCTGGATATTCATTGAAAATTCCGTATGGGGGACGCATAGCGGCGTCACCGCCACGGCAATGTCCCTAAAACCGATTCAAATGCAATTGGTTGCATCGAAACACGGGCCGAAAGTTTGTTTTCGCACCACAACTTTCAGACGTTCACCCCTTCGCTCCCGTCGGGACTTGATCGACGGAAGGATTCGGGCTTTTTCGTGATGTGGACTTGAGCTTACGGTATATTTCGCCGGTGCTGCGATCATGTTTCGAAACAGGCGTTAATCGTTTGCAGCAACGCGATCGATGCGGATCACGAACAGCGTCGCCGTTCGGGCAGGCTCCAGGCGCCGTTTCAGGGCGTCCGGACTGAGCAACAGCGTGTCGCGCGGTCCGATGCGGACAGGCGCCGCGCCGGCCATTGTGATCTCGCCGTCAAAACACAGGATGAGGGTCGCATCGGCCGCTGAGTGGATGTCCGTCGGGGCCGAAATCACCACGCGCTCGACAGTGTGGGTCATCCGTCCGCGCCGCGTCATGACGTTGAGATCGGTGATCGGGCCGGCGATCAGCGCCGCTTGCGTCGGTACATCGGCCGGAAAGGAAAGCGGGGCGGAAACCTTGGTCACCGTGGCCGCCGGGCGACCGGCGATATCAAGGATAATCCCCTCACCTTCCAGCACGGCCAAGGTTCGGTCCACTCCGGCAAACGCGGAGAATGGCCCGCCGCTTTCGACGCGCGCCATTGAGACGCGCCAGTCGAAATCATCGAGCGCAGCACCTGCGGGCGAGACGGCGATCTCCGTCGTCACCCCGCCGCCGTTCTTCCAGGGCATAGACCGGTATTCGGCTGCTCGGAGGATGCGCAAGGCGCGGCTCAGCCGAGGATGCCTGGCAGGTTAAGTTGGTGCTCCCTGGCGCAGTCGATGGCGACGTCATAGCCGGCATCGGCGTGGCGCATGACGCCGGTCGCCGGGTCGTTCCACAACACGCGCTCAAGGCGTTTGGCCGCTTCGCGTGTGCCGTCGGCGACGATGACCATGCCGGCATGTTGCGAAAAGCCCATGCCGACGCCGCCGCCATGATGCAGCGACACCCAGGTTGCGCCGGAGGCGGTGTTAAGCAACGCATTGAGCAGCGGCCAGTCGGATACGGCGTCCGAGCCATCCTTCATCGATTCCGTCTCGCGGTTCGGCGAGGCAACCGAGCCGGAATCGAGATGATCGCGGCCAATGACCACCGGCGCCTTGAGCTCGCCCTTCGCCACCATCTCGTTGAAGGCGAGGCCGAGCCGGTGGCGGTCGCCGAGACCGACCCAGCAGATGCGCGCCGGCAGACCCTGGAACGCGATGCGCTCGCGCGCCATGTCGAGCCAGTTGTGCAGATGGGTGTTGCCAGGTGTCAGCTCGCGGACCTTGGCATCGGTCTTGTAGATGTCCTCGGGATCGCCTGAGAGGGCTGCCCAGCGGAACGGGCCGATGCCGCGGCAAAACAGCGGTCGGATGTAGGCCGGCACGAAACCCGGGAAAGCAAAAGCGTTCTCGAGCCCTTCCTCCTTCGCCACCTGACGGATGTTGTTGCCATAGTCGAGCGTCGGCACGCCGGCGTTCCAGAACGCCACCATCGCCTCGACATGCTCGCGCATCGACGCGCGCGCTGCCTTTTCGACCGCCTTCGGGTCGCTGGTGCGCTTCTCGCGCCATTCGGCGAGCGACCAGCCCTTGGGCAGATAGCCGTTGAGCGGATCATGCGCCGACGTCTGGTCGGTGACCAAGTCGGGGCGCACGCCGCGCCGCACCAGTTCCGGCACGATGTCGGCGGTGTTGCCGACCAGGCCGACTGATTTCGCCTCGCCGGCCCTGGTCCAGCGCTCGATCTTTTCCAGCGCCTCGTCGAGCGTGTCGGCGCGTTCGTCGACATAGCGGGTGCGCAGCCTGAAATCGATGCGGTCGGGATCGCATTCGATAGCCAGGCAGCAGGCGCCTGCCATGACCGCGGCCAGCGGCTGGGCGCCGCCCATGCCGCCGAGCCCGCCGGTCAGGATCCATTTGCCCCTGAGATTGCCGCCATAATGTTGGCGGCCGGCCTCGACGAAGGTCTCGTAGGTGCCCTGCACGATGCCTTGCGTGCCGATGTAAATCCACGAGCCGGCCGTCATCTGGCCGTACATCATCAGGCCCTTCTTATCGAGTTCGTTGAATTTCTCCCAGGTCGCCCAGTGTGGCACGAGGTTCGAATTGGCGATCAGCACGCGCGGCGCATCGGTGTGCGTCCGAAACACGCCGACCGGCTTGCCGGACTGCACCAGGAGCGTCTCGTCATCTCCAAGCGTCTTCAGAGAGGCGACGATGCGATCGAAATCGTTCCAGGTGCGCGCTGCCCGGCCAATGCCGCCATAGACGACCAGTTCGTTGGGGTTTTCGGCGACGTCGGGATCGAGATTGTTCATCAGCATGCGCAACGGCGCTTCCGTCAGCCATGAGCGGGCGTTGAGCTCGCTGCCGCGCGGGCTGCGGACTTCGCGGATGTTGTGGCGAGGATCGGTCATGGCGTCAGTCCCTTTCGAATGAGATGCGGCGTTGCGCGTTCAGCCGTGTGCCCAGACAATCGCGTTTTCGAGGATCTTTTTCAGCGTGACGCGGATCGGCGCGGCAAAATCGGCATCGTAGGATACCGGCCAATTGTCCGGCGCACCCTTGCCTTCGGGCTCGCGCATATAGCCGCGGTTGGACAGTTCCATCTGCAGCGCATGAACTCCGTTTTGCGGCTGGCCGAAATGGCGTGTGATCCAGCCGCCCTTGAAGCGGCCGTTGATGACAAAGGTCTCGCCGGTTTCGGCTAGGATCTGGCCGACCATTGCCTGCAAGGCCGGGTCGGCGCTTTTGCCGTCATTGGTGCCGAGATTGAACACCGGCAGCGTTCCCTCGAACAGGCGTGGCAGCACCGAGCGGATCGAGTGGCAGTCATAGAGGACGACCTTCTGGTGCAAGGCGCGCAGCCTGTCGATCTCGGCCTGCAAGGCGGCATGGTAAGGCACAAAGTATTTTTCGCGGCGCTCGTCGACCTCCGATGGTCCCGGCTCTTCCCCGGCGCGATAGAGCGGATCGCCATCGAAGGTCTCGGTCGGGCAGAGACCTGTCGTCGCCTGGCCGGGATAGAGTGAGGCGCCCGACGGGTCGCGATTGACGTCGATGACGGTGCGCGAGATCGCCGTGTGCACCACCGTCGCGCCGAGGCTTTCGGCGAAATCATAGAGCTTGTCGATCCACCAGTCGGCGTCGCGGCGGCCGAGCCAGGGCGACACCAGCCGGTTCTCAAGACCGGCGAGATCGATGCCGGTGTGCGGGATCGAGACCAGCAGGGGTGCCGTGCCCTGAGTGACTGTGAGCCAGGAGGCTGCGGTCATGAGAGATCTCCGCGGGTTGGAGCTCTACGGCGCCCCCTTCTGTCCTGCCGGACATCTCCCCCACTTGGGGGGAGATTGGCAGCTTTGGCGCCCCGCTCAACCCTGCAACCTTGGCGATTGGCGAAAGCCGGCGTGACATCCGATCTCCCCCCAAGTGGGGGAGATGTCCGGCAGGACAGAGAGGGGCGCGAAGGATCGCGACCTATCGAGGTGTGCGCTCTCATGACGCAATTCCCGGCAGCGCCACCTTGCCCGCCGCCTTCACTGCCGCGCCGCTGCGCACCATGGCGATGGCCTTTTCCATGTCGGGGTGAAAATGCCGGTCATTGTCGAGATGCGGCACCTCAGCCCTGACCAGCCTGCGCACTGCCTCGAGTGCTGCGCTCGACGCCAGCGGTGCATGAAAATCGCAACCTTGCGCGGCGGCCAGCAATTCGATGCCGATGACGGCCGTCGCATTCTCGACCATGCCGATCAGCCGGCGCGCGCCGTGTGCTGCCATCGAGACGTGGTCTTCCTGGTTGGCCGAGGTCGGGATCGAATCGACGCTAGCCGGATAGGCCTTCTGCTTGTTTTCCGAGACGAGTGCTGCCGCCGTCACCTGCGGGATCATGAAGCCGGAATTCAAACCGGGCTTCGGCGTCAGGAAGGCCGGCATGCCCGACAGTGCCGGATCGACCAGCATGGCAATGCGACGTTCCGACAGCGAGCCGATCTCGCAGACGGCGAGCGCGATCATGTCGGCGGCGAAGGCCACCGGCTCGGCGTGGAAATTGCCGCCGGAAAGTGCGGTGTCGTCCTCGGCGAAGATCAGCGGATTGTCGGTGACGCCGTTGGCCTCGGTGCCCAGCGTGTCGGCGGCCTGGCGCAGCACGCTAAGCGCAGCACCCATTACCTGAGGCTGGCACCGCAGGCAGTACGGATCCTGCACGCGCTCGTCGCCGAGCCGGTGCGATTCACGGATGGCACTGCCGGCCATCAAATTGCGCAGCGCTTCCGCCGTCTCGATCTGGCCAGGATGCTTTCTCAAGAGATGGATGCGTGGATCGAATGGGGCGTCGGAGCCTTTCGCAGCATCGGTCGACAGCGCGCCGGCAACCAGCGCCGATTGATAGAGAACTTCGGCATCGAACAGGGCGGCCAGCGCATAGGCAGTCGAGAACTGCGTGCCGTTGAGCAGCGCCAGGCCTTCCTTGGCGCCGAGTGTCACCGGCTCCAGTCCGTGCGAGACGAAAGCGACCTTGGCCGGGAAGCGGCCATGCGGGGTGAAACACTCGCCGACGCCGATCATGACAGCCGTCATGTGCGACAGCGGCGCGAGATCGCCGGAGGCGCCGACGGAGCCTTGCGCCGGAACCACCGGAATGACGTCATTGGCCAGCATCGCTTCCAACAGTTCGACAGTCTGCGGCCGCACGCCCGAGGCACCCTGGGCCAGGCTGGCCAGCTTCAGCGCCATCATCAGCCGGCAAACAGCAACCGGCATCGGCTCGCCGACACCGGCGGCATGCGACAGCACGATGTTGCGCTGAAGGGTCTCGAGGTCGGCGGCGGGAATGCGGACGCTGGCCAATTTGCCGAAACCGGTGTTGATGCCATACACCGGCTCACCCTTGGCGACGATCCGCGCAACCGCTTCGGCGCTGGCCTTGATCTTCGGTCGGCAGGCAGCGTCTAGCTTCGGCACGGCGCCACGATAGATTTCGCGCCAGTCGGCCAGGGTTGTGTTGCCCGGCTTGAGTTTGAGTTGGCTCATTGTCCTCTCCAGATGCGGGCATGCAGCGGGTTGAAGCCCATGCGGTAGACGAGCTCGGCCGGGCGCCCAATATCCCAGATCGCCAGGTCGGCCGATTTTCCGACCTCCAGCGTGCCGGTTTGTCCGAGAAGTCCGAGCGCGCGGGCGGCCTCACGGGTGACACCGGCCAGGCATTCGTCGACGGTCAGGCCAAATAAAGTCGCCGCCATGTTCATGGTCAGCAGCAGCGAAGTCAGTGGCGAGGTGCCGGGATTGCAATCGGTGGCGACCGCCATCCTGACGCCGTGCTGGCGAAACAGACCGATCGGCGGCTTCTTGGTCTCACGTATGAAATAATAGGCGCCGGGCAGGATCGTCGCCACGGTTCCTACCTTCGCCATCGCCGCCGCACCCGCGTCGTCGGTGTATTCGAGGTGGTCGGCCGACAGGGCGCCATAGCGTGCCGCGAGTTCGGCGCCGTGCAGATTGGAAAGCTGGTCGGCATGGAGCTTGACCGGCAGGCCTGCTGCTTTCGCCGCGTCGAACACGCGAGAAATCTGCTCGAGCGAAAAGGCGATGCCTTCGCAAAAACCATCGACCGCGTCGGCCAGGCCCTCGGCAGCGACGGCCGGCAAAATCTCCTTTGCGACCAGATCGATAAAAGCATCCTTGTCGCCTTTCGCTTCGGGCGGCAGGGCATGGGCGCCGAGGAAGCTCGTCCTTACTGTTACTGGACGATGTTCGCCCAGGAACCGCGCTGCACGCAGCGACTTCTTCTCGTTTTCGATGTCGAGGCCATATCCAGACTTGATCTCGATGGTGGTGAGACCTTCGGCGATCAGCGCATCGAGGCGCGGCAGCGACTGCGCAACCAGTTCGTGCTCGCTGGCAGCGCGCAGCGCCTTGACCGACGAGACGATGCCGCCGCCTGCCTTGGTGACCTCTTCATATGTAGCGCCGGCCAGCCGCATCTCGAATTCGTTGGCGCGGTTGCCGGCATGGACCAGATGGGTGTGGCAATCGATCAGGCCTGGCGTGATCCAGCGGCCTTCGCAATCGACAATCTCGGCGCTCTGGCTCAGCGCTGCCGGCATGCCGGCTTCCGGGCCGGCATAGACGATCACTCCATCGCGTGCGGCGATCGCGCCGTGTTCGACGATGCCCAGTCCGGTAGCACTTTCAACCATGGTCGCCAGACGCGCATTGCGCCAGAGGCGAACCTCCCCTGCCCGGCTTTTGCTCTCTCCAGCCATGATCTTTTCCGTTTCAATCGATGGCGATTATGTATATACATATTGCAAGGCGCTGCAAGTGCTATGATCATACTGCCAAATGGGATTTTGGAGAAAAACGTGACGGCGATCTTTGCAGAACAGGTGCTTCTGCCCGACGGCTGGCATTCCAATGCCCGGATCATCGTCAGTGATGGCCGCATCGCCACGGTCGAGCCGAACACCACATCTCGGCCCGGCGACGAACGCCATGCCATCCTGCTGCCAGGCATGCCGAACCTGCATAGCCACGCCTTTCAGCGCGGCATGGCCGGCCTTGCCGAGCTGCGTGGCCCTTCAGCCGACAGTTTCTGGAGCTGGCGCGAGGTGATGTATCGTTTCGCGCTGTCGATGACGCCGGATCAGGTCGAGGCGGTCGCCGCGCAGCTCTATGTCGAGATGCTGGAGGCCGGCTTTTCGCGCGTCGGCGAGTTTCACTATCTCCACCACGATCGTGACGGCCAGCCCTATGCCAACATCGCCGAAATGGCCGAACGCATCATTTCCGCTGCTGCTGACACCGGCATTGGGCTGACGCTGCTGCCGGTGTTCTATGCGCATTCCTCTTTCGGCGGCGCTACGCCGAATGAAGGCCAGCGGCGATTCATCAACGATGTGAATCGGTTCTCGCGGCTTGTTGAGAAATGCCGCGAATCCGTTCGCGCCTTGAATCAAGGCGTCGTTGGCGTCGCACCACACAGTCTGCGCGCCGTGACACCGGAAGAATTGGAAAACATCGCTGCAATGGTGCCCGGCGGACCGATCCACATCCATATCGCCGAGCAAGTGAAGGAGGTCGAGGACTGCCTTGCCTGGTCGGGGGCGCGACCGGTCGAATGGCTGCTCGCCAACGCCAAGGTCGATGAGCGCTGGTGCCTGATCCATGCCACCCACATGACCGATGCGGAAACGATTGGCATGGCGAAAAGCGGGGCAATCGCCGGGCTCTGCCCAATCACCGAGGCCAATCTCGGCGATGGCACCTCTGCAGCACCCTTATTCAAACGACATGGCGGCCGCTTCGGCATCGGCTCCGATTCCAACGTGCTGATCGGCCTGCCGGACGAATTGCGACAGCTTGAATACTCGCAGCGCCTCGCCCATCACGCCCGCAATGTGCTTGCGGTCGCCGGCGGCTCGACCGGCCGCGCGCTGTTCGATGCAGCGCTCGACGGCGGCAGTGCCGCCCTTGGTGCTGGCCCCTCGCGGATCGCCGCTGGTGCCTCAGCCGATTTCGTCTCGCTCGATGGCAAGCACCCTTCGCTGGCCGGCAAGACGGGCGATGCGGTGCTCGACGCCTGGATCTTCGCCAACGGCGCCAAGGTCGATTGCGCCTGGGTGCATGGCAAGAAACTGGTCAGCGGCGGCAGGCATGCAAGGCGCGATGCCATTGCCGAGCGTTTTCGCAAGGTGATGACGGCGCTTTCGGCATGAGCACAATCGAGGCAGTGGATGTGGACGTCGGCGAGTCTGTCTCGCTGCATCAGCGCATCCTGTCCGACATTAGCGAACGGATCCTGTCCGGCGCCTGGACGCCCGGCCACCGCATTCCGTTCGAGCACGAGCTGACGGCCGAGTACAAATGTTCGCGCATGACGGTGAACAAGGCGCTGTCGCAGCTTGCCAAGGCCGGGCTGATCGAGCGCCGCCGCCGCTCCGGCAGCTTTGTCCGGCGGCCGCAGTCGCAAGCCGCGGTACTGGAAATTCACGACATCAGGATCGAGGTCGAGGCGCTCGGCCTGCCCTATCGCTACGAGCGTCTGGCGCGACATAAAAGGCGCAGCAGCGCGGAGGATCGCGCC
Organism: Mesorhizobium sp. M6A.T.Ce.TU.016.01.1.1; assembly: GCF_003997065.1. NCBI lineage: Bacteria > Pseudomonadati > Pseudomonadota > Alphaproteobacteria > Hyphomicrobiales > Phyllobacteriaceae > Mesorhizobium > Mesorhizobium sp. M6A.T.Ce.TU.016.01.1.1. Next base: position 101,823 of record NZ_RZTJ01000005.1, on the reverse strand, counting down.
TTGCTGGAACTTGACTCCAACGGGCCGGTGCTCGCGCTGGAATGCCGGCATTTCGCCGGCAAACGGCCGTTTGCCCACGAACAGCGGCTGATCAACCTGGCCGCCGTGGCCGAAGCCGCCGACGAGGAATTTCATGCTATCGCGCCCGGGCCGTGGCTGATTGCCCGCGTGCCGTGGAGTGCCGCCGAGCACCGTATTCGCGCAGTCGCCGCCGACAGGCACATTGCGGCCGCGCTCGACATCGAGCCCGGTGCGCCGTGCCTGGTGGTCGAGCGACGGACATGGAGCGCCGAGCACCCGGTCACCCATGTCCGGTTCACCTATGCGGCCGAGAGCCACGCGCTGGTCGCACGGTTCACGCCCTCGCAGGGCTAGCTTCCCCCTCGAGGGGAGGGTCGCGGAGCAAATGCGGCATGGTGGCACTTTGTGACGCGGGGTGGGGTCGGTGCAACCCACCGACCCACCCCGTCTCGCAATCTACGCTTCGCTCCGACTACTCGCCGACCCTCCCCTCAAGGGGGAGGGTAAAGCGCTCTGCCTCAAATCGCAGCGGTAACAATGATCTCGACCAGATATTCCGGTCCGGCAAGCTTGGCCTCGCCGGTAGCGCGGGCCGGGGTGTGGCCCTGCGGCACCCACTTGTCCCATTCCGCGTTCATCTCGGCGAACGTGCTCATGTCGGCCAGCCAGATGATCGCCTGCAGGATCTTGGTCTTGTCGGTGCCGGCCTTGGCCAGCAATTCGTCGATGGCCGCCAGAATGTCCCTTGTCTGGGCGCCGACGTTTCCGCCCGGCTGGCCGACCTGACCGGCCAGATAGACGGTGTTGCCGTGGATGACGATCTGGCTCATGCGCGGGCCTACATCGATGCGACGAATGCTCATGGGACGTTTCCTTCCTTTGTGGGTCGCGCCTCTTTAGAGTCGCGGTTCGCCGGGGGCAAGGTTGCACGAGCGAATCCTCTTGAGCCAACCGCCAAAGAGCACAGGGCAAATTGCCTCGGTCGCCGCAATTCCGCCCGATTGACTTGTTGACTAATGTAATAACATCACATATCCAATCGCCGCCGCCGTACCAGTCGTGCCCCCACGGATCGTCACATGACCAAAACCTGCCTGACCTTCCGCGACCTGACGCTGGGCTACAACAGCCATCCGGCGATCCATCATCTCGACGGCACGATCCGCCGGGGATCGCTGACCGCCGTCGTCGGCGCCAATGGCTCGGGCAAGTCGACCCTGATGAAGGGTATCGTCGGCGTGTTGAAGCCGATGGCCGGCACGGTTGTCCGCGCGCCCGGCGTGCGCGCCGCCTATCTGCCGCAGCAGTCGGAGCTCGACCGCTCCTTTCCGGCCAGGGTTGTCGACCTGGTTTCGCTCGGGCTGTGGCCACGGCGCGGGCTGCTCGGCCGCCATACCAAGGAAGATCGCGATTCGGTCAGCCAGGCGCTCATGGCCGTCGGCCTCGGCGGCTTCGAGAAGCGCCCGATCGACACGCTGTCGGGCGGCCAGCTACAGCGCACGCTGTTTGCCCGCGTTCTGCTGCAGGATGCCGACCTCATCCTGCTGGACGAGCCGTTCAACGCCGTCGACACCAAGACGGTCGGCGATCTGATCGCGATGATCAAGCGCTGGCATGGCGAGGAGCGCACCATCATGGTCGTCGTCCACGATCTGGATCTGGTGCGGCAGAATTTCCCCGAGACGCTGCTGCTGGCACGTCAGCCGATCGCCTGGGGCGAGACCAAGGAAACGCTGCGGCCGGAAAACCTGTTGCGCGCGCGCCGCTTCCACGAAGCCTGGGAGGAGAACGCGCCCTGGTGCGAGCCCGACAACCATGAGCACGGTGATCACGCTCATGACCCTGGGCACGACCATCAGCACGACCATCATCACGGTTCCGGGCCGAGGGCGGCATGATGGACACGCTTTACGGTCTTCTTATCGCTCCGTTCGCCGACTTCGCCTTCATGCAGCGCGCGCTTTTCGGGTCGCTGATGCTGTCGCTCGGCGCCTGCCCGGTCGGTGTGTTCCTGATGCTGCGGCGCATGAGCCTTTCCGGCGACGCCATGGCCCACGCTATCCTGCCGGGCGCTGCGGCCGGTTTCCTGTTCTATGGTCTGGAGATCCTGCCGATGACCATCGGCGGCCTGATCGCCGGCATCATCGTCGCACTCGGCGCCGGCGCCGTCTCGCGCTTCACCATCCAGCGCGAGGACGCCTCGATGGCGGCCTTCTACCTGATTTCTCTGGCTATCGGCGTGCTGATGGTGTCGATCCGCGGCTCCAGCGTCGATCTCATGCATGTGCTGTTCGGAACCGTTCTGGCACTCAACAATGAAGCGCTGACACTGATCGGCGGCATCGTCGTGGTCACGCTGGTCAGCCTCGCCATCTTCTGGCGGGCACTGGTCGCCGAATGCCTCGATCCACTGTTCCTGCGCTCAGTCAGCCGGCTGGGCAGCCCGGTGCATTTCATCTTCCTCGGCCTCGTGGTGCTCAACCTTGTCGGCGGCTTCCAGGCGCTCGGCACTTTGCTGTCGGTCGGGCTGATGATGCTGCCTGCAGCCGCCGCCCGCTTCTGGACCATGCGCGTCGAGCCGATGTGCGCGCTGGCGGTGCTGATCGGCTTTGCCTCCTGCGTCGCCGGGCTGCTTCTGTCCTATCACGTGTCGCTGCCTTCCGGCCCGGCGATCATCCTGTCTGCAGGCGTCGTCTATTTCGCCTCGATCCTGTTCGGCACGCGCGGCATCCTGCGCGCCCGTATCATCCATCACCGCCACAGAACCGCCTGATCCCAACAAAGGAGACCCGTCCATGCTGAAATCGATCCGCGCCGCTTTGGCAATGAGCGTTATAACATTCACCGCCTTTGGCGCATCGGCGGCTCTCGCGGAGCCATTGAAAGTGGTCGCCAGCTTCACCATCATCGCCGATTTCGCCAAAAATGTCGGCGGCGACCGCATCAATCTGACCACCATCGTCGGGCCGGATGGCGATGCCCATGTCTACGAGCCGAGCCCGGCGGACGCGGTGGCAATGGCTGGGGCGGACGTGGTGCTGATCAACGGCCTGCATTTCGAAGGCTTTCTGCAGCGCCTGGTCGACGCCAGCGCCACCAAGGCGACAATCGCCGTTCTGACCAAGGACGTCACGCCGATCAACTTCAAACCCGAATTCGCCGATGCCGACGCCGCTGAAGGTGCAGACACCGATCCACATGCCTTCCAGTCGATCGCCAATGCCAAGATCTATGTGAAGAACATCGCCGATGCCTTCTGCACGGCCGACGCTGAGGGTTGCGACAGCTACAAGGCCAATGCCGCCGCATACACAACGAAGCTTGATGCGGTCGAAGGCGAAGTGAAAGCGGCAATCCAGTCCATACCGGAAGAGAAACGCGTCGTCATCACCTCGCATGACGCCTTCGGCTATTTCGAGAAGGCCTATGGCCTCACCTTCCTGGCCCCCGAAGGGGTGTCGACCGAGTCGGAGCCTTCCGCTGCCGACGTCGCCAAGCTGGTCAGCCAGGTGAAGCAGGACAAGGCGGCGGCGGTCTTCATCGAGAACATCACCAACGCGCGGCTGATCGAGCAGATCGCCAGCGAGACCGGCATCAAGGTTGGCGGCACGCTCTATTCGGACGCGCTGTCGCAACCCGACGGCCCGGCCTCGACCTATATCGACCTGATGCACAACAACATCGCCCAGATCAAAGGCGCGATCCTCGGAAGCTGAGCGGTCGACGCCGTTCGCTCGGTGGGGCTTGCGCACGTGCGGGCAACAAAGTGCTACAGCGTCCTTTGCGCATCCAAAGGACGCACGGCGCCTTAGGTAGCCCGGCTGGATTTCCCGCATGAGAATGTCTATCTGCGCAGAGGGATTTCTTTTCTGCGCGGATTGCCGCCCAGGCCTGGGAGCGGCAAGACTCCGCCCCTGGCCAGCAGGCATCGAACATTGCGAGGACGCCATCATGGAATATCGTCAGATCAGCGAGGACTATTCGGTCTCCGGCCAGATCCAACCCGAAGAAGTCGCCGCCATCAAGGCCGCCGGCTTCAAGAGCGTCATCTGCAACAGACCTGATGACGAGCAGCCCGGCCAGCCTTCGGCGGACAGTGTCAAGGCGGCGGTCGAAGCCGCCGGGCTCGCTTTCCGCTACATCCCCGTCATCAGCGGCCAGATCACGCATGAGAATGTCGAGGATCAAGCCGAGGCGCTCGACGAACTCGAAGGCCCGATCTTCGCCTATTGCCGTTCCGGCGCACGCTGCACCAACCTTTATGGGCTGATCCAGCAATCGAAGGGTTAAATCGGCAGCGCGCCGGTTTCCTTCAGCGTTTCGAGCACGATCGCCGTCTTCACATGCTGCACGGATTCGTGCGGCAGAAGCACGCCGTTGACGAATTCCGACAGCGACTTCAGGTCCGGCGTCACCACTTTCAGGATGTAGTCCATCTCGCCGGTCAGCGCGTGCGCCTCCTGCACCTCCGGCAGCCGCGCCACCAATTCGCCGAACCGCTGTGCATTGTCGCGGTTGTGGGTGGCAAGCGTCACCGAGATGACGTTGACCAGCGAGAAGCCGAGCTTGTCGCGGTCGAGCACAGCCCTGTAGCCCCTGATATAGCCGTCCTCCTCCAGCCTCTGGCGGCGGCGCGAACATTGCGACGCCGACAGGTTCACCCGTTCCGATAGATCGTTGTTGGTCAGCCGCGCGTCGCTCTGCAGTAGAGCCATTATCTTGCGGTCAAACTGATCAACGCGCGCGTCATCCATAAAGTTTCCTTCGATCATGCACAATTCCCGCATAATCTGATCATTTCAAGCGTTTGAATGCAAGCACCATGCAGCTGCTCCGCGCTATAATAGCGCCGAAATGGCCTTTCCGGCCACGCCAAGCTTTTTGGAGGACAATGCCATGGGTCCCTTCCCGCACGATGCACCGCCCGCAAAGATCAGCAAGGCCAATCCCGCCGGCACAGACGGCTTCGAATGCGTCGAGTTCGCCCATCCCGAACCGGAAAAGCTCGCCGAGCTTTTTACCCGCATGGGTTACGTGCCGGTGGCCAAGCACCGCAGAAAGAAAATCACCGTCTGGCGGCAGGGCGACATCAACTATGTCGTCAATGCCGAGCCCGGCTCGCATGCGATGAAGTTCGCCGACAAGCACGGCCCCTGCGCGGCCTCTATGGCCTGGCGGGTGGTTGACGCCAGGCATGCCTTCGATCACGCCGTCGCCAAAGGCGCCACCCCCTATGAGGGCACCGACAAGGCGCTCGACGTGCCGGCAATCGTCGGCATCGGCGGTTCGCTGCTCTATTTCATCGAGGTCTATGGCGAGAAGGGCTCGGCCTATGATGCCGAGTTCAACTGGCTGGGCGCGCGCGACCCGAAGCCGGAAGGCGTCGGCTTCTATTATCTCGACCACCTCACCCACAATGTCTATCGCGGCAACATGGACAAATGGTGGGACTTCTACCGCGACCTGTTCGGCTTCAAGCAGATCCATTTCTTCGACATCGACGGCAAGATCACCGGGCTGGTCAGCCGCGCCATCACCTCGCCCTGCGGCAAGATCCGCATCCCGCTCAACGAATCCAAGGACGAGACCAGCCAGATCGCCGAATATCTGAAGAAGTATAACGGCGAAGGCATCCAGCACATCGCCGTCGGCACGGACGAAATCTACGGCGCCACCGATAGGCTGGCCGCCAACGGGCTAAAATTCATGCCCGGTCCGCCGGAAACCTATTATGATATGTCCCATGCCCGCGTGCACGGCCATGACGAGCCGATCGAGCGCATGAAAAAGCACGGCATCCTGATCGATGGCGAAGGCGTGGTCGATGGCGGCACGACCAAGATTCTGCTGCAGATCTTTTCCAAAACCGTGATCGGACCGATCTTCTTCGAATTCATTCAGAGGAAGGGCGACGAAGGCTTTGGCGAGGGCAATTTCCGCGCATTGTTCGAATCGATCGAGCAGGACCAGATCAAGCGCGGGGTGATCAAGGTGGACGGCAAGGCGGCGTAGCCAGTTCGGCCGAGGGTGCCTTGTGGTTTGATCAGTTATGACCTAAATTCTGGTCATAAGAGGTCTGACCATGAATGTTCCGATGGCAAAAGCAAAGGCCCAACTCTCCGAGTTGGTGAAACGCGCCCAGGCCGGCGAAGAGATCCATCTGACGCGGCATGGAGAGGTGGTGGCGACCTTGAGCGCGCCCGCCCGGGCTGGCGGGAGCAAGGGCCTTTTTGGGGCCCTGAAAGGCCAAATTCGAATATCGGATGATTTTGATGAACTCGGTCCCGAATGGGACGAGTACACTAAATGAGCCACCAATATCTGGTGGATACTCATATTCTGCTTTGGGTACTCAACGCAGACTCACGCCTTTCGGACCACCATCGCGACATCTTTCTTGCGGGCGAGGATGTGGTCGTCAGCGCCGTCTCGGTAGCAGAGATCGCCATCAAGAAATCGCTCGGCAAAGTCACGCTGACAGGCAACATAGTGGAAATCTTGCGATCGAACGGCATTCCGATCCTCAGTGTGAATGAACTACACGCGGCGAGGCTTGAGCATTTGCCGCTCCATCACCGCGATCCTTTCGACCGTCTGCTCATCGCACAGGCTCAAATTGAAGGCCTGACGTTGGTCACTGCGGATCGGCATTTTTCAGCCTATGACGTTGCGTTGGTTTGATCATTCCAGGTTCAACCTTTCGACCTCCGCTTTCCGCAGCTTCAGATCATAGTCGAGGAAGAACTCGTCGAGCTGCGGCGGCTTCACCGACGTGCCTGACAGCATTGCGTGCACTTGGCCGCGATGATGGATGTCGTGGATGAAGAGGTGGGCGAGCAGGTCACCGATGCGCTCCGGTATTCTTCCGTCCTCGCGCCGGTCGGTGATGACGCGGCGATCGAGATCGTCGGCCGATAGACGGTCGCAAAAGGCGATCAGCCGCCGGTCGGCCACAACTTGGGCGGCAAACAGCGCCTGCGCTCGGTCGAAGGGCACGAAATCGTCATGGGCCGCGGCGCCAACGCCGCCCTCTTCGAGAAAATCGAGATAGAGATGATCGACCGCCAGGATGTGGTTGAGCGTTGCCTTGATCGACGGGAAGAAGCTGGTGCGCTCGGCTTCGAATTCGCCTGGTTTGAGTTGCAGCACAGCGCGATAGATCCGGTCGTTCGACCAGAGATTGTTGCGCGCCATGCGGCGGATATGGTCCAGCAAGTCCACGTCACACACCAGTCCAGGCAACCAAATTCACGGCGATACCGATAGCACCTATGGCCAGCAGACGAGCGATCATACCACGGCGCAGCGCCTGCGTTTCAACATCGCTCGCAACGTCCCGATTTATAGCGACGTTAACAAGCTTCGGCAGACGCGCCACGCTACTGAAGTTACGCAGTCTTTCAGATCGATCCTCGATCTGACGGCAGAGCCGGATCGCCGAAATCAAAAGCCAGGCAGTAACGATGCTACAAACTCCCACGAACCAAAGGTAAGTAGCGGTGTAAGGCATCTTGGGTCCCCCGCGTTTGGAACGATTAAGCTAGATCACTCCACTGACTGGACCAAGGACACGCCCGCCCAGAGAAGCGCAAATCCGGCGAGAACGATCAGCAGCAGCCGGTTCATGCGCCGCCGCATGGCTTGCGTTTCCTGATCCCGCGCCACGTTCGTGTTGGTTACGGTATGGAACATCATCGCGTTGCGCGGAAAGCCGCTGCGGTTGGCCAGGTCGGGAGAGCGTGCTTCGATACGGTAGCTCAATCGGATCGCCTGGATGAAGACCGCCAGCATGACAAGGGCCCAGACACCGCACAGAAGATAGAAAGACATGCCTGTCATTCCCTTATCCCCCGTATTTCTCGACCTTCTGCTCGATGGCGCCGAAGATCGAATGTCCGGTCCTGTCCTTCATCTCGATGCGCACCGTGTCGCCAAAGCGCAGGAATGGCGTTTTCGGCGCGCCAGCCTCGATGGTCTCGATCATACGCAACTCGGCAATGCAGGAATAGCCGGCGCCCCCTGCCGAGACAGGCTTGCCCGGGCCGCTGTCGAGCTTGTTGGAGACCGTGCCCGAACCGATGATCGTGCCGGCGGCCAGCGGCCGGGTTTTCGCGGCATGTGCGATCAGCGCCGGAAAATCGAAGGTCATGTCCACGCCGGCGTTCGCCCGGCCAAACGGCTTGCTGTTGAGATCGACCAGCAGCGGCAGGCTGACCTTGCCGCCATCCCAGGCCTCGCCTAGTTCGTCCGGCGTGACCGCGACCGGCGAAAAAGCCGAGGACGGCTTTGATTGGAAGAAGCCGAAGCCCTTGGCTAGCTCTGGCGCAGTCAGGGAGCGCAGCGTGACGTCATTGACCAGCATGACCAGCCGGATCGCCGCCCGCGTCTCATCCAGGCTTGCTCCCATCGGGACATCATCGACGATGACGGCGATCTCCCCTTCCATGTCGACGCCAAAAGCCTCGTCGGTCGCCCGGATCGGATCACGTGGCGCTATGAAACTGTCGGAACCACCCTGATAGATCAGCGGATCGGTCCAGAAGCTTGCCGGCATCTCGGCGCCACGCGCCTTCCGCACCAACTCGACATGATTCACATAGGCCGAGCCATCCGCCCATTGATAGGCGCGCGGCAACGGCGAATGGGCGTCATGCTCGTGAAAGCGCGCTGACGGCACCGCATTGTTCTCCAGCGATTCCGCCATGGCGGCCAGATGCGGCGCGATCCGGCTCCAGTCGTCGAGTGCCGCCTGCAGCGTCGGCACCAGAAACGAGGCATCGGTGAACCGCGTCAGGTCGCGCGAGACGACGGCCAACTTTCCGTCACGCGTCCCGTCCTTCAATGTGGCAAGCTTCATGTGTCCTCCCAGGGGCGTTTACTCGTAGTATTTGCCGGCATAGATAACTCTGGCTGCGGCTTTCCAGGGATTGTCACCCGCCAAAAATGCCGGGTCGCCCCGCTCATTGTCTTTGAACCAAGCGACCGATGATTCAAGAAATGTGCTGAGCGAGCCATTTTCCCATCCGTTCCAGCCGGTATCAGGTCCTGCTGGCTCCGTTGCCTCCTTGCGATCCGCGTCCTTACGGTCCTTGCTCAGCGCGTCGATGAACCGGACGAAAGATGGCAGATCCTGCACTTTCTCAAGAAGCATCGAGAGTTGCGTCGCGGATCTCTCGTCGGATACGCGCACCTCTTCCCAAAGCTTGTCGTTGGCCATCCTCACTCCCTAAGCCCCACAACAAGGCCGTCGCGGGCGATCGTCAAGTCACCCGCCCATGTTTTCCTAACGGCGGCGATCCAATCGGCCTCACCGATCTCGGGATCGTCGGCCGGAATGAGGTGGTTGAGCACCAGTCGCCCGACCCCGGCCTCGGTCGCAATGCGACCCGCCTCCCCGGCAAGACTGTGGCTGGCGAGCAGATGTTCCCTCAGCCGCGCGCCGTTGCCGGTCCGAGCAACCAGCCGGTCGATGCCTTCTTCCAGCATGGCTTCATGGACGAGGATATCGGCGCCTTTGGCAAAATCGGCCAATGGCGGAAAGTATGCCGTATCGGCTGAGAACACGACGCTTTTTGCACCATGTTCGAAGCGCAGCGCAAAGCAGTCGGTCACCGGCGGATGGTCGACGCGCAGCGCTGAAACCTTCAGGCCGCGCTGCTCCACAACCAGGCCTTGGCCGAACTCGACGATCGCAACCATCTCTCTGATATCCGGCCGGCCTTCGTCGGTGATGCGGATCTCGATGTCGAACTCCATCGCCTGGCAAAAGCGCTGCCAGTAATGGCCGGTGCCGGGCGGGCCGAACACAGTGACCGGTGTCGCCAGACCCGCCGTCCAGGCGGTGTGGATCAGCGGACCGAGTTCCAGCAAATGGTCGGAATGCAGATGCGTGATGAAGATCAGGTCCAGCATCTTCAAGCTGGTGCCGGCGTCGGCCAGCCCACGCGTCACGCCAAGCCCACAATCGACGACGATGTTGCGGCCGCCGATCTCCAGCAGCGACGAACTCGGCCACGGCCCACCCGGCCGAAGCGCCGGGCCGCCCTTCGACCCCAGCAGCACCAGCCGATCCCGCGTTGTATCAGCGCTCAAGACCAGTCGCCCTCGGGCGTGCCGTTGAAGCGCTTCTTCAGATCGGCCCAGCAGTCGATGTAATTCTCCTGCCGGGTTTCAACCTCGGCGGCGTAGCGGGTCAGCATCTGCGGGAATCGGGTCTCGAACATGAAGGCCATGGTGTTGTCGAGCTTGACTGGTTTCAGCTCGGCACGCGAGGCCTTTTCGAAGCCAGACGCGTCGGGCCCGTGGGCCAGCATCAGATTGTGCAGGCTGATGCCGCCGGGAACGAAGCCCTCCTCCTTAGCGTCGTACTGGCCATGGATCAGGCCCATGAACTCGCTCATGATGTTGCGGTGATACCAGGGCGGGCGGAACGTGTTTTCGGCGACCAGCCAGCGCGGCGGGAAGATGACGAAGTCGATGTTGGCGGTGCCCTCCTCGCCGCTCGGCGCGGTCAGCACCGTGAAGATCGACGGATCGGGATGGTCGAACAGGATCGCGCCGACCGGCGAAAACGTTGCAAGATCATACTTATAGGGCGAATAATTGCCGTGCCACGCCACCACATCCAGCGGCGAATGATCGAGTTCGGTGACATGAAACTGCCCGCACCATTTCACGATCAGCCGGCAGGGCGTTTCCTTCTCCTCGAACCAGGCGCAAGGCGTCTTGAAATCGCGCGGATTGGCCAGGCAATTGGCGCCGATCGGGCCACGATCCGGCAGCGTCAGCTTGGCGCCGTAATTCTCGCAGACATAGCCGCGCACTGTTTCATCGACCAGTTCGACCTTGAACACGAGGCCGCGCGGCAGCACCGCGATCTCGCCCGGTCGCAATTCGATGACGCCCATCTCGGTAACGAGGCGTAGGCTGCCGATCTGCGGCACGACCAGCAACTCACCATCGGCGTTGAAGAAATGATCGTCGACCATCGAACGGTTGGCAACATAGACATGGGCGGCCATGCCGGTCTGGCCGAGCACGTCGCCGGCGGTGGTGATGCTGCGCATGCCGGCGATGAAGTCGGTCGGCTCCTTCGGCATCGGCACCGGATTCCAGCGATATTGACCAAGCGCCAGCTCGTGATCGCCGAGATTGGGCGCGCTCTTCCACAGCGGATAACTCGCCGGCTTGAAGCGGCCGGTGTGCCTGACGCTCGGCCTGATGCGATAGAGCCAGGAACGCTCATTGGTGCCGCGCGGAGCGGTGAAGGGCGAGCCGGACAATTGCTCGGCATAAAGGCCGTAGGCCGGTCGCTGCGGCGAATTCCGCCCTTGCGGCAGCGAACCTGGCAGGGTTTCGGTTTCGAAGTCGTTGCCGAACCCCGGCATGTAGGAAAAGGCCATGGTTTCCTCCCGAATCCACAGTGCCAGAGCGGCCTTTGCGCGTCCACGAGGACGCGCGGCCGCTCTGGATTGACCAAACTGGTTTCATTTGTAACCATTGAAAATGTAACCATCAACTGACTTAAGAGATGCGGCGACTGCGAAAATGACAACCAAGCGCGAGATCTTTAACGAACCGGAAATCCTCGAACTTGAAAGCTTCCTGCCCTACCGGCTCTATCGCCTTGCCGACGCCGTCAGCCGCGAATTCTCCAGGATTTACAAAGATCGCCACGGCTTGACGCGGCCCGAATGGCGCACGCTGGCCGGGCTCGGACAGCACGGGACCATGACCGCGACAGCGCTCGGTGAGCAGTCGGCCATGCACAAGACCAAGGTTTCGCGCGCCGTCGCCGAGCTTGAACGGCGGCGGTGGCTGACTCGCACACCTGATGAAAAAGACCGCCGGATCGAGCATCTGATGCTGACCAAGGCCGGCCATGCCGCCTATCGCGAAATGGTGCCGCTGGCGAAGGCATTCGAACGGGAATTGCTGGCAAAACTAGGCGCTGGCGAGCGCACCGCGATCACCAACGGACTGGTTGCGCTTAAGAAGGCTCTGGGCAAGGATTAGGTGCTCACCAGTCCATCACCACCTTGCCCGAATTGCCGCTGCGCATCGCATCGAACCCGGTCTGGAAGTCGTCGATGCCGATGCGGTGGGTGATCAACCCGCTGACGTCGAGCGGACCCTGCACCAGCGCAATCATCTTGTACCAGGTCTCGAACATCTCGCGGCCATAGATGCCCTTGAGATGCAGCATCTTGAAGATGACCTTGTTCCAGTCGATCTCGAAGCCGGTCGACGCAATGCCCAAAATGGCGATCTTGCCACCATTGTTCATGGTGTCGATCATGTCGCGGAAGGCGGGCGCCGCACCCGACATTTCGAGGCCGACGTCAAAACCTTCGGTCATGCCGAGAGCTGGCATGATGTCGCGCAGCTTTTCCTTCGATGCGTCGACCACATGCTGGACGCCGAGCTTTTTCGCCAGCGCCAGCCGCACCGGGTTGATGTCGGTGATGACCACTTTTCGCGCGCCGACGCACTGCGCCACCAGCGCACCCATAATACCGATCGGCCCGGCGCCGGTGACCAGAACGTCCTCGCCTACGAGATCGAAGGACAATGCGGTGTGAACCGCATTGCCGAGCGGATCGAAGATCGCGGCGATCTCGTCGGGCACGTCGTCGGGGATCGGCACGACATTGTGCTGAGGGATTGCCAGATACTCGCCGAAGGCGCCCGGCCGGTTGACACCGACGCCGAGTGTGTTGCGGCACAGATGCCCCCTGCCCGCCCGGCAGTTGCGGCAATGGCCGCAGACGATGTGGCCTTCACCCGAAACGCGCTGGCCGACCTTGTACTCGGTCACCGCCGCGCCGAAGTCGGCGACCGTGCCGACGAATTCGTGACCGGTCACCATCGGCACCGGCACGGTCTTTTGCGCCCACTGGTCCCAATTGTAGATGTGGACGTCGGTGCCGCAGATCGCGGTCTTCTTGATTTTGATCAGAACGTCGTTCGGGCCGATTTCCGGCACCGGCACCTCTTCCATCCAGATGCCCGGCTCGGCCTTGGCCTTGACCAGCGCCTTCATCATGTTCGACATTCTTTTGTCCCTTGAATCTCTTGATCCGGAATCGCTTTTCAGTTCCGGCCGTTCAGGAAATCACACCGATTTCGCGCCCGACCGCGCCGAACGCCTCGACCGCGCGGTCGATGTCGGCGCTGGAATGGGCGGCCGACATTTGCGTGCGGATGCGCGCCTGGCCCTTCGGCACCACCGGAAACGAGAAGCCGATGACATAGATGCCGCGCTTCAGCATGCGCGCCGCCATTTCTTGCGCCAGTGTCGCATCGCCCAGCATGACAGGGATGATTGGATGGTCGGCGCCTGCCAACGTGAAGCCGAGCTTACCCATTTCAGACCGGAAGCGCGCCGCATTGGCATAGAGGCGCTGACGCAGCGCGTCGCCATTGCCGATCAGTTCGAAAACCCGGATCGAGGCGCCTGCGATCGCCGGCATCAGCGTGTTGGAAAACAGATAGGGCCGCGAGCGCTGGCGCAGCCAGTCGACCACTTGGCTCTTGCCCGATGTGTAGCCGCCAGATGCGCCGCCCAATGCCTTGCCGAGCGTGCCGGTGATGATGTCCACCCTGCCCTCGACGCCGCAATGCTCGGCCGAGCCGCGGCCGTTCTTGCCGACGAAGCCGACCGCATGGCTGTCGTCGACCATCACCATCGCGTCGTATTTCTCGGCGAGATCGCAAACGCCCTTTAGATTGGCGATGATGCCGTCCATGGAAAATACACCGTCGGTGGCGATCAGCCGAAAACGGCAATCCATTGCCTCCTTCAGCCGCGATTCCAGATCGGCCATGTCGTTGTTGGCGTAGCGGAAGCGCTTCGCCTTTGACAGCCGCACGCCGTCGATGATCGAGGCGTGGTTCAGCGCGTCGGAGATGACCGCATCCTCCTCGCCGAGCAGCGTCTCGAACAAGCCGCCATTGGCATCGAAGCAGGAGCCGTAGAGGATCGTGTCCTCCATGCCGAGGAAGCCAGAAATCGTCGCCTCGAGCTGCTTGTGTTCTTCCTGCGTGCCGCAGATGAAACGCACCGACGCCATGCCATAACCATAGCGGTCGAGTGCCTGCTTGGCCGCATCGCGCAATTCGGCACTATCGGCGAGGCCGAGATAGTTGTTGGCGCAGAAATTCAGCACCTTCTCGCCGCCCACCTCGATCTCGGCCGACTGCGTCGAGGTGATCACCCGCTCGGATTTGTAGAGGCCGGCAGATTTCAGCCCTTGAAGCTCGCTATCGATATGGGAGAGGAATGCCGCGCTCATGACCAGGCCCTGTTGAGATTGAATGGACTGTCGCCCCACGCGGGCGAAAAATCCACCGCAAAAGCGACCGTTTCGGTGACGCGACGGCCAGTGGCCAGAATGCCGCCAACGGCGGATGCTCAAATGCGTGTGCGGCGCGAAAGAACGCGATAACCATTTCGCGAGCTTTCCACCGCTACCGCTATCGCCGCTCTGTCGACTTCCAAAGCTGTTAACATTTTCAAGCCAATGGTTCTCGCACCCAAAAATCTGTCGGCGAGAGGGACCGCCCCAGAAAATGTCGCAGCAACCGGCGCAAACCATTTCGGGCAGGCTCGTCCTGTTGATCAAGGCCGGCTATTGGCTGGCGCTGCTGATCATTGCCGCCATGGTGATGGCCTCCTTCATCCTTCTCCAGCAAATGATGGCTGCCCAACGGCACAACGACACGCTGCTCGACATTGTCGGCATGCAAAAGACGCTGTCGCAACGCATTGTCTTCCTTGCCAACGCGGCAGGTGCTGCTTCGCGTGACCAACAACCGGCTCTGGTCACCGCGTTCAAACAGGCAACGGCGGAGTTCGAGAGGAACTACGACCTTCTGCTCGAGCGGGTCGTCGCCGACCCGGCGTCACCGGCAAGGTTCGATCCAAAATCAGTCGAAAGCGTACTTTTCACCAAGCCGTTTCATCTCGATTACTTCTCGGTCGGGCTCATCGCCAACGGCGAACGACTGGTTTCGGCGTTTGAATCACAATTCGGCATGGCCGACAATGGCGGCTACAAAGGCGGCGGCGAACGCGTCAACCTCGACGCTTCCATCGCCAATGCGACCCTGTCGGGCTATGCGGCACTCGGCCAGCGCATCAGCGCCCATGCCGACGCACGATCGGAAACACTTCTCGATCTCCATCGAACGCTGTTCTACACCACCATCGGCGTCATCGTGCTGGTAGCACTTTTCATCTTCAGGCCGATGTCGAACACCATTCTGCGCAAGACGCACGAACTGATCGATGCCCGCAATTCGATGGCCTTCATCGCCGTGCATGACGGCCTTACCGGCCTGCACAACCGCACCTTCCTGACTGACCATTTCGAAGCGCTGATCAAGGGTGCGCAACGTCGGCGAGAACGGCTTGCGGCGGTCCAGCTCGACCTCGACCGATTCAAGCAGATCAACGATACTCTCGGCCACGCTGCCGGCGACTATGTGCTGGTGGTGACGGCGCAGCGGATGCGCGATTCCTGCCGGGCGTCGGATCTCTGCGTGCGTCTCGGCGGCGACGAGTTCGTGATGATCCTCAATGGTGCCGGCGGCACCGAGGATATCAACATGGTCGCCAGGCGCGTGCTGACGCAGATCAACGAGCCGATCGTTTTTCGGGGCACTACCATCCTTCCGGGCGCCAGCGCCGGCGTAGCCGTCTATCCGGTCGACGCCGACAATGCGCAGGATCTGCTCGTCCATGCCGACCTCGCGCTCCACGCCGCCAAGAAGCAAAGCGGCGGCAGTCTCTCATTCTTCTCCGAGGAGTTGCGGCATGAACTCGATTACCGCAAGCAGCTCGAGCGCGACATCAGGATCGCAATCTCGGAGGAGGCGTTCCAGGTCTACTTCCAGCCGCAGGTTTCGTTGTCGAACGGCACGATCGGCGGCATCGAAGCGCTGGTTCGCTGGAAACATGCCGAGCGCGGTATGATCGCACCGGGCGAGTTCATTCCCGTCGCTGAGAAATGCGGCCTCATGTCCGCGGTCGGCCGCATCGTTATCGCCAAGGCAATCAGCGAGGCGGCCGAGTGGGACCGCGCCGGTGTTGCCTTCGGACGGCTCGCCGTCAACGTGTCCGGCTCCGAACTGCGTGAGCCCGATTTCGACGCGTTTCTCTTCGATACGCTTGAAAAGGCCGGCCTGCCGCCACAAAAACTGTCGCTGGAGATCGTCGAATCCGTCATCCTCGACGACGAGAAGACCGGCATCGCGGCAAAGCTTCGGCATATTCGCGCCGCGGGCGTCCATCTCGAGCTCGACGATTTCGGCACCGGCTACGCGTCGCTCAGCCACGTCAACCCGAACGAGATCGACCGACTGAAGATCGATCGCCGCTTCGTCCAGAACATCAATGAGAACGGCGACAATACCAAGATCGTGAGAGCCATCACCGAACTCGCCCGTGGCCTCGGCATCTCGATTGTCGCCGAGGGCGCCGAAACCGAAGCCGAGCTCGACTCGCTGATGGCGATCGGCTGCGACCAGGTGCAGGGCTATTCCATCGCCTTCCCGATGCCGCAGGACAAGGCACGCGAATGGCTGGTCGCGCGGGCACCGAAGAAAGCCAGGCTGACGGTGCTACGGGGAAGCCTGGCGTAAGGCGCCAACCTTGACAAGCCTCCTCAGAAATGGCCGCTTGTCATGATCGGAAACGGATATTCCGGATGCTGGTGCCGCTTCGCCTTGCCGTGCTGATCGTGCTGTTTTTTGCTCTCCCCGCAGGCGCCGCCGATCGCACCATCTATCTCACCTTCGATGATGGCCCGCTGACCGGCACCAATAACATTCTCGATGTGCTCGAGGCCGAGCAGGTTCCGGCGACGCTCTTTATGGTTGGCATGCATGCGCAGGCGAGCGCGCTCAACAAGGCGCTGGTGCAGCGCGCCAAGAGGATGCCGCTGGTGACGATCGGCAACCACAGCTACAGCCACGCATACAATCACTACCGGCACTTCTATGGGGACACCGAAGGGGTCGTCGCCGACATGCTGCGGGCCAACGCGGCGCTGGGGCTGAAACCGTCGGTCCATGCACGGCTGCCGGGGCGCGACGTGTTCAGGCTGCTCTCGATGTCGAAGAACGACACTTCACTCGGACTGGCCGAAGAGGGCCGTGAGGATCCCGACTATGAGTTCGTCGCCGCGTCTGGCTTCTATCTCTACGGCTGGGATCATGAATGGGTTCACGAAAACAGCGGCAAGCCGGTGCAGACCATCGACCATCTGGTCAGCGAGATCGATCATTTGTTCGGCTACGGCCGCTTCGTCAAGCCCGGCAAGCTGATCCTGCTGATGCATGACGAGATGTTCCAGAACGTGTTCGACGGCAAGGCGAACCTGACGGCCCTGATCAAAGCGCTGAAGCTGCGCCGCTACACCTTCGGCGCGATCTCCGGCTATGACGGCTGAGCAGATTCTCCTCGTTATGATCTAGTATTGCAAGCCGGCTTGCCGGAACGAGGCGGAACATCGTCGTCATCACCGGGAAAAGCCGCCAGCAATTGTCCGAAGCTCGGCATACGCGCCAACCGTTCGTATTCTTCGAATGACAGGATCACGGCCTGCCTGCGGCCATGTCGCATGATGATGGCGGGTTCTCCCGCGAGCGCCTGATCGACCAATGCTGAAAGCGTAGCACTGGCATCCTTCAACTGAATTTCGCGCATGGCATTGTCCTAGGCCTGTCCGTTCCTAACCTTCAACATTCGCCCGCAACGCCGCCAGTACCGCAGCAAACTCCGCCAGCCTGTCGTCGGACAGCCCCTTCCGCAGCCGCTTGTCGAAGGCGAGTGCTGCCGTGCGCAACTTCAGGAACAGCGCCTCGCCGGCCTCGGTCAGCTCGACCTGGTGAACCCGGCGGTTTTCCGGATCGCGGCGCCGGTTCAGCAAGCCTTGCGTCTCCATCGCGTTCAGATGATGGGTCAGCGTCGCGCCCTGGATTCCGATCATGCCGGCGAGCTCGCGCTGGTTGGCCAGTTCGCGCGACTTGACCGACAACAGAGTGACCCAGACCGGCAGCGTGCCGCCTGCCTCGACCAAGGCGGCGTCGAAGGCCTGAGCGACCACCTTGGCGGTGCGCGCGAGATTCATGCCGACTGGCGGGCGGTCAAATGGCGTCATGATCCGACACTAGAGCAAGGGAAAGGTCGATGGAACTGGCCCATGTCTTATACATTGACATCTAATCATTTGATATCTAATCTTTCGGGCAGCAGCGGCGGGCACAGGAGGAAAAGCGATCATGCAATATGTCTACATCGTCGTCCTCGGCCTTCACGTCATGGCGGGCGTGTTCTGGGCCGGCACCACCATCGCGGTTGGCCGCGACCCAGATATCCGGGCGGAACGATTCTTCCGGCCGCAAATGGGCGCGGCCGGCATGGTGTTCCTCACCGGCATACTGCTGTGGTATTTCTTCCATGAGGGCGTTTTCGGCTCGATGGAGAAAGTTCTGGCACTGGGCATCGTAACAGCCCTGATTGCCGCCGGCGTTCAGGGCGCGCTCGTCGGCTCCGCCAGCAGACAACTGGCCGGCGCCGACGCCGCGACGCAAACCCATTTGCGCGCAAAGATGACACGAGGCGAACGCATCGCCGGCGGGCTGCTGGTCATCACCGTGTTCTGCATGGCCACCGCCAGGATGTTTTGAGCGGCGCTACCGCGATCCAATCCACGAGATCGTACGGCGCCCGGCTCCAGCCGGCGGCGTGCGCGGCGCGCACCGGGCCTAAGCGGAAGGTGGCTCTCCCTGCGAAGGGTTCGGCTGCGCGCCACCAATCAATCCAGCGATCCTCAGATCCGCAGGCCGAACCGGATGCCGTCATAGATGGCGGCGTGGATGTTGCGCGAGGCGACTGCGTCACCGATGCGGAAAAGCACGAAACCGCCTTGCGGATTGCGCGCCGGAAAAATGTCGCCACCACTGACCAGCCGCTCGTAATCGACCGCGCCGCCGTTTTTCGACAGCGGTTTCAGCGCGAGATAGAGATCGTCGAGCGGCAGCGTGCCGTGCTCGACCACCACCTGATCGACCCGCCGCTCGCCGCGCCAGCCGTCTGCGAAGTCGGAGGCAAGCGCGGCGACCAGTTGATTGCCCTCGCGCCGCACCGAGCGCAGCCGCGTGTTGATGGTGATGGTCACGCCCTTTTCCTGGAAGGCGCGCATATAGGGCACGTGGTTCATGCCGCCCATTTCCGGGGCGAAGAAGCGCTCGGGCGAAACAAGCTCCAGCTTCGAACCCGCGGTCGCGATCAGCTCTGCCGCGCCCATGCCCTGATGGCCGCCATTGTCGTCGTAGAGCAGCACGTTTTCGGCCGGCTTGATGCTGCCGGCCATGATGTCCCAACTGGAAGTGACGAGGCTATCGCCTGCCACCAGCGGTGGGTTTTGCGGCAGGCCGCCGGTGGCGACCACCACCACGTCGGGGGACAGCGCCAGCACGTCGTCCTTCTCCGCCCAGGTGTCGTAGCGGATCTCAACGCCGAGCCGGTCGAGCTCGGCCAGCCGCCAGTCGATGATGCCGATTAGCTCCTTGCGGCGCGGGTTCTGTGTCGCCAGCCGCACCTGGCCGCCGGCCTGGCTCGATGCTTCCAGCACCGTGACCTCATGCCCGCGCTCGGCAGCGACACGCGCCGCTTCCAGGCCGCCTGCACCGGCGCCGACGACGACCACCTTCCGCTTTGGTCCCTCGGTTCTCGGGATGATGTGCGGGATGTCAGCCTCGCGGCCGGTTGCCGCATTGTGGATGCACAGCGCCTCGCCGCCCTCATAGATGCGGTCGAGGCAGTAAGTGGCGCCGACGCAAGGGCGGATCTCGTGCTCGCGGCCCTCCATCACCTTTCTCACGATATGCGGGTCGGCGATATGGGCGCGGGTCATGCCGACCATGTCGAGCTTGCCGGTGGCAATGGCATGGCGCGCCGTGGCGACGTCGGAAATGCGCGCCGCATGGAAGGTCGGGAATTTCGTCGCCGCCCTTACTTCGCCGGCGAAGTCGAGATGCGGCGAGGATCGCATGCCGGTCACCGGGATGACCCTGGTCAGCGCGGCATCGGTTTCGATCGAGCCGCGGATGATGTTGAGAAAATCAACCTTGCCGGAGCCGGCCAGCCGCCTGGCGATCTCGACGCCTTCCTGTTTCGACAAGCCTTTTTCGAAATCCTCGTCGGCGACCATGCGGATGCCGACGACGAACCTTTCGCCGACCGCCGCCCGCACGGCGTCGAGCACCATGCCGGTAAAGCGCAAGCGGTTGTCGAGCGAGCCGCCGAAATCGTCATCGCGCTGGTTGGTGGCCGGCGACCAAAAGCCGTCCATCAGATGGCCGTAGGCCTCGAACTCGATGCCATCGAGGCCGGCGACCTGGCAGCGCTGGGCGGCCGCGGCATAGTCGGCAATGATGCGCTCCATGTCCCAGTCCTCGATGGTCTTGGGGAAGGCGCGATGCGCCGGCTCGCGCACCGGTGAGGCCGACAGCACCGGCAGCCAGTCGGCCTTGTTCCAGCCGGTACGGCGGCCGAGATGGGTGATCTGGATCATCACCTTGCAGTCATGCTCATGGCAGGCATCAGCGAGTTCCGTGAGCCACGGCACGATGCGGTCGTCATAGACGTGCAGATTGCCGAACGCGGCCGGACTGTCGCGCGAGACGATCGCCGAGCCTGCGGTCATGGTCAGCGCCATACCGCCTTTGGCCTTTTCGGCGTGGTAGAGCCGGTAGCGCTCTTTCGGCATGCCATCCTCGGAATAGGCCGGCTCGTGACTGGTCGACATGACCCGGTTCTTCAGCGTCAAATGTTTGAGCTGATAAGGCTGGAGAAGCGGATCGTTGCTGGTCATCGTGGCCCTGCTGTTTCAAATTGTGCTAATGAGCGGCAAATTTTTGTTTTTCGCATGTCGTTATCCTAAAACCGCTGCGCAGTTTTGGGCGACATGCAGTAAGGAAACCGCCCATGACCGATACGAAGAACCTTACTCAGCTCGGCACCAACGTCGAGGCACCACGGAGCCCTGAAGCGGCAGTCCTGGAAACCGTGCCATTTTCGCGCGGCGACGGGCCGCCGGCCATCGTCCGCTTCACCTGCCCGGAATTCACCTCGCTCTGTCCGGTCACCGGCCAGCCGGATTTCGCCCATATCGTCATCGACTATGCGCCCGACACGCTGCTGGTGGAATCGAAGTCGCTCAAGCTGTTCATGACCTCGTTTCGCAACCATGGCGCCTTCCACGAAGAGTGCACCGTGATGATCGGCCGCCGCATTATCGCCGCGACCAAACCACTGTGGTTGCGCATTGGCGGCTATTGGTATCCGCGCGGCGGCATTCCCATCGACGTGTTCTGGCAGACCGGCACGCCGCCGGAAGGCGCGTGGCTGCCCGACACCGGTGTCGCACCCTATCGCGGGCGCGGGTGAGTTTCGAAACGATCGATCTCGCATCAGTTGAGCGGCAGCCGCCGGTAGCGGCCGGGATTGTTCGGGTCGCTGAAATGGCCCATGGGCCCGTGCTCGGCGAAGTGCCCCGCCCAGCGCTTCATCGCGGCTGGGTCGAGTTCGACACCCAGTCCATCGCCCTCCGGCACGCGCACCGTGTTGCCGGTCTGCCGGAAAGGACCATCCTTGATGACATCGCCGATCTGCCAGCGAAACAGCGATTGCGATGCTTCGGTGATCCACGGCGTCGCCGCCACGACATGCAGATAGGCTGACGTCATGATGCCGAGATCGTTCGAGTAGCACCAGAACCCCTTGCCCATCGCCTCACAGGCGGCGATGAATTTCAGGGTTCTCGACAATCCGCCGAGTGCTGCGAAGTTGCAGACGAAGTAATCCGGCGCGCCAAGCGCGACCGCTCGTCTGAGATCGGGAATGTGTGTGGAGAACGGAA
This sequence comes from Mesorhizobium sp. M6A.T.Ce.TU.016.01.1.1, assembly GCF_003997065.1. Taxonomy (NCBI): domain Bacteria; kingdom Pseudomonadati; phylum Pseudomonadota; class Alphaproteobacteria; order Hyphomicrobiales; family Phyllobacteriaceae; genus Mesorhizobium; species Mesorhizobium sp. M6A.T.Ce.TU.016.01.1.1. Next base: position 79,873 of record NZ_RZTJ01000005.1, on the reverse strand, counting down.
TGCGCGAATGCTGGCGCAGCGCTGCCATCTCCTCGAAGGTCGCGACCGGATCCTCGTAATTGCGGATGTTGAACGGTTCGATCTCGCGCAGCACCCAGCGCGCGGTGGTCAGCGACCACTGCATGTTGGAATCGAGCTTGATCTGTGCCTTCTCGCCGAGCGCCTCGCGCAACATCCGCACCGTCCGGATCTCAAGCTCGGGATCGCCCATGATCAGCTTGCCTTCGAAGATGGTCGAGCCATGCTGCTCGCGCATCTTCAGGCAATAGTCGACGATCGCGTCGGGCGTCATCTCGCCGCCCGCCCCGTCCTGTGCGGGACGAAAGGCGAAATACTCCGAAAACGGAATGTCCTTGCGCACTGCGCCGCCAAGCAGCTTGTAGAGCGGCATGCCGAAGACCTTGCCTCTGATATCCCACAGCGCCAGCTCGACGGCTCCGAACGCCACGGATGCGGCATTCTCGCCGGTGTTGGCGGTGATCTGCCAGGGCGGCACGCAGCGCGCCTCGCAGTCGGCGATGTCGAGCGGATCGGCGCCGATCAGCGCCGGCGCGATCTCGGCCTTGATCACCTCGCCGAAATGCCACCATGGCGCCTCGCCCAGTCCGACCACGCCTTCGTCCGTCTCGACCTCGATGATCGACTTCGAGGCGCCGCCATAAAGCCCGGCCGTCCACCAGAACGGCGCGTCTAGCGGAACGTTGACATGGGTGACGCGGATGTTGATGATCTTCATCGGTTCCCTTCTCACTCGCACTGGTATTGGCTGAGCGCCCATTCGCCGGTCACCGACAGAAGGTCCGTGACCTTCCAGTCACCGTCGATCTTCTTGAGTTTCCATTCCAGCCGGTGCGGATTGCCGGCGACGACGAAGGCGACGACCACCTTGGCCGCGTCGCCATTGACCGCTTCGATAGTCTTCAGGCTCTTGTCGATCTCGGCCTTGTCGTATTGCGCATTGTCGAGCGCCATGTTGGGATCGAGGCATTCGCCCTGCCCCGATTTCCGCAGCGCGTCGCTCTTGTCGAGCACCGACTTCGCCGGATCGGCGAAGTGGCTGCGCTGGGCCGGATCGAGCTCGAGCCCGACATGCTCGTAAAACGGCTTCACCACCGCCGTTGGCGAACCCGGCTGCACCGGCGCGGCCGCGGCGCTGTCAGTCGGCTGAGACGCGGCCGGCGGAGTTGCAGGTGCCGCATTGTCGGCCGACGCGTTCGCGGGCGGCGCGCCGAACAGGCCCTGAGCAGCGGCGCTGCTCAACCCCGCCGCCAGCAGGCACACAGTCGCCAGAGCCAGGGCGCGGGCCATGGCATCACTCCGGAGTCTGGCCAGCCAGGCATTCGAGCGCACTCAGCGTCCAGCCGTTGGTCTTCGAGGTGATGTCGGCGATCTTCCACTGGCCGTCGATCTTCTTGAGCGACCAGACCATTTCGCGTTTGGATTCATCACCTTCCGGGAAAAGGTTGAACGTCGCCGTCACCTCGGCGCTATCGCCATCCACTGCTTCAGACAGCTTCAACGTCTTGGCGACCGTCTTCTCGTCGAAATCCTGGGCGTCGAGACCGGGGGCGAAGTCGATGCAAGGCACCTCGTCCGGCTTGTTCTTCTTTGCCTGGTCGTTGAGGTCGAACAGCTTGGTCACCGGCTCGGTGAAGCGGTCGCGGTATTGCGCGTCGGCCTCGAATTTGACCTCGGGCATGTAGAAGAACTTCACCGCGTTGGATGCCGGCCCGGCCAGAGCGGCCGCAGGCGCTGCGATCGAGAGGGCGGCGGCAAGCGCAGTCAGTCTCATCCGATAATCTCCAGGCTTTCGTGGCGGGAACCGTTCAATACCACGAATCCTGCATCCCGGCTTTTTTGCGGCCCATGAATTCCCCTTGAGCGTTAACTCAGGCGCCTGGGGCGTTAACTCAGGCGCCCTGGGGCGTTAACTCAGGCGTCCAGCCAGACGTTCTGGAGATCCATCTCGAAAGTCTGGTGGACAGCGTAATTCTTCACCTTCTTGTTCATGTGGCTGTACAGCTTCTGCCAGAACGGCTGAATGATGACGCCCGAATCCTGCAGGATCTGCTCGACGTCCTTCATGACCTCGCGGCGCTTCTCCACGTCGATGAGTGAGAGGGCCTGCTTGAGCTTGGCGTCGAAATCAGGATTCGAATACGCCGTTTCGTTCCAGGCCTCGCCGGTGCGATAGCCGAGCGCCAGCACCTGAACGCCGAGCGGGCGCATGTACCAGATGGTCATGGAATAGGGGTACTTCGTCCAGTCGTTCCAGAAGGTCGACCCCGGCAGCACCGTGCGTTTCACCTTGATCCCGGCTTCGCGCAGCTGGCCGGCAATCGCGTCGCCGGTATTCTTTTGCCAATCGTCCTCGACGGTGATCAGTTCATGCTCGAAGTCGGCCTGTCCGGCCTCGGCCATCAGCTTCTTGGCGCCCGCCGCGTCGCGCGTCTTTTTGGGCAGCGGGTAGTATTCCGGATGGATCGGGCTGACGTGGTGGTTTTCACCTGGGGTGCCCCGCCCGGCGTAGCCAAGTTGAAGCACGGCATTGTTGTCGACGGCCATTTGCAGGGCATTGCGCACTCGCTGGTCATCGTAGGGCTTGTGCGTGATGTTGGTCCGGGCAACGAGGGTCGTCGCTGTCGCGACCTCCGATTTCTCCAGCCCCATCTTGTCGAGGATGTCGATGAAGTCGGCGGGTGTCTCGAAATTGACGTCGATCTCGCCGGAGTCGAATGCATTCACCGAGGCGTTGAAGTCGGTGCCGTAGTCGATGAATTCGACACTGTCGAGCGGCGCTTCGCCGCCCCACCATTTGCCATTCTCACGACGCTTGACGATTGCGTTCTGGCCGACCGAATAAGACACGAGTTCGAAAGGCCCGGTGCCGATCGGCTTGGCGATTGGATCGGCGCCGTCGGCATCGAATTTGCGATGGACCACGAGCGCCGGATAGTCGGTGAAGTTCGGGATCAGCGAGATATCAGGTTCGTTCAGCTTCAGCTTGACCGTGTTGTCATCGACCTTGGTGATTGCCCCTTCCCTGGCCTTGCCGGTTTTTGCATCGATCAGCGCACCGACGCGCGCGGCCATTGAATTACCGGCGGCTTCCTTCTCGCACCAGCGCGTCAGATTGTAGGCAACGTCATCGGCGTTGAAAGCATCGCCGTTGTTCCAGGTGATGCCCTTGCGCACATGCAGCACATATTCGGTGGCGTCGTCGTTGACGTCCCAGCTCTCGAGCAAGACCGGCTCGAAAGTGAATTCGCGCGTGTAGCGGACAAGCGGCTCCAGCCAGCAGCGCGAAATGTTCGCAAGCTCCACCCAGTCGTAAGTGCGCGGGTCCTTCTGTGCCTTCACCGACATCGAAACGCGCAGCGTCCCGCCCTTCTTCGGCTCTTCGGCCAAGGCCCGCTCAGGCACGGCAAGGCCGATCATGCCATAGGCAAGGGCCGTCGATGCCCCAAAGGCGCTTGCCAGCGCCAGAAATTCGCGCCGGTCCATCCGGCCTGCGCGAACATCCTCACCCATCGCCTCGATCGCATTCGGCACGCGATCACCGTTGCTTCTGAAGAGTGCCATTTTTTCTCCCTGTGGTTCCCGTTGGGTCTTCGCCCGTTGCATCAACTAATGCTGTCCGGCAGCCGCTCCTCGCGCTGCGCGATGAAATCTCTCAAGCCATCGGCGATGCCCTCATCGAGCTTCGGCTCCTCATAATCGGCGAGCATGTTGCGCGCTTTCTCGCGCCCCCGGGTATCGTGGTCCTTTGCCCCTTCGGCCTTCCACTGTTCGAACGAATTGAAGTCCATGATGCTCGGTATGAAGAAGGCAGACTCGAAATGGTCGAGCGTGTGCTGGGTGCCGAGGAAATGGCCCTGCGGCCCGACCTCGCGGATCGCCGCCATCGCCTCCTTGAAATCGTCGAACGGGAGACCGCCAGCATACTTGTACCAGCCGACAAGCTGTTCGCAGTCCGTGGCAAATTTCGAATAGCCGCAGGTCAGGCCGGCCTCGAGCCAGCCGGCGGAATGCCAGATGTAGTTGGCGCCGGCAAGGATGGCGGCATGCATCAGCATGTTCGCCTCGTAGCCCGCCTGGGCGTCGTTCAGCTTCGACCCGACATGGAATCCGGACGTACGCCAGGGCAGCCGGTACTTCCGCGCCAGTGCCCCCATCAGATACATCATCTGGGCGGCCTCCGGCGTGCCGCCCATGGGGGCACCAGTCTTCATGTCGACAGTGACCATGAACTGTCCGTAGATCTGCGGCGAACCCGGACGCAGGAGCTGGGTGAAGGCGATGCCTGCCAGCGCTTCCGCATTGACCTGCGCGACCGCTCCCACGGCCGATGCCGAAGTCGAGGCGCCGCAAAGCGCGAAGGGCGCCAGGATCAGCGGCTGGTTGTGGCGCGCATAGACCTTCATCGCGTCCAGCATGGTGGCGTCCCAGACCAACGGCGAGTTGCAGTTGGTGATCGACACCAGCACCGGATTGTCTCGGACATAGTCCTCGCCGAACACGATGCCCGCCATCGCCATCGTGTCTTCGGCTCGTTTCCTGGAGGTCACGATGCCCATGAACGGCTTGTCTGAGTGCTTCAGCGCCGAATGGATGATGTGGAGGTGACGCTTCGGCACCGCAATTTCCATCGGCTCGCAGATGACCGAGCTCGACGAGTGCAGCGCAGGCGCCATGTAGGCGAGCTTGTGGAAATTGTTGAGGTCGGCGAGTGTGCCGTAGCGCCTGTTGTTGTCGAGGTCACGCACGTAAGGCGCCCCATACATCGGCACAAATATGGAGTTGTTTCCGCCGACGCGCACCGAACGCTCGGGGTTGCGCGCATTGAGCGTGAATTCCGGCGGGACCTTCGAGACGAGTTCCATTAGAAGAGCGCGGTCGATGCGGACACGTGTCTCGGAGACATCGGCGCCCGCCGCCTTCCACAACGCGATCGCCTCGTCGTCACGGAACTCGCATCCCACTTCTTCGAGGATGGAGAGCGACTCCTGGTGGATCAGCTCCACCGCCTCATCCGGGACCATTTGGTATACCGGAATCTTACGGACCAAGGTTGGAAATGACGCCATGGGAGTTCCCCGCAGCGCCTTGCGCCCCAGGCGGCCGCCGCTGCGGCGGTTCGTGTGTTCGCTCACTTCAACGGCCGGTGCGTTCATGACCACTCCATCCTCCCCAGGCACTCAACTTAGCGAGACGAAATATGACTGTGACGCTGGAAAATCCTGATCTCTTGTATAAGCTCTGCTTATGCGAAGCCTGCGCCACCTATTGCCATCGGCCGGCAGCCTGATCGTCTTCGAGGCCGCCGGGCGGCTGTCGAGCTTCACCGCCGCGGGGCGCGAGCTCGGCATGACGCAGGCCGCCGTCTCCTATGCGGTGCGCGGGCTGGAGGAAAAGCTCGGCGCCAAACTCTTCCAGCGGCGCCACCGGCAGGTCAGCCTGACCGAGGCCGGCGAGCGTTTCCACGCCGACGTCTCGCTCGGCCTCTCGCATATCCGCAAGTCGGCCGAGGACCTGCGCCAGCAGGCGACCGGCGGCCATGTTACGCTTGCCGCTTCGACCGCCTTCGGCTCGTTCTGGATGATGCCGCGCCTGCAGCAGTTCCGCGACGAATTGCCGGGCATTGACCTGCGTATCCAGACCGCCGACCGCGACCTCGACATTATCGCCGAGGGCATTCCGCTCGCTGTGCGCGGTGGCGAGCCCCGGGAGTGGCCGGACTATCATTGCCTGCCGCTGGCCGACGAGGAAATCTTTCCCGTTGCCGGCGCCAGCTATGCGGCGAAGTTCGGCCTGCCGCAAACCGTCGAGGAATTGGCGTCACACCGCCTCATCCATCTCGAGGAGCCGTTTCGCGAGGCGGCGAGCTGGGAGGAGTGGTTCCACTCCGCCGGGGCCAGCCTGAAGGAGGCCGACGCCGGGCGAGGCTTGCGCATCAACGACTATGCGCTGGTGATTCAGGCGGTCATGGAGGGGCAAGGCATCGCGCTCGGCTGGCGGCATCTGGCCGAGCGACTGCTGGCATCGGGCCTGCTGGTGAGCGCCACCAGCCATGTGATGAGAACCGGCACGCGCTTCCACATCATCTGGCCGAAGAACCGCGAACTCAGCGACAATGCCCGCAAGGTTCGGGACTGGCTGGCCGCGCAGGCATGAGGCCATCCCGATAGTGCCCGGTCAAACCGTCACGACAATCTTGCCGAATTGTTCGTTCGATTCGAGAAAGCGATGCGCCTCGACGATCTGGTCGAACGGAAAGGTCCTGGAGATTACCGGCTTTAGCGCTCCCGACATCAATCCGTCGAGGATGAACGCCTTGGCAGCCTCCAACTTCGCCGGATCGCCAGTGATTTCGTGGACGAGATAGCCGCGCAGCGTCAGCGTCTTGGCCAGCACGGCGAACAGCGGGAACGGCGTCGGCTCGAGGCTCAAGCCGCCATATTCGATGAGAATGCCGCCGCGTGCCATCGCCGCCGTCAGCGGCTCGAATATCGGGCCGCCGACCGCGTCGAGCACCACTTGGATGTTGTCCGGGCCGGCGATTTCCTTCAGCCGGGCCTCCAGGTCTTCGTCCGCTGAAGCGATGACGTGGGCTGCGCCGAACTCGAGCAAGGCCTGCTTCTTGGCAGATGACCGCGTGACCGCGATCGGGGTCGCACCAACCATGTTGGCGATCTGGATCGCTGCAAGTCCGACACTGCTCGATGCTGCGGTGATGACGACAAAATCATCCCTGCCGAGCTTGGCAATGTCGATCAATGCGCCATAGGCGGTGAGATATTGCATCCAGACGGCCGCCGCCTCTTCCCAGCTGAGCGACGGCGGGTGCTTGACCACGAGATTGGCGGGATATGTGGCAATCTCGCCATAGGCGGGCCAGCAGGACATCGATTGTGGCGGCACGACGCTGACGGCGTCACCTGGCGCAAAACCGTGCACGCCTTCGCCGACCGCTTCGACGACACCCGCTGCCTCAAGGCCAAGACCGGAAGGCAATGGCGGCGTCTGGATATAAGTGCCCGAACGCAGCAGCGCCTCGGCCCGGTTGAGCCCCAACGCCTTGACCCGGATCTGGATCTCGCCCCGACCTGGCCCAGGAATATCGACATTCTCGATGCGCAGAACCTGGGGACCACCATGCTCATGAAAACGAACAACACGTGCCATCCGGTCATAACTCCAAAGTATTTGAACCGAATAGGCTATGCCAGCGGCCGTCTGGCAGATAAATAGCCGCTTGGACAGAACAGTAGAAACTGGGAGTTTTGAATATGGATCGCCTTACGAGCATGGCCGTGTTCGTCAAAACCGTCGATCTGGGCTCGTTCGCGGCGACCGCTGCCGCTCTGGATCTGTCCGGACCGATGGTCGGCAAGCATGTTCGGTTTCTCGAGGAGCGTCTGGGCGTGCGCCTCATCAACCGGACCACTCGCCGCCAGAGCCTGACAGACTTCGGGCGCGCCTATTATGAGCGTTGCCGAATGGTAATCGCTGAAGCCGAGGCCGCGGATGCGCTCGCGGCCGATCAACTTTCCGAACCACGCGGAAAGCTGCGCGTTATCATGCCGGTGCATTTCGGCCGGCGCTGCGTTGCTCCGATCCTGCTGGAACTGGCGCAGCAATATCCCTCGCTCGAACTCGACCTGTCGTTCAGCGACCCCCTCGCCGATCTTGCAGAGGATGGCTGCGATCTTGCCATCCGGACCGGCAATCTGGAAGACCAGGCCGGCGTGATGGCGCGTCGCATCGCGCGACAGCGCATGGTCGTCTGCGCGTCGCCATCCTATCTGGAGATGCACGGGTGGCCACAGCAGATAGGGGATCTCGGCAGCCACCAGGCCATCATCTACCGCCGTTCGGGCCGTGTCGTTCAACCATGGCTGTTTCCGCGCAATGGCCAGCCTGCGCTGGAGGTCATGCCGGTCAGCCGCTTGCGGCTCGACGACCTCGATGCGATCGCCGATGTCGCGGCCGCCGGCATGGGGCTTGCCTGGCTGCCATACTGGCTGGTTCGTGAGCGCATTCAGGCCGGCGCACTTGTCCCGCTGCTGCCGGAACAGCCGGGATTTCTTTACGACGCCTATGCGCTATGGCTGCAGACGCCTCACTTGCCGCTGAAGGTCCGTCTTGCCGTCGACGCGCTGGCGGCTGGATTGCCCAGGCTCATGACGTGAAGAGCGCGGTCCGTTCGCGGTAAGCCGCGGATTCCTTAATTCTACCTCTCCCGTATGGGCCGCGAATCCGCCTATAGTGCCCTCATGCCCATTCGCCAGCTCTCCGAAACGATGATCAACCAGATCGCCGCCGGCGAAGTCATCGAGCGTCCGGCAAGCGTGGTCAAGGAACTGGTCGAGAACGCGCTAGACGCGGGCGCTGCCAGAGTCGAGATCGTCACCGCCGGCGGCGGGCTCAACCTGATCCGCGTCACCGACGACGGCTCGGGCATCCCGGAAAAGGAACTGGCGCTGGCGATCGCGCGCCATTGCACATCGAAACTCGCCGACAACATCCACGACATCCGCTCGCTCGGTTTTCGCGGCGAGGCGCTGCCGTCGATCGGCTCGGTGGCGCGGCTGTCGATCCGCTCGCGCACGGCCAACGGCGACACCGCCGCCGAGATCGGCATCGAGGGTGGCCGCGTGTCCGCCGTCAAGCCGGCGGCCGCCAATCGTGGCACCACGGTCGAGGTGCGCGACCTGTTCTTCGCCACGCCGGCGCGGCTCAAATTCATGAAGGGCGAGCGCGCCGAAAGCTCGGCGACCAGCGACGTGATCAAGCGCATCGCCATCGCCTTCCCCGCTGTACGCTTCACGCTGGCCGGTTCCGACCGCTCGACACTGGAGCTGCCGGCGACCGACGACAGCCCGGAAGGCCGGCTGCGCCGCGTCGCGCAAGTGATGGGCGCCGACTTTCCGGAGAATGCCATCGCCATCGACGCCGTGCGCGATGGCGTGCATCTGGCCGGTCACGTCTCGATCCCGTCCTTCAGCCGTGCCAACGCGCTGCAGCAATATGCCTATGTCAATGGCCGGCCGGTGCGCGATAAATTGATCGCCGGCGCCATCCGTGGCGCCTTCGCCGACGTGCTGCCGCGCGATCGCCATGCGGTGACTGTGCTGTTCCTGACGCTCGATCCGGCCATCGTCGACGTCAATGTCCATCCGGCCAAGGCCGACGTACGCTTCCGCGATCCGGGATTGGTGCGCGGGCTGATCGTCGGCGCCATCCGCGAAGCATTGGCCAATGCCGGCATCCGTGCCGCCACTTCAGGGGCAGCCGGCATGATGGCGGCATTCCGGCCGGGCGCGGCGTCCTACGCCCATTCAGGACCGGCCAACGGCCACCGCAGCTACGAGGCGGCCTACCGTGCCTCCGGCTCCGCCGGTTTCGACCCGGCCCGCTCGCCGCAACGGCCGCTGGACATGGGGTTTGAAAATACCGAACCAGGAAATGGCGGCTTCGGCGAAAACGATCAAGCGGCGTTCGACGCCGGCCCGCTTCACAGCGCCGACGCGCGTGCCGGACAGACTGAGACGGCGGAGACGCTGCTTGGCACGGTGCTGGGTGCCGCACGCGCCCAGGTGCACGAGAACTACATCGTCGCGCAGACCAGGGATTCGCTTATCATCGTCGACCAGCATGCAGCGCATGAGCGGCTGGTCTACGAGGCGCTGAAGAACGCGCTGCATGCGCGCGCCGTGCCGTCGCAGATGCTGTTGCTGCCGGAGATCGTCGACCTGCCGGAAGAGGATGCCGAGCGGCTCGCCATGCATTCCGAAACGCTGGCCCGCTTCGGCCTCGCCGTCGAGCGCTTCGGCCCGGGTGCGGTCGCCGTGCGCGAGACGCCGTCGATGCTCGGCGAAACCAACGTCCAGCAGCTGGTGCGCGACCTTGCCGACGAGATCGCCGACAACGACACGGTCGATACGCTGAAGGAACGGCTGGACAGGATCGCCGCGACCATGGCCTGCCACGGCTCGGTGCGTTCCGGCCGCCTGCTCAAGCCCGAGGAGATGAACGCGCTGCTGCGCCAGATGGAGGCGACGCCGGGCTCCGGCACCTGCAACCACGGCCGCCCGACCTATATCGAGCTCAAGCTTGCTGATATCGAGCGGCTGTTCGGGAGACGCTAGCTCAGCGGATGCGACAAGAGCCGCTCTTCAGCGGCTCTTTTGAATCAGGTGAATCTTCCAAACTTTTGAATCAGCGCTTCAAATTCACCACGATGACGCCGCCGAGCGCCAGTGCACCGCCGAGAATGCCACGCAGCGTCGGCACCTCGCCCAGCCAGAAGAAGCCGATCAGCGTCGCCACCGGCGAGACCAGGTAGAGGAAGTTCGAAGCACGCGCCGCCGGCAGCCGGGAAAGTGCTGTTGCCCAGGCGGCGTAGGCGATGAGGCTCGGCACGATGCCGAGAAAGATGACGGCGCTAAGCCCGGCGGTATCGGCAACTGCCGCCTGCGCGAGGCCGCTTGGCAGGAACGGCGCCAGGCAGAGCGCGCCGAGCACCATGTTGGAGGCGGCAATGGTCAGCGGGTGGTGGCGGGCAAACAGTGGCTTCTGGACGATGGTGTTGACGGCCGAGCACAGCGCTGAACCCAGCACGAGCAGCGCGCCGGTGTTGAAATGCAGGCCCTGCCCCTCGCCCATGGCAATGATGCCGATGCCGGCGAAGGAGATGGCTGTGCCTGCCCAGGCCAGGCCTGAGAAGCGTTCGCCGAGCAGTGCCATCGCCATGATCGCGGTGAAGATCGGGCTGACATTGATGATGAAGCCGGCCGCACCCGCCGAGACGGTCAGTTCGCCGAAATTGAGCATTGCCGTGTACAGGGCGACGAAGACGGCACCGCCGAAGACAAAGCGCCATATTTCGTCGAGCTTTGGCAGCGCCGGCCGCTTGACGGCGAGGAATATCGCCGCTGGCACCGCCGCGATGGCAAAGCGCAGCGCGCCGAGTTCCAGTGGCCCGAAGGCGGCGAGGCCGGCACGAATCGCCGGGAAGGCGGACGCCCAACCGACCACCGTCAGCGCCACCGCAATGGCTGCCGTGGTGTCCATCCGCTGTGTCGAATTCAACGTTCCGGTACAGGCGCTCATTTCAATTCTCTCGCGTTTCATATGCACAAACACACAAAATGCCTTTCCTGACCGGTTGACAAACGACCAAATCGAGAGTCAGCTGTGACTATGGATCACAGCTCAGACGCGATGCTGCCGCTTGAAACCCTGCGCGCCTTCGACGCCGCGGCGCGGACGGGCAGCTTTTCGGCCGCTGCCGAAAAACTCAACCTCACCCATGGCGCCGTCAGCCGGCAGATCGCCAAGCTCGAGGATTGGCTCGGGCTGAAAGTGTTCGATCGCGGCGCGCGGGGCGTTTCGCTGACGATCGAAGGCAACCGGCTGCATCTGCGAACCACAGAGGCCTTCGCGCTGATCTCCAGCAATTCGGACCGCTGGATCGAGCCGCGCGGCACCGCCGTGGTGCGGCTGACCTCGATCCCGTCGGTCAGCGGGCTGTGGCTGATGCCGCGCATGGCGGCGCTGGAAAACAACCCGTCCAAGCTGCGCATCGTGCTCGACGTCGATATCCGCCAGGCGGATCTCGCCGACGAAGGTATTGATCTGTCGATTCGCTGCGGCCGCGGCCGCATCCCCGGCCGCGTCTCGGTGCAGCTTTTCGAGGAACATGTTTTCCCCGTCGCCTCGCCGGAGCTCGCCAGGGAGATCGGCCGTGGCGATCCTGCCCGGCTGCTCAAATTCCCGCTGATCAACGATTCGGACGCCTCGGCCTGGCGCGCCTGGTTTGCCGCGCAGGACATCGACTATCGTCCGCGCCCACAGGACCGGCGCTTCGAGGATTACAATCTGGTGCTCGATGCTGCCACTCACGGCCTCGGCATCGCGCTGGCGCGGCCACCGATGACCGAGCATCAACTGAAGTCAGGCCGCATCGTCGCCGTCGACGACCGCATCGTTCTCAGTCCGATATCCTACTGGCTCGACCGGCCTATGGGGCGACCGCGCGCCGCCGCTGCCGAGCTTGCCCGGCGCATCGCGCTCCAGGCCGGGCTGGCGGCGGAAAAGATCGAGGATTTCATCGTAGCTGAGCAGTAAGATGCCAGGCATCCACTTTGCCGGCTTACTCGGCTGGTTATCGTCCGAAACGGAGCCGACTAAACCCAACCTTGTCTCGCTCCAAGCTTGACCTTGCCGGCAATTTGTGGCGATGACATCGTCATGAACCTTGGCTCCATGTCATGATGAACCGTTTCGAAGGCCCCGGCGGCAAGGAAGCCCGTATCCGCTACCTAGACGGCGACTTCCAGGTGACCAGCCCCGGCGCCTTCGTGCGCTGCGCGGTCACCGGCGAAAGCATCCCGCTCGATGAACTCAAATACTGGAGCGTCGCCAGGCAGGAGCCCTATGTCAGTGCTGCGGCCTCGCTGCGCCGCGAGATCGAGGCACATCCGGAATTGCGCAGCCGGCGTTAAACCAGCTTCCGGATCGGCTCCAAAGTCACCCCTTCAGCTTGCGCTGCCGCCAGGCATCCAGCGTCTCGTCGATGATGCGTTCGGGCACGTGGTCGGGATCGAACACGGTGTCGATTTCCAGCACATCGAGCTGCCCGAGGAACTCGGCAGGCGCAGCATCGTGGCGCAGCCGGGCGGCGTCCTTGGCGGTGGTGATGAGGGCAAGTCCGGCACCTCGCGCTGTCGTTGCCAGTTCGGCAAGCTCGTCCTCACCATAGAAATGATGGTCTGGAAACGACCGGGTCAGCACGACTTGGCCGCCGGCCTCACGGACCGTGTCGAAGAATTTGTCGGGATGACCGATGCCGGCAAAGGCCAGAAATCGCTTGCCGACCAGCCCCGCCGTCCTGCTTGGCCGTGTACGCGCCTCGAAGATCGGCCGGCCGGCGCGCGCCGCCTGGCGGACGACCGCATCGGCAGCAAGGCCCTCGCCCATCTTCAGCAGCGCGCTGGTGAAAACCAGCTGGTCGACGATACCAGCCCTGAGCGGACCGCCAGGAATGACGCGGCCGTTGCCGACGCCGTAGCGCGCGTCGACGACGACCAGCGCGTAATCGATATGGATGCGCGCGCTCTGGAAGCCGTCATCCATGATCAGGAAATCACAGCCATGCTTTTCCAGCAGAAGACGCGCGCCGGCGGCCCGGTTCGGCGTGACCGCGACCGGCGCGTGCTCGGCCAAAAGCAGCGGCTCGTCGCCGACATGCTTGGCGGCGTCGTGATGCGGATCGACGACATGCGGCTGCGCGAAGGAGCCGCCATGGCCGCGCGACAGGAAGCCGGGATTGAGATGCATGCGCCTGGCCTGTCCGGCGAGCGCGATCGCCACCGGCGTCTTGCCGGTGCCGCCGACGGTAAAGTTGCCGACACACAGCACCGGCGCCTCGACCTTTTCGCGCGCCGCCGAGCGCATGCGGCGGCCGGCAATGAGGGCATAGATCGCGGACAGCGGCGTCAGCGCCAGCGCGCGCCAGTCCGGTTCTTCCCACCAGAAGGGTGGCGCTTCGCTGGCCACCTTAGCGGCCGTTGGCGCCCTTGAGGCGCGACTTGACGACCAACGGCTGAATATAGGGCTCAAGCGACTTCAACGTGAGCGCCAGCGCGCCGCGCATCTCGTCGACGGTCGCCGCACCGGCTGCCATCATTTCGTGGCGAGCCACCTCGTTGCTCAAAAGGAAATTGACGGCGCCGGCCAGCATGTCGCGGTCGCGCACCAACTTGGCACCGCCGCTGTCGAGCAGGCGCTGATAGGTCTCGCGAAAATTCTGGACATTGCGGCCGGCCAGCACCGCGGTGTCGAGCATGGCCGGCTCCAGCGGATTCTGGCCGCCCTCGGAGGTGAGCGAACGGCCGACGAAGGCAATCTCCGTCAGCCTGAGATAAAGCCCCATCTCGCCGATCGTGTCGCCAAGCAGAATGTCCGTATCGGCGGTGATTCTTTCGCCCTTGCTGCGCCGAGCGACTTTCAGGCCCATCCCGGAAATCTGCGCGGCAAGCGCTTCGGCGCGATCGGGATGGCGAGGCACGACGATCGTCAAAAGACCGTGGTGACGCTTGTGCAGCATCGCGTGAACCTCGGCGGCGACCACTTCCTCGCCGTCATGGGTCGAGATTGCCGCCCAGGTCGGACGGACGCCGATCTGGCGTTTCAGCGTGTACAGCGCCCTTTCATCGGCCGGCGGCGGCGTCGTGTCGACCTTGAGATTGCCGGATACGGTCACCGGCCGGGCGCCAAGCGAGAGGAAGCGCTCGCCGTCGATTTCCGACTGGGCGACGACATGGGCGAGATTCTCGAACAGCGCCTCGGCGATGTTGGCGCGCTTCTTCCAGGATTTGAACGAACGGTCCGACAGCCTGCCATTGACCAGCACTTGCGGCACACGGCGCGCGCCGAGCTCCAGGATGGTCATCGGCCAAATCTCAGATTCGGCGATGATCGCCAGATCCGGCCGCCAATGGTCGAGGAAGCGGCTGACCGCCGGCTTGAGGTCGAGCGGCACATATTGGTGGATGATGCGGTCGCCGAGCCGTTCGTCGGCAACCTGAGCGGAGGTGACAGTGCCCGTCGTCAGCACGATGTTGACGCCGTAGTCGAGGATGCTCTCGACCAGCGGCACGACGGCGATGGTCTCGCCGACGCTCGCCGCATGGATCCAGATCACCGGCCCTTCGGGACGCTCGCGCCCGGCGATTCCATAGCGCTCGCGCCGGCGAATTCGGTCCTCCTTGCCCCTGGAGGTGCGCCAGGCAACATAAGGACCAATCAGCGGATAGGCGGCTGCGCCCGCGAAACGATACGCCGTCAGGAAGGTGCGCGCCCAGCGCCCGCTCATTTCGAGCCATCCACGAGGCGATAGGCCTCGGCGGTTGCGGCGTTGAGCGCGGCCGTGACCTCCTGGCGCTTGCGTTCCATTTCGGCCTCATCCGCATTGGCCGGAACGAACACCGGCGTTCCCACGACGATCGACGAGCGGCCGAACGGCAGATTGATCGTGGTCTTGTCCCAGCTGCGCTCCAGCACCTTACGGCGGCTGGTGGCGATTGCCGCGGGCAGGATCGGCCGGCCCGAGAGCCGCGCCAAGAGAACGATGCCAAGCCCCGCGTCGCGCGGCGTGCCATGAGGAATATCAGCGATCATGGCGACGTTCTTGCCGGTGGCGAGCGACTTTTTCAGGGCAATCAGCGCCTTGGCGCCGCCCTTGTCGAGATGCTTCGCGCCTTCGCGTCCGCCCGAGCCGCGCACCGCCTCGATACCGAATTTCTCGATCATCAGCGCGTTGAGCTCAGCATCGGCACTGCGCGATACCATGGCGACCAGCGGCCTTCCCTTGGGGTAGTAGGCAGGGGTCAGAAGATGCTGGCCGTGCCACAGCGCAATGATGCCCGGCTCGAATTGCGAGTAAGCGCCACCCGATATCTGCGCCGATCCGTCGACAACGCGGTTGGTCAGGCGGATCAGACGAACGAACTGCGCAAATAGGCTGGCGATGGCGTTCTTGACAAATCGCGATTGCGCCAGCGGTTCGCGAATCTTGCGCCAGAATGTCCGCGGGGTGCCGCTAGGATGCCTCCTGACTCCAGACCTCGTGGCCGATCCTTTCACCGCTTCATGATCCATCGATTTCAATCGGCAGCCTTGGTGTCGGGGTCGAGCAACCGGTGCAGGTGAACGACGAAATACCGCATATGAGCATTGTCCACGCTGGCCTGGGCCTTGGCCTTCCATGCCGTCTGCGCGGATTGATAGTCCGGATAGATGCCGACGATGTCGAGCGCGTCGAGATCACGGAATTCGGTCCCGCCCAGCGTCTTCAGTTCGCCGCCGAACACCAGGTGCAAAAGCTGCTTCTTTCCGTCTTCCGCGGTCATGTCGGTCCTTCACATATCGTGAGTTTGTGACAGGTCTAGACCAAAGCCGCCGACTTTGGAACCATTGATGATATGTTCAACTGTCCTGCCCGGCGATGATGCCGGAGAGGACGGCGAGCAGTTCGCCGCTGCCGGCAACCAGGGCGCCGTGGCTGATCACTTCGCCGGCATAGCGCGGTGCGCGGCCCTTCTGGTCGAGCAATGCGCCGCCGGCCTCGCGCAAGATGAGGTCCGCCGCGGCGATATCCCAGTCATGTGCGTTGGGTTTGACGAAGGTTGCGTCGAGCATGCCATTGGCGACCATCGCCAGCCGGTACGCGAGCGAGGGAATATAGGGCACGCGGTTCAGCCGGCCCTGCCATTCCGCCGGCAACAGGCCGACCAATGGCTTCGGCCCGCCGATTTCGACCATCGCTGCCGGGCGGCGCACGGTAATGCGACGGCCATTCAGGAACGCCCCCTCACCTGATAGCGCCCAATAGGTCTCCTCCGTGGCCGGACATTCGAGCACGCCGGCAAGCGTGCGACCGTCCTCGACCACCGCGACGCTGACGCACCACGTGCGAAGGCCTTCAAGAAAGCCGCGCGTGCCGTCGATTGGATCGACGACGAAGGTGCGGCGGGCGGCAAGCCTTGCCGGATCGTCGGCCGTCTCCTCCGAGAGCCAGCCATAGTCAGGACGTGCCGCAAGCAAGGTCTCGCGCAGATAGGCGTCGGCGGCGTGATCGGCCTCGCTCACCGGCGAGGTGCCGCCCTTCATCCACACTTGCGGATTGTTGCCGAAATAGCGCATGGCGATGACGCCCGCCTCGCGGGCAGCGTCGCGCAGCAGGGCCAAGTCCTCGCGGGCATCGGCGGAGGTGACTTGGTCAAGCTCCGGCAAGGGTCATGCCTTCGATCAGCAGCGTTGGTGCGGCGGTGCCGAAATTGCGATCGAGATCGCTCGCCGGAACCATGTTGAGGAACATGGTCTTCAAATTCGAGGCGATGGTCACTTCCGCAACCGGATAGGCGAGCTCGCCATTCTCGATCCAGAAGCCGGAAGCGCCGCGGCTGTACTCGCCAGTCACCATATCGACGCCCTGGCCGAACACTTCGGTGACGTAAAAACCTGATTTGAGCGACTTGATGAGGTCTTCGGGCGCCCGCTCGCCCGGCTCGATGGCGAGGTTGGTCGACGATGGCGAGACGGAGGAGCCGTTGCGTGAGCCGCGCCCGTTGGTGGTCAGCCCCAATTCCCGCGCGACCGAGGTCGACAGGAACCAGTGGTTCAAAATGCCTTTCTCCACCATGAGCAGTCTTTCGCCCTCGATGCCTTCGCCGTCAAACGGACGCGACGCCTGGCCACGGCGCCGCAGCGGCTCATCGGTGACGGTGATCGCGGCCGCCGCCACCTGCTTGCCCATCATGTCGCGCAGAAAACTGGTCTTGCGCGCGACGGACGCGCCGTTGATGGCGCCGGCGAGATGACCGGCGATGCCGCGAGCGACACGCGGGTCGAACACCACATTGACCGGGCCGGTCGCCGCCTTGCGCGCGCCGATGCGCCGCGCGGCGCGTTCGCCGGCCTTGCGGCCGATGTCCTCAGGCGCGTCGAGATCGGAATAATGCTGGCGCGAGGAGAATTCATAATCGCGCTCCATGCCGGTGCCCTCGCCGGCGATGACGCTGGTCGAGCGCGAAAAGCGCGACGCGACATAGTGGCCGACAAAGCCGTGCGAGGTGGCGAGCACCAACCCGCCAAGCCCGGCACTGGCGCCGCTGCCGGCCGAATTAGTAACGCCCTTGACGGCAAGGGCGGCCGCTTCCGCGGCCAGCGCTGCTTCCTTCAACTGGTCGGCCGAAACTTCCGTCGCGTCGAACAAATCGAGGTCGCGCGGCTTATCGACCAGCAGGGCCGGATCGGCGAGGCCCTGATAGGGATCCTCAGGGGACACTTTGGCCATCGCCACGGCGCGCTCGGCCAGCGCTTTCGGGTCTGAGGCAGCGGTCGCCGAGACGCTCGCCACCCGCTTGCCGACGAAGACGCGCAGCGAGACATCCTCGCTCTCGGACGCGTCGGTCCCCTCGACCTTGCCAAGCCGCACCGACACGCCAGTCGAGCGGCCGCGCACCGCAACCGCGTCTGCGGCGTCGGCTCCGGCCCGTTTGGCCGCTTCGACCAGGGCCGCGACGCGGTCGGTCAATTTCGCTGAGTCCAGCGTATCGGTCATGCGCATAGTCCTGTTTTTCCGCCTGACATAAGTGGCGGCCGCTCCGCACCATCTATTGTTCCGATGTGGCTTGTGCAATGGCAGAAGTGGCAAGCAGAATAGATCGGCCAGCGGACATCGGCTTCAGGCGGCATGACCGAAGAGGTTCCTCAAAGACTGCTTCGCGCCAGGTTCGGACCGGCCGACAGCCCCTTTGACGTCGTGTCTCGATCACATGCGGACGTGTCGATCGCGGTAACGCCGCCTATCTCCTTTCCCACGCATGATCGGCATCTACCCGAACCATTAAATTAGCATTTTCTTGTGTACCTTGGGAACTTTGTAGCTTGCGTTCCATTTTCAACCGCATGCGAGACTCTGTGATCCAAAGCATCAGGACTGCGGTGAACGTGTCGCCGCCACGGTACTCGTTGGTCCTTCCCATATACAATGAAGAGCAGGTCCTGCCTCGACTGATCGAGCGGATCAGCTCCCTGATCTGCCGGTTGGACGGAGAGGCTGAGGCGATCTTCGTCGATGATGGAAGCCTTGATGGGAGCGTCGAATACCTTCGGAACGTGGTCGCCGTCGAGCCGCGCTTCCGGCTGATCGAGCTTTCCCGCAATTTCGGCCACCAGATCGCGATCACGGCCGGCATGGACGCGGCTGCGGGTGATGCAGTCATCGTCATGGATGCCGACCTGCAAGACCCGCCGGAGGTGGTTCTCGATCTGGTGGCGAAGTGGAAGGAAGGTTTCGAGATCGTCTATGCCCGCCGCGTCAAGCGTGAGGGCGAATCCTGGTTCAAGCGCATTACGGCGAGTCTCTTCTACCGCCTGCTGGAGAAAATGACGTCGGTCGACATCCCGCGCGACGTCGGCGATTTCCGCCTGGTCGGCCGCAAGGCGCTGGAAACCTTCAAGCAAATGCCCGAACACGACCGTTTCGTCAGGGGCATGTTCGCCTGGATGGGGTTCAAGCAGACGGCGGTGCCTTTCGAACGCCCGGCGCGGACCCTGGGCCAGACCAAATACCCATTCTGGAAGATGATGCACCTTGCCGTTCACGGCATCGTCAGCTTCTCCGAGAAGCCGCTGCGCATGGCTCTGTGGGGCGGATTGGCCATTTCCGCGCTTGCGGCAGTGTTCGGCGCTTACGCCATCTTCGCCTGGATTTTTGAAACCGGCATCATTGCCGGCTGGACATCCACCGTGGTGATCGTGTCGCTCCTTTGCGGCATCAATCTTTTCATGACCGGCGTGGTCGGACTTTACGTCGGCGGTATCCACGCCGAGGTGAAACGCCGTCCGCTTTACGTGATCGATCGGGTCACCGGATTCGATAAGGCGATGCGTGCCGCTCCTCTTGGTGAGAGCCGAAGATCGCTTCGAAAACCCAGGAATGGAGCCTCGGCTGATGGCCGAACTCTTCGACAGCTATAAATCAAATTATGGCGAGGCGGTCGCAGGATCCATCCGGTTTTCCGGCCTCAGGCACGACTTCTTTCTGATCGCCAAGGCCGACCTGCTGCGGCGTCTCGTTGCCGAACGAGGGCTTCGGCAGGGCGGGGCTAATGTGCGGGCGCTGGATATCGGCTGCGGCGTCGGTTCGCTCCATCCTTATCTCGAAGGCGCGTTCGAAAGCCTGGATGGCTGCGACGTCTCGGAGGAATCGATCCTGCGCGCCAGCCGGGACAATCCAGGTGTGATCTATCACGCGTGCATCACGCTGCGCCTGCCTTATGAGGACGGCGCGTTCGATCTGGCTTTCGCCAGTTGCGTCGTCCATCACGTTCCGCCTGTCTCCTGGCTCGATTTCTTCCGGGAAATGCGGCGCGTCGTGCGGCCGGGCGGCGTCGCCTGCATCATCGAGCACAATCCCTATAATCTGCTGACGCGTCTTGCGGTGTTGCGGTGTCCATTCGACCAGGACGCGGTCCTGCTCAACGCGGCCAAAGCAAGGTCCCTCTTTCAGGAGACGGGTTTTCGGGATATCCGATCCGAGCATTTCCTGCTGCTGCCCTCGGCCAGGCCCTTCGCCAGAAGACTCGAGCGCCTGCTTGCTCCTCTACCGCTCGGGGCCCAGTATGCGTGCAGCGCGCATGTCTAAGGGCCGTTCGACCGCCGGTGCCGGGCTGAAGCTGCTGGCGCGCTTCGGGCTGGTCGGCATCGCTGCGACGATCCTTTATGCTGTCCTGGCTACCGTCTTGATCAAATCGGAATGGATCGGCGTCACGCCCATCCAGGCGTCGCTTGCGGCTTACGCCGCGGCGGCCGTGTTTTCTTATCTCGCCCACAAATCGGTAACTTTCATGTCGAGCGGATCGCACAGATCGGAAGCTGCGCGTTTTCTCTTGCTGACCGCGACCGGCTTCGGCATGGCTTACGCAGTGCCGGCGCTTTTCACCATGAAGCTCGGCCTGTCGCCCATCTTTGCCGTTCTGATTACCTGCTTGCTTATTCCAGCGATCAATCTTCTCATGCTCGACCGATGGGTTTTTGCGCGGCGAAGATCCGGCCGGCAAGGCGACCGCCCCACCTAATCCGTGTCAACAGCATCCAGCCGGAACGACACCAGCTTGATGGAGCGCTTGTAGATGTTGCTGGCGGCCGGAGTTTGCGGGATGCCGTCGAGATAGTCGAAGGCGATGTCGAGTGTATCGGTCTTGCCGAGAGCCGCCGGTGGAATGATGAACGTAACCATCCGTGGTTCTTTGCCAGACAGCGTCACCGCCTGCGCCCGAACCCCGTTCACCGAGATCACCACCCTCTGCGTGATCTGTGGTGGCCGAATGACGGCGGCCATTTGCAGCGTGGCAGCCAAGCCGTGACCGAGCGGCGGTATCTCCAGGCGAAGCCGCGAGGTCTCGCCCAGCGAATGGGTGCCGTCGCCTGCCGACCCCGACCAGCCGCAGACCTTCATGCTGGCTGCCCGTTTGGCGCCGTCGCTGCGGAACGATACCGTCTCGCCAAGTGTGTAGCTGCCGACGGCATCGCGGTTGAGGCACGTGGTCGTTTTATCGATGTAATAGGCGCGATAGTCGGCGTTGACGTTCGGATTGAGAGCAAGCGCAAGGATGACGATCTCGGACCCGGCCAGAATCGCCGCGAACGCGTAGCCGCTGAGCCAGGCGGCGCGTCTGTAAGGCACTAGCGTGTCAGACCAGGGCAAGGTAGCCCCCGATCCACGCCGCAGTCATGAAGTAACAGGCGCCCAGGAAAATAACCAAAGCCGCTAGGTAGGTCAGCCTCGACACCGATAGCAGGACGGCCAACAACATTGTCAGAGGCGCAAGCCCAATGACGTACCTGACCATCGAGGCCAGGTTGGTGATCAATGGCAGGATGATGCAGAGCGCACAGAACAGCGCAGCGCCATATTGCCTGCGAGCCACTAGGCCCGCCGACAGCGCCAATCCGGCGATTGCGGCGAGCGCGCTCCATTGCGGCGCCGTGGGCAGCCAGCCGGTGGCCGGAACGGCGGAGAGCCCGTCCCATAAGAAGACGAGTGGATTGCCCGCTACCCGTCCAAATGCGCGCTGGACATGCAAGAACGCAAAGCCGTCCCCGATCGTAAGATAAAGAAACAGGATGTAAGCGAACAAACCGGCAGGTGAGATGAGGATAGCGACGAGCAGATCCGGCCGGCCAAGCACCCAGCGCGGGAAGGACAGCGTCGATCCGCCGTGCTCGCGGTGCTCCCTGAGCATTTGAATGACGGTCGCAAATACGACGAGAACCCCGACCAGCCTCGTCGCCGACAGGAGCGCGGATAAAACGCCCGCGGCCAGATAGCTGGAGCGCTTGAGCGCCAGAAAAACGCACGAGGTCAGGAGCACGAAAAGAGGTTCGGTCAGGAACGTCGTGAAGTGAAAAGAGAACGGGCCGCTGAGCAGAAAGGCGCAATACAGCACGTAGGCGCGCATGTTCTTCTCCAGCAGCGGCCATGCCACCAGGCAGGCGGCATAGCTGCAAACAATGGAGGTGACGGTGGCGACCAGTATCGTCGGGAAAGGGAAAACAATCCGGATCGCCGCCACCAGCATCGGATAGAATGGAAAGAAGCCCCAGCGGCCGACATTGCTTTGGTTTGGAATAGGAAAGCGTTCGTAACCTAGTTCACTGATGCCAATGTACCAGGCGCAATCCCACCGGCAGAGCGCACGGGCATAAGCCGCGAAACCCGATTCGTCCGATACCGAAGCAAATGCCGCATAGCGAATGGCTAACCCGCTGACGACGAAAAGGAGCGGCACCGCCGCGACGGCTACGGCTACAGAACGACCGCCGGCGCTCGGACGCGCGACATCTTCGAGCGCCAACTCTGCCTCCACCCATTCGAGTGGCTGGCGCCACTCTCCCCCTCTAAATTAGCGCAGTGGCGGCAAATTCAAGACAATGCCTTTCGTCGGCTCAAGATCCGCGTCGCGGATCAGGAACTCCTCAGCCAAACCAGCATCTCGCCGGGATCGCGGTTGTCCCAGGCGAAATAGGGAACGGCTTTGACTTTCGTCTCCTCCACTGCCGGCGGTTCGGTGCGATAGAGCCCGTCTTCCCAGTTTTCAGAGGCCTCTTTCTCGGCAACTGCCGAGAGTGTCACGACGCCGCCCAGAAGGTTCGGCTCCTCACGCGCCTCGATGTTTGCCGTGCGTGGCAAGGCGATGCGATGCAGCTGGCCGGCATTGTCGGTCTCCTCGACGCAATAGATCAGCGGACCGCGGGCTAGCGCGACGCGGCCGATATCCTGGCGCACCTGCGGGTTGGCGTAGAGCCGGTCGGCCGCCATTTCGAGGCCGAGCTCGACTTGATCGCCCTTGCGCCACTCGCGGCGGATCGCGGCATAGCCGTCGCTGGTTACATCATCCAGATCGACTGCCTCCCCGTTCACCTTGAGCGCCGCCTTGCGGCACCAGGCCGGCAGGCGCAGGTGCAAGGTGAACTCGGTCGGCGCCTCGGGCTCGATCGCGATCGAGACTGCCCCGTCCCAAGGATAATTGCTGGTCTGGGTCAAGGTCACCGGCCCGCCAGCGATATCGAAACGAGCCGTGCTATTTCCATAGAGGTGGACAGCCAGCGCGTCGTCCGACAGGCTGTAGAAATAGCTGCCGATCGAAGCCACCATGCGCCCGATATTGGGCGGACAGCACGGGCAGCGATGCCATTTCCAGCGGTTGTGCTTCCCCCGGCTTTCCAGCGGATTTTCATAGAAGAACAGCGAGCCGTCGAGCGACAGGCCTGAAATCGAGCCGTTGTAGAGCGCCCTCTCCATCATGTCGGCGTAGCGCGCATTGGGGCCCATGCCGAGCATGCGGCTCGCCCAGAACACCAGTCCGACCGAAGCGCAGGTCTCGGCATAGGCGGTTTCATTGGGCAGATCGTAGTCTGATGTAAAGCCCTCATTGTGCGACGATGGGCCGAGGCCGCCGGTGACGTAGAGGTTCTTGGTCATGAGATCGTCCCACAGCCGGTCGAGCGCCACCCGCAGCGTGTCGTCGCCATATTCGGTCGCGATATCAGCCATGCCCGAATAGAGATACATCGCCCTGACCGCATGGCCGACGACCTTGTCCTGATCGCGCACCGGCTTGTGCGACTGGCTGTATTCGTAGGTCTTGAAATGATAGGCCTTGGGGTCGGTGCCGCGGGCCCGCGCCTCCTCGTCGAAATAATGCGGCTCAAGGCCGCGCTGGTCGATGAAGTATTTTGCGAGTTCCATATACTTCTGCTCGCCGGTGACCCGCGCGAGCTTGACCAGCGCCAGCTCGATCTCCTCGTGGCCGCAATAGCCCTTCTTCTTGCCGGCCTCGGGACCGAACGTCTCGGCGATATGGTCGACATAGCGGCACATGACGTCGAGCAGCTTGCGTTTTCCCGTGGCCTGGTAGTAGGCGACCGCGCCTTCGATCAGATGGCCGGCGCAATAGAGCTCGTGGCAATCGCGCAGATTGGTCCAGCGCAGGCCGGGCTGGATGCGCTGGTACCAGCTGGAGAGATAACCGTCGGGCTGCTGCAGCTTGCCGTACATATCGATGACGGCGTCGATCTTCTTCTCCAGATCGTCATTGCGGCGGCGGTAGAGTGAATAGGCGGCGGTCTCGATCGTCTTGCCCCAATCGCTGTCCCAGAACATCTGCGTCGTCACCGTCGAGCCGGTGAACTCGTTGCCGGCGGCGGCTGCCTCGTCCGGCGATGGGGAGTGGAACGGAATGACGACGCCGGGCGATGGCCGGTCCGGGTCGATCTGCTCGAGCATGCGCGCCTCGACGCAGCGGTCATAGAGGATATCGGCGGTCCTGGTGGCGACTGCATCGACGCGGTCGCCCCAAAAGCCCCTGATATCGACCTGTGGCACCGGCAGCGGACGGAAGGCGAGCTTCGGCTTAGCGGATTGCGATGCGGTCATCAATTTACTCCGTTCGAATAGGGATCACTTCACGGCCCCTGCCATGAGGCCGCGGATGTAGAAGCGCTGCAGCAACAGGAAGAGCACCAGGCATGGCACCATCATCACGGTGACGCCGGCCTGCACCGCGCCCCAGTCGATGGCGCCGAAGCGGCCGGACTGAAGCGCCGTCATCATGATCGGCAGCGTGAATTTGGACTGGTCCGTCATCAGCACGAGCGCTGCCAAAAACTCGTTCCAGGCGCCTAAGAACGCGAACAGCGCTATGGTGACGATGCCCGGCCAGACCAGCGGCAGCATCACGCTGAGCAGCATGGTGACGTTGTTGGCGCCGTCCATGCGGGCGGCCTCCTCGATCTCGCGCGGAACCGCGTCGAAGGCGTTGCGCATCATGAAGATCGAGAACGGCAGCTGCAGCGTGACATAGACGCAGACCAGCCCGGTCAGCGTGTTGTGCAGGCCGATCTTGGTCAGCACCAGGAAGATCGGCGTCAGGATCGACTGGAACGGGATCATGATCGTCGACAGGATGAGGACGAAGAGCAGGTTCTTCAGCGGAAAGCGGAAGCGCGAGAAACCGTAGCCGGCCAGCACGCTGACGATCACCGACAGCACCACCGTCATAACAGAGACATAGATGCTGTTTTGCGCCGGCAGCCAGAGGCCATCGCCGAAGGTGTTGAGCGTGGCGTAGTTCTCGACCGAAAAACCCGTCGTCGGCCAAGGCGGCAGCGGCGGCTGGCGCGACTCCTGCGCCGGCTTGAACGCCGAAAGCACGGTCCAGACGATCGGCGCCAGGAACAGCAATGAGGCGATAATCCCCGTCGAGTGCTCGGCAATCTGCATGCCGATGCGGCGTTTGCGGCTGCGTGCCTGCGCCATCAGTCAATTCCCTCGGGTTGGCGCAGCAGCCGCAGCTGGATCAGGCTGAGCGCGACCAGGATGACCAGCAGGATCATCGACAGGGCGGCGCCGTAGCCGAGCTTGAACGACACGAATGACTGGTTGAAAATCCAATAGACGGCGGTCAGCGTCTGGTTGCGCGGCCCGCCGCGCAGGATGATGTAGAACTGGTCGAAGGCGAGCACCGAGCCGGCAACCGACAGAATCAGCGCCAGCGCCAGCGTGCGGCGCATCAGCGGCAGGGTGATGGCGCGAAACCGCGCCAGCGGCCCTGCCCCATCGATCATCGCCGCCTCCTGCAGATCCGGCGGGATGGATTGCAGGCCGGTCATCAGGATGATCATGGTGAAGCCCGCCACCTTCCAGACGACCATGGCGATGATCGACCAGAACGCCGGCTGGAACGTCGCCAGCAGATTGACCTTCCTTTCGGTCAGGCCGAGCTCGAAGGCGGCCGGGCTGAACAGGCCGGAATCGACATTCAAGAGCCACGACCAGAGCAGGCTGGCCGAGGCAAAACCGATGACGGCCGGCATGAAGAAGGACGTCCGGTAGAAGCCGGTCATCTGCCGCGGCCGTTCGATGAAGAGCGCCAGCGGAAAGGCGACGACGAAGATCGCGATCGTGACGATCACCGTGTAGTAGCCGGTGAATTTGAGCGCGTTCCAGAACCTGGTATCGCGCAGGATCGCCCAGTAATTGTCGAGGCCAATGAAGGAGTGCGCGCCCATCAGCGGCCAGTTGTGCAGCGACATCCACGCCGTCATGCCGAGCGGGACGATGAAAAAGACGACGACAAGGGCGACGGCCGGCGCGACATAGAGCAGGCCGATCCACTGCCGACGGCCGGCGCCGACCAGTTTGCGGCGACGCGCTGGGGCGGAGGTTGCTGCGATGGTGGTCATGGCTCTACGTCCCCCTCCCCCTCGAGGGGAGGGTCCGGCCGAAGACCGGGGGTGGGGTCCTGCGTGCAGCGCGCCGATGAAAAAGAACGTCGAGCACTTCGCAGACGACCCCACCCGGACCTATGGTCCGACCTCCCCTCAAGGGGGAGGTGGGGCCGGCGCTCATCCGCCGGGTGGTGGGTATTGCGATTGAACTCATGCCTGTTCTTCCGTTAGCGCTACGTCCCCCTCCCCCTTGAGGGGAGGGTCCGGCCGAAGGCCGGGGGTGGGGTCGCCTCTGACGCGCGCCGACGCAAAGAGAACGTCGAGCACTGCCTCAACGACCCCACCCGGACCTGCGGTCCGACCTCCCCTCGAGGGGGAGGTAGCCGGCGCTTACTGCTGCGGCGCCGAGTCGATGATCGACTGCATGGTTTCCTGCGCATTGGCGATGGCGCCATCGACGTCTTCGCCGAAGAAGACCTCGTTGACCATCTGGTTCCACGGACCGTTGGCGGAGTTGATCAGATCGTTGAACACCACCGAATAGGGCGTGCGGCCCTTGGCCATGGCCTCTGCGGCGACCTTGTAGCGCGGGTCGAGTTCTTTGAGCGCCTCATTGGCGATGTCGCCGCGCACGGGAAGGCTGCCGTATTTCGCCAGGATGGTCTGGCCTTCGAGCGAATAGGCGAAATCGAGGAACTCCTTCACCACCGCGATCTTCGTGGTGCCCTTGGTGACGACGAAATTGTCGCCGCCGGCAAAGGACGACCAGCCGCCATCCTTGCCGGGCAGGAAGGTGACGCCATAGTCGATGTCTGGGTATTGGGTGTTCAGCGCGCCGATGGCGAAGGCGCCGGACGGCGAGATGCCGATATTGCCGCCGGCGAAGGCAGCAAAGAAGTTGGAGCCGGTGTCGGTCTGTGCGCCTGCCGGCACCAGATCCTTCTTGACCATCGAGCGGTAGAGGTCGATCGCGCCGCGCAGCTGCGGGCTGTCGAGCGTCGCCTTCGAGCCGTCCTCGGTGAGGATGTCGCCGCCCGAGGCCCAGATCAGCGGCGTGAAGGTGAAGATGTTGCAGCCGCCGCAATTGCCGGAGAAATAGAAGCCCTTGATGTCGCCGCCGAGCGCGTTGACCTTCTCGGCATAGGCTTCGATCTCGGCCCAATTGGTCGGGCCTTTTTCGGGGTCGAGGCCGGCCTGCTTGAACAGCTTCTTGTTCCAGATCAGCACCGAGCTATCTGCGGAGAACGGCAGCCCGTAGATGCGGTCCTTGTAGGTGCCGGTCTTCACGTGCGCCGGCGACAGGCTGTTGAAATAAGGCAGCGATTTCGCCCAGTCGGTGATGTCCTCCAACTGGCCGGCGGCAGCGAAGGACGGCGTGTAGATCAGGTCGAGCGAGAGCGCGTCGGGTGCGGTGCCGCCGGCGGCAGCGGCGCCGTATTTCGGGATGATCTCGGCATTGGGGATGATGTCCAGCTTGACCTGGTTCTCATGCCCCTTGTTGAAGGCGTCGACGATGCGCGGCATGAAGTTCGAGCCGTCGGCGCGAACCCAGATGTTCGCGGTCTCCGCAGCGGCGGACGGAAAGCTCAGGATGCTCGCGGCAATAGCGAGCCCGGCAATCATAGTTCTCATGTTCTCCTCCTCATGGTTTTGCTTCGGCCGCGCTCCCCGCGCAGCGCTTTTGGCTCAGCCGTCCGGCGGACGGCCGCATGACTGACGCACCACCAGCCGGCACGGCAGTTTTCGAATGCCCGGCTCGGCGGGTTCGCCGCCGACGAGCGAAAGAAGCGTAAGACCGGCCTCGCGCCCGAGTGCCGCCAGGTTCATGTCGACGGAGGTCAGCGGCGGGCGGGTTGCCTCGGCCACGATCTGCCAATTGTCGAACCCGATGACGCCGACATCGTCGGGCACATCAAGCCCGCGCTCGCGCAGCGCGTCGATGACGCCGCGCGCGATCTGGTCGTTGCCGCAAAAGACGGCATCGGGTTTTTCGTGCCCACCCTTCGACAGCTTGCCGTCGAAGAGCGTCTTCACCGCCTCGTGACCCCACGCTTCCGACCACGATCCGAGCAATGGTTCCATGACCGGCAAGCCTTTCTCGGTCAGCACGTCACGATAGGCCTGCGCCCGCGCGTGCACCACCGCAAAACTCGCCGGCCCGGTGACATGGGCGATGCGGCGGCGCCCAAGCCGCCAAAAGTGCTCGACCGCCAGGCGCGCGCCGCCGGCATCATCAGACACAAAAGCGATGGCGCCGGGATCGGGCTGGGTGAAGGCATAGATCACGGGAATGCGCAGATTGGCGAGGTCGACCGGCAGATGGCGATCGATGCGCTTGCCGGTGGCGATGATGCCGTCGACGCGCTTGTCGAGCATGGCATCGACATGCAGCTGGCCGAGACGCTGGTCATCCTCGACATTGCAGAGAAACACCGAGACGCCCTTGTCGACCAGCGCATCCGAAATACCCGACATGACCGGCAGCGAAAACCGGCCATAGGTGTCGTTGGTCAACAAGCCGACGGTGAAGCTGCGCCGGCGCAACAGGCTCTGAGCCAGGCTGTTCGGGCGAAAGCCCAGCCGCTGCGCCGTCTCGCGAATCCGCTCGCGCGTCTCGGCCGTCATCCGCCCCTGCCCGTTCAGCGCCTTTGAGGCCGTGGCGACGCTGACGCCGGCGAGCGCTGCCACCTCGCGGAGGGTGACTGGCTTGGTGAAGACTGGCTGGGCGTCGGATGCCATGGTGCGCGGCATATTTTCCTTAGTTGGGAAAAGGTTTTCTCTTGTTGGCCTGCGAGGCGCTGATTGGTGAGGTCAGCGGATGCGGGGCGGTTTGGGAAAAGGTTTTCTCAGAGGGAGATTAGGGGAAGGATGTGGGGATGGCAAGAGGGATAGATTTGGTTTTGGGCGTGTCTAAGATTTCTGCTACGTGCCGTGATCTACGACCGCTTTGCGCCATTTGCAGGCGTCAGCGAGTGCAGCCACTATGGTCCGTGTTCATATCGGACGTTTCCGGTCTGACGCCGCGCGGATCCCTCCCGCCATTGATGCGATCGAGTTCGCAGCCACCTTGCGGAAGGCGGAAGGTTCTGATCCGCCCTTTCTTGCTGCTGCGGCAGGAAGACCTCTTGATTCAGCCACAAGCCCAAATTGCTGGCTTTGGCAGCCCAGGAAGGATAGGCTTGGTTTTTGGTTCAAGCGATGGAACAGAGACTAGCCGCAATTCTGGCTGCCGATATGGCGGGCTACAGTCGGCTAATGGAGGCCGATGAATCCGGCACGCTCGCACGCCTTCGGACCCATCGCATAGAACTGGTCGATCCCGCCATCGCGAAGAACAAGGGCCGGATCATCAAGACCACCGGAGACGGCATGCTCGTTGAGTTCCAGAGCGTGACCGATGCCGTGAAATGCGCCGTGGAAATCCAACAGCGCATGAAACGGCGCAATTCGGATGTGCCGCAAGAACGGCGTATCGAATTCAGGATCGGCATAAATCTCGGCGACATCATTTTCGACGATGACGACATTTTCGGCGACGGCGTCAATATTGCCTCGCGCATCGAGCAACTCGCCGACGTCGGCGGTATCTGCGTGACCGCAGCGGTGGCGACCCAAATTGCCGACCGTCTCGAAATTGCCATGGAGGACCTGGGCGAGAAGACGCTGAAGAACATCAGCCGCCCGGTTCGCCTCTATCGCATTGGGTTTGACAGTGCTGTCCTGCCAGAAGTCGAGGCAAAGCGATCCATCTCGAAACCTTCGATAGTGGTGCTGCCATTCGACAACATGAGCGGCGACCCCGAGCAGGAATTTTTCGCGGACGGTCTGACCGAGGACATCATCACCGAACTGTCCCGCCACCATGAGCTGTTCGTCATCTCGCGCAATTCCAGCTTCGTCTACAAGAACCGCGCCGTGAATGTGCGCGAAGTGGCCGAGAAACTCGACGTCCAATACCTGGTGGAGGGAAGCGTCCGCAAGATCGGCGACAGGGTGCGCGTGACGGTTCAGCTCATCGACACGGCGAATGACGCTCATATCTGGGCAGACAAATATGACCGGAAGCTGGACGACATATTCGCGATTCAGGATGAGGTGACCGCGGCGATCGCAGCCACGCTGCCCGGTCGTGTCGAGGCGGCTCAGCGGGACCAGCTCGCGCGGGCGAAACCTGCAAACATGGCCGCGTATGAATGTGTGCTTGCTGCCAAGGTGCTGCATCACCGAAGCACGATTGCGGATAATGAACGCGCGCAAACCTTGATAAACAGGTCCGTCGCGCTCGACCCGGATTATGCCCATGCCCATGCCTGGCGGGCCTGCATTCTCGGCCAGGCCTGGGTCCATAACTGGTGCGAAGACAAGGATGGCGTCTGGAACGACATCATGGCAGCGCTGGACAGGGCGCTGGCGCTGGACGACAACGATGCCGATGTCCACCGCATCCTCGCCGCAGTGAACGTGAACAACAATGAGCTGACCACAGCGCGCTACCATCAAGAGCGCGCCCTCGCCCTCAATCCCAATTACGACCTCGTGGTGGTGCAGCAAGGCGAGTTATTGACCTGGCTGGGGAGGCCGGAAGAGGGAATTGAATGGATCCGCAAGGCAATGCAGTTGAACCCGCACCACCCGGAGAGGTTCTGGAGCCATCTGGGAAAGGCGCATTTCGCCGCGCGCCAATATGGCGAGGCGATCGAAGCTTTCATGCATCTGTCAACCATGGACTCGGTTCAGCACGCTTTCGCCGCTGCCTGCTACGGCTGGCTCGGCGACGAAATCGCGGCCGCGGCGCATCTAGGCAAGATCAGAACGCTCGATCCCCAATTCGATCTCGATTCATTCATCGCCACCCTGCACTATGCCCAGGAGTCTGATGCGCAGCACGTCCGCGAAGGACTGCTGAAAGCCGGTATTGCCCACCTGTAGCCAGCCCGTAACTACGATCCAATCGGGGACAGGCAAAAAGACCCGATGCGGACCTTGTGGCATGACCGAACGACGGGCGGCGCAGGATCAGAGGCGGCCGTTCCCTACCAACACGCTCCCACGCCAGCGCGCTTAAAATAGTAATCGCGGTGCCAGCTGGCCGAGGCGCTGGTCGTCCTCGTCATTGCAGAGAAACACCGAGACGCCCTTGTCGACCAGCGCATCCGAAATGCCCGACATAACCGGCAACGAAAAGCGGCCATAGGTGTCGTTGGTCAACAGCCCGAAGGGAGCGCCGCCGCAACAGGCTCTGCGCCAGGCTGTTCGGGCGAAAGCCCAGCCGCTGCGCCGTCTCGCGAATACGCTCGCGCGTCTCGGCCGTCATCCGCCCCTGCCTGTTCAGCGCTTTTGAGGCGGTGGCGACGCTGACGCCGGCAAGTGCGGCCACCTCACGGAGGGTGACGGGGGTTTTGGCGGGCGCTGGCGAGGCGTCGGAGGACATGGCGTGAGGCGAATTCCTTAGCTGGGAAAAGGTTTTCTTATCAACCCTGCGAGGCGCTGACTGGTGAGGTCAGCGGATGCGGACGGTTTGGGAAAAGGTTTTCTCAGAGGGAGATTAGGACGAAAATGGGGGTAGATCTAAGGGGATGGCTCGAGCTTAGATCGCTATTTCCAATAGTGCAGCGCAGCACGCACCTCATAGCGCGGATAGTATTCGCCGGCCGACTTCAAATCCGATCGAATGCGTTCAAGCCGTCGGGCCGCACTCTGTCGAATTCTGTCGCTGATCGGCGCCACGCCGAGCGGAGTGGAGGACGAGCCGTCGCGGGGCCAACTAGCCGGATAGGCACCCCAATCGGTCCAAGCATTGATTGATGCGATTGAATGCGTCAGGCCGTCATGGTCGCACTGCCAACCGTAGAAATTTCGTGCGCATATCCGCAGCATGGCCTTCACCTCCGGCATTGTATCCGTGAAAGCCTTCAAGGGTGTGGGTAGCAGCACCATGTTAGCGACACAGGAGTAAAAACGACGGTCCTGAACGACTGCATTTGATTCCTGGTACAGCGCGTCATCGACGCCCCAAATGTGGCAGCACGACCAGTTCGGACGATCATCCGATCGAAACCCGAGCGCATGCGTCAGAGATTTGTTGGCATAGACGTTTCCCTCTCGCTTGTGTTCAGAATGGCCTGACTGCCGATTCTTGTTCATCTGAGGCTTCGACCAATTCTCTTTGTAGAAGTAGGCGCGGCGCGCATGTTCAGGATACCAGATCGGTAAGAGCCGAAACGTTACAGGATCGACCCAACGTGCTGTTCGCTCGATTAGGCGCATCACCTCACCCAATTGTAACTCCGCGCGCAGAGCTGCCAGCCCGTCTGGCAATGTCGTGAACGCTGCGCTACCCCCGGCTGTGTTCATTGGTGGTGACCCCTCGATGGAAAATTATGTCTTTGCGACTATGAATTTTGCGCGTTCAAGCAACTCGTCAAATGTCATAATTTCAGGCTGATGAGTATGCCGGCGCAGAAGTTCGAACGAAGCGAACTTCTCATGATTTACCCCTTGGCTGGTCTGGAACT
Organism: Mesorhizobium sp. M6A.T.Ce.TU.016.01.1.1; assembly: GCF_003997065.1. Taxonomy (NCBI): domain Bacteria; kingdom Pseudomonadati; phylum Pseudomonadota; class Alphaproteobacteria; order Hyphomicrobiales; family Phyllobacteriaceae; genus Mesorhizobium; species Mesorhizobium sp. M6A.T.Ce.TU.016.01.1.1. The sequence goes on along the minus strand of NZ_RZTJ01000005.1, from coordinate 47,054 downwards.
CCGCCAAACTTCCAATGATCAGATACGATTTGGGTTGATACGAATGCACTACCTCCCCAGTCGGGTCACCTTGCTTAGTTACTGATCGAAGCACGGGGCTTAGCGCAACGTTTTCAATGGTCTTTTGAACTGTCTTTTGCGCCTGCGCAATGCCACCACTAAGTGCCCTAGACGCTTGCCAGCAATCGCTGCGGTACTGATGTTCCTCCACCAGGTTCGCGGTGGGAGTCTTGATCTCGACCAAGCAAAGAGAGCTGATGATTCCTGCTGTCTTCAAAACGCCATCGGCGATTTTACCAGTGCCGGCAAGGTCAAAACCATGAACAGTTTGTTCCAACCGCTTGCCGTCAAGCGGACAATTGAAAACGAAGTCCAATCCGTAACCAAAGATCCACGTGTTCAACTCAAAGAAGTGCTGCCATATAGCCTCCAACCCTCCACCAATGCTATGATCTTGCCTGTAGCGTTCTATAGCCCTGCTATCGCGTAACAAGTTCTCGAAGACCTCAAGCTGAGCTTTTCGATAGCCAACATTCACTAGATCTGCAGAAGTAATGTGGCCACTGCGAACCGCTTCGGTGACCAGTGCTTGGCCCTCGGCAGTGGAAATAAGCGTTCGAAAGCGCCTCATCGTATCCGCATCCAGATCCGGATTGTCTGCTAGTGGGATGCGGCGCTCGTTGAGTGAATTGAGATCAAGACCGGCCAACCCCTGCAAGAAGCCGATCAGTTCAACGAAGAATGAGAAGGAGAATTTGATGCCCTCAGACTGTTCGACGTAGCCAGAGCGCGCATAGTACTGGAAGCGCTTCATCTCAATGTAGCGCCTCCACGCTCTGACCTCACGAACGTGAGGGTCGTTTTAATCTTGTTGCGCGCGGGGATGGGATGATTCGCCTCAATCGACAAAGGCAATCCATCGACATCGGACGACACTACGGTGAAGAACTTCCCCGCGCCGTCCCGGAAAGGATGCGTGTAGAGATAATCTAGGCGATGGCGATCGACGATCTCCGCCTCTGAAGCGTCCGTAGCATTAGGACCCATGTTCGCTTGCACTTAGTTGGCTCCAAAGTGAGCTCGGAGGTGCGACAGAAGACTACTCAACATGTTCGATGAACGTGATGGTACTGCCGCCACCGGTCAGGGTGTCGAATATCTCCAATTTAGAACGGCTGAGGAGATCGCGCCAGATAACCTCCATATCGTCGAACGCGTCATTGACGAACTGCTCGTTGAGTTGGCTCTGCCAATCGGCCGTTAAATAACCCCGCCTCTCTAGCTCCTCATGAGTCGTGATGATCTCCTTGTCGTTCTGCAACTCGATCGGCTTGCCATGGGCCATGGTGTCTCGAAAATTCTTTAGATCGCGTACCGTCTTGTAAGGTCTGGTTTGCTCGTCAAATGCTACGCCGAGTTGCTTGGTGACCATTTTTACCTTCGTCAGGTACGGAGCTCTCTCATCCCATTTGGAGATGAGTTTATGCCCGAGGAAGTTGATCTTCGCCTCGACAGCGAAAGCTATCATTGTCAGGCAGGCCATCATTTCGAGGGCGACGCCTTCGCGATCATCATTCTTCAACCGCTCTGCGATGCGCTCTTTGAAATAATAGGCTGCGTTTGCAAGATCGTTGTGAATGAAGAAGTGGCGATGTTCTTGTAGCCTCACTTTTATCTTGTTCATTTTACCGCCCAGCCTTTTTTATCATCATCGAGGACAACGAGAATTCCAGCAAGCCCCGCACTCGTCGTAACGACAGATTTTCGCATTGCAGCGTCACGTTCGAGTATCTAAATTTGACGTCGAGACATTGCCCGAGGGCTGGGAGCGCGTCGATGAACTACGAAGTTATTTCGGCACAGGAATTTGCCACCCTTCCTGACGATCCTGAAGAGAAGTTTGTCGCCCTTGAGGAGATTTGTCGCCGCAATATGAACGTCATGATCAATGACGATAGCAACGCTAATTTTGACAGACTAATCAGCACACAATACATGACTGTCATTGCAGCTGCTGCCCAGGAGTTTGGGATTGAAGGGCTTGAATACCCCTACAACATGGAAAATCCTTGGCAAGAGTTGGGGAACTTCATGTTGAAGGCGGGTGGAATCACAACTCGATTTCGCCTCCGCGCGTCTCGCCGAAATCCCGATACCTCTGTTCGCCTAGCCAGCAAGACACGCGGCCGTATTGAGCAACAGATTCAGAAGCTCCGCAATATTGTCCAAGAAAGCGATCTTTCCACCGATCACCAGAAGGCGTTGTTGCGCAAACTGGATGAACTCTCCGTCGAACTCTCTCAGCCGCGCCTTAGCTTCGCGAAGGTGATGGCGATCCTGGCGGTTGTCAGCGTAGGGGTGACCGGTGCGACAGGCTTCCTTGCGGAAGCGCCGCAGGCGATCGTAACTATTACTAGCCTGATTGGCGGAGACAAAGAGGCAGAAGATGCGGAAGACGCCCGGCTCGGGCCTCCGCCTGCACAGAGGGCATTGCCGTCACCGCCCCAGAAGTTGCCGTCGCCTGAGCGGTTCGGTCGCTCAAATGTTGATGATGAGATTCCTTTCTGACATCAGTGAGGCTGAACCACGGGGCCGGCGCTGCCGGCTCGACCTTTCGAGTCCAGAACCCCACCTCACTGCTTAAAACAGTGCTCACGATGCCATTGCAAAAAACGAGGATGCGGGCGTTCAGCTTGTCGGCGAGACGGAAGTGCCCGACCGGTCTTGTTTATGAACGCCTGCACGCTATCAAGGTCGTTGACCTGCCGCGAGATCAGGATTTCCAAATCATCGGATAGGCTGATCAATCCGCGATCGAACATCCAGTGCGCGGTGCCGGACAGCGCGATCCCATTGTTGATGATATCGGGTCCGTTCTTTTCGACCGGTCGAATATGGGCGGCGGAAACCTCGGCTCGGCCGCCACCATTTATCAACTTCAGTCCCGTGATCGCGCAGCGCTCGTCATAGGCGCGCAAGACGATGCGACGGAAAATGCGGTCCCGCACAATTCGCGATCCGATGTAGTTTATGCGATCACGGCTCTGCTCGAATTCGAATGGCGCCTGCTCATCCTGAAAACCAGTAGACGTGCCTACCTCATCAACGCGCGGTAGCAGCAACTCGTTCGTGTCCAGGCCCAAATCGATGATGCGGTTGAAATCGGCTGGACTGATTGGGCGGACGGCCGATTGAGCGCGACCGGAAATCCGTCCTTGGTCGTTGAATAAGCCTCGTTCAACGAGACCATTGGTTCCGTTAAATGGAACAGGATTGACGAAGTCGAGATAGGTGCCGGGCTCGATCAAAGCGAGGTACATATCAGGCGTCACAGGATCGGGAATGATCTGTTGGACTTTGGCTACGGCGTAATAGCCACGGGTATCGTCTACCTTGCTAGGCTCGTAGTAAATGATCCAGTTGCCGACGCATGCTTCGACGCGGCTGAGATACGGGCGAGGAAATTGGTACTGCTCTGCGGGACGGTCGTTGTATCTCGAATCTGAGCGGTGAATGAACACCCCGAATCCCATGATCTTCCTGCAATGCGTTTCTTGGGAATATCTGCCTCAGATGTAACACCAATCCGATCTTGGGAACTTAGTCCAGGTCGAAGAAGCTTTTCCCCATGGTATCGGTCCTTTGGAGGCGAATAGCCCTAACAAGCACCGCGCTATTTTCACGGAGCGTGTCGCAAACCGTCCGCCCCATCCGTCCTCTGACAAAACGGATACCGCCATGCGAAAACTTATCGTCACCGAATTCATCAGCGTCGATGGCATTGCCGAGGTCGAGAAGCTGCCCGGCGTGACCTGGAACGATGAAATGCAAAGGTTCAAGGAAGACGAACTTGCCGACAGCGGCGCCATGCTTCTGGGGCGCACGACCTATGAGATTTTTGCCGGCTCGTGGCCTGAGGAAACCAGAGACTTCGCCGAGCGGTTCAACGCGCTGCCGAAATATGTCGCGTCGACGAGCTTGAAGGTGCTCGACTGGAAGCCGGCCGAGCTGCTGACGGGCGCCTTGCCGGAGGCGGTCAGGGCACTGAAGCAAGGCAGCGGCGGCAACATCTATGTGCATGGCAGCCTGAGCATCGCCCAGCAGTTGCTGCGCGATGGCCTGGTCGACCGCATCAGGCTGCTCAGCTATCCCGGCGCCGTCGGCCAGGGCAAGCCGCTGTTCCCGCCCGGCGAGCAAGTGCCGCTCGAGTTGATTTCGGCCACGCCGTTCAGCAACGGCGTGGTGGCGCTTGAATATGCGCCTGTGATGGGGAAGGCGTGAGGCGCCGATGACAGCCAATCTCCCCCCTTGAGGGGGAGATGCCCGGCAGGGCAGAGGGGGCGGTTCGACCGGGCGCGGCCTCCTCTCTTGCGACAGTGGAGGTTGGCGCATTACGCGAGACGACCCCCTCTGGCCTGCCGGCCATCTCCCCCTCAAGGGGGGAGATCGGCAGCTTCGGCCTCGGCTCGTCAAGCTCGCCCGTTTAGACCATCAGCGCCTCACTCCAACCTTACAGCACCCGCCCCTCCCGGGCCGCTCCCTTCTCCCGCTCAGCCGCGACCAACATCTCAACAAACCTCGTCACCTTGGGCGGGCGGAAGCGTGCGGCGGGGTAGACCGTGTAGATGCCTCCGGAGGGAGGGCGCCACTCGGGCAGGATCTGCACGAGCCGCCCTGCGGCCAGCTCATCCCGCACCAGGAAATCCGCCGACAGGCCGGCGCCGGCGCGGACGGCCGCCAGCACTGCCGGCGTTGCTTCGATGGCGATCGTGGCCTGCATGCGCATAGGCAGCCGGCTCATTCAAAGCCGTGTCGTCGGTCAAAAGCGAGAATGCCGGTCCACCTCTGCCACGGCGGTCATCCGGTAACCGGCGTGCGGTTGGCGAATCGTCGAGAAGCCTTTCGACAATCGGCGCCGGAACCTTTGTTGTTTTAGAATGTTCTAATGCTTCGGCTGCATTCCGTTTCGCGTGGCCCCGCGAACCAAAGATGACCGCCGATTGGCAATCGTCTTTGGGAGGGACGTGACATGCCCTTGCGTTTCAACGGTACAGCAACAATTTTCGCTCTGCTCCTGTCTTCAAGCTTGATCCCCGCCGCGGCTCAAATGAGCGCGAAAGAGAAAATAAGCGGGAAGGATTTCGACAACGCTGCCGCCGAGCAGGCCAAGCGATATCTCGAGGAAGGCCGCGAGACATTCCGCTTCGACACCTTCGGCAGCGAGGATTTCTGGGGCGGCAAACTTAAACTCCACGAGGCAATCGCAGGTGAGAAGCTGGGCGGCACGGGGCCCGGCCTGAGCCCACAGAAAGCCCTCGAACTCGGCCTCAAGGTCGATGTGAACGCCATTCCCAAGGATGTGGCCGATGCGCTCAACAAGGGCGCGGTCGACCTCGCGGATCCCGCGAGCACGCTTGTCCTGCTGAGAGCCAATGCCGTTGTCGGGGTGACCGGGTTCTTCGCCGAGGACGGAAAGACGCTGACTTCGGTGGGCATCCAATGCGCGGTGTGCCATTCAACCGTCGATGACGCCTATGCGCCCGGGATCGGACAACGGCTGGACGGCTGGCCCAACCGTGACCTGAATATCGGCGCGATCGTTGCCCTCGCACCTGATCTCACGGCGTTCACCGAGATGCTGCAGATATCCGAAGCGGAGGTGAAGAAGGCGGTTGAGGCGTGGGGTCCCGGGAAGTTCGATGCCGAACTGAACCTCGATGGCAAAGCATTCCGGCCGGACGGCAAGACGGCCGCCACGCTCAATCCGGCGGCATTCGGATTGGCCGGTGTAAACAACCACACATGGACCGGAGCCTGGGGCACGGTGAGCTACTGGAACGCTTATGTGGGCAATCTCGAGATGCACGGGAAAGGCGTGTTTTACGATCCGCGCCTTGATGACGCCGAGAAGTATCCGGTCGCAGCACGAACGAAGCAGGGCCACAAGCAGGACAAGCAGGACCGGATTACGGCCAAGTTGCCGGCGCTCCATTTCTATCAACTTTCGCTGCCGACACCGAAACCGCCGGAGGGCGCCTTCGACAGCGCCGCTGCGGAGAAAGGAGAGGTTCTCTTCAACGACAAGGCCAAATGCGGCACTTGCCACGTGCCACCGCTCTTCACGGAACCGGGCTGGAACCTGCATACCGCCGACGAGATAGGGATCGATGATTTCCAGGCGATGCGATCTCCGGACGAGCGCTACCGGACGGCATCGCTGCGAGCCCTTTGGGACATCGAGAAAATTCACAAGGGCGGTTTCTACCACGATGGGCGGTTCGCCACACTCGATGACGTTGTCGAGCACTATGACGGTCATCTGAGCCTTGACCTAACCGATCAGGAAAAGAGTGATCTGATCGAATACCTGAAGTCGATTTGACCCGGCAGGCTTGAGCGAAGACCATCCCTCCAACAACGCGCGTGACATTTCACAGCGCGCTCCCCTCCGCGACTGAACCCGTCCGCGGCTCGGCCGCGACAAGCATCTCAACAAACCTCGTCACCTTGGGCGGGCGGAAGCGCGCGGCGGGGTAGACCGTGTAGATGCCTCCGGAGGGCAGCCGCCACCCGGGCAGGATCTGGACGAGCCGCCCCGCGGCCAGTTCATCCCGCACCAAGAAATCCGGCAGGACCGACAGGCCGGCGCCGGCGCGGACGGCCGCCAGCACTGCCGGCGTTGCGTCGATGGCGATCGTTGCCTGCATGCGCACGGCGTGATGCTCGTCGCGGCGCGAAAATTGCCATAGCAGCGGTTCGCGCAGCGCCAGGTTGGCGACGAAGGGCAGCCCGGCAAGGTCTTGCGGTTCGCCGGCCTTGAAGCGCCCGGCAAACTCTGCTCCGCACACCGTGAACTGCCTGAAAGTGCCGATCCGCCGCGCCTGCAGGCTGGAATCGGCCAGCCAGCCGACGCGGATCGCCACGTCCATTCCACCGGAAGCCAGGTCGATGGTTTCGTCGCCCAGCGTCAGTTCCACCCGGCAGGCGGGATAGCGCGCGCTGAAGGCGGTGACCACCGGCACCACCGCCGACGTGCCGTAGTCGTTGGGCGCCGCGATGCGCAGCGTGCCGGTCGGCTCGGTGGCCGCCTGCGCGAGCTCGTCGAAGGCATCCTCGGCCTGCTGCAGGACTTGCAGGCAGCGGGCATGGAATGTCCGGCCGGCCTCGGTCGGATGGACGCGCCGCGTGGTGCGGATCAGCAGCGTCGTTCCGACATCGCGCTCCAGCCGCGCCACCTGCTGGCTGACGACCGCCTTGGTGATGCCCAGCCGCTCGGCAGCCCGCGTGAAGGAGCCGGCATCGACCACCGCGGCGAAATAGGCCAGCCGGTTCAGGTTCATGCGTGGCTCATGGCAAATGCGGCCTCATTGTCAGGCAATGGCATACATTACGTCTATTTTGTTGGCCTTCAATACGCGTCCCGCTTTTGCCATCTTCCTGAAATCGAGGCTGCGCGGCAGCCGCCCGAAGTCCGCATTCCAAAGCCCAGGAGATAATCATGTTCACACGGAGAGCCATCATGAAAACCACCCTCGCCGCCGGCGCCGCTGCCGTCTTCGCTCCCGCCGGGCTTGGCCATGCAGCCGCTGGGCTTTCCTGGAAACATTTTCCTGCCGGCGAAAACGGCTTCTTTCGCGCCCCCGTGCTGATCACCGGCGCCTCCGAGGCGCTGCTGATCGACGGCGGTTTCACCTATTCCGACGGCCGCGCCGTGGCCGAGGCGATCAAGGCGACCGGCAAGACGCTCACCACCATCTATGTCAGCCAGTCCGACCCGGACTATTATTTCGGCCTCAAGCCGATCAAGGAGGCGTTCCCGCAGGCACGGGTGATCGCCGCCGCCGAGACCGTGGCCGCCATCAACGGCAGCGTCGACAAGAAAATCGCTGTCTGGGGGCCGCAGCTCAAGGAGAATGGCCCGCAGGCGCTCGCCGATGTCGTCATCCCCGAAGTGTTCGACGGCAAGACGCTCACCGTTGATGGCGAGACCATCGAGATCGTCGATGCGGAAGGCCTCGCCAACCGGCGCTATCTCTCGGTGCCGTCGCTGAACGCGGTATTCGGCGGGGTGATGATTTTTTCGGGCGTGCATGTCTGGACCGCCGACACGCCGACTAGGGAACAGCGCGCCGCCTGGCTCGCCAATCTCGAAAAGATCGCGGCCGCCAAGCCTCAAATCGTCGTGCCCGGCCACATGACGCCGCAGGCCGCAACGGATCTCTCGGGCGTCGAGCACACCAAGGCCTACCTCATTGCCTTCGAGGAAGAACTGGCCAAAGCCAAGGACGCGGCCGCGCTCAAGGGCGCCATGGAAGCCCGCTTCCCCGGCCTCGGCATGGGCGTCGCGCTCGACATCGGCTCCAAGGTCGCCACCGGCGAGATGAAGTGGGGCTGAGATGGGCAATCTTTCCTTCTCCCCTTGTGGGAGAAGGTGGCCGCGAAGCGGTCGGATGAGGGGTGCTCCAGCTTGGCAAGGACGGCGCTCCGTCCAACACCCCTCATCCGGCTCGACGCTGCGCGCCGATCCACCTTCTCCCACAAGGGGAGAAGGCAAGGGGCGAGGGGCGGCGCAAACTTGGAGTGATTGCCCTTCGCGGTCGTCTCAAACGCCAAGCGCCCTACTCTCTTCCCGGTTCTGGCGGTGTAAGCGGGACCACTATCCTGCTATTGTGCATCGCCTTTGATGATCTGACGAGCGCAAACGTGCCCCTGAAAACCCGACTGACAGAGCGTTTCGCGATCAGGCATCCCATCCTCCTCGCTCCGATGGGCGTGATGGCAGGCGGACGGCTTGCAGCAGCGGTATCGCATGCCGGCGGGCTCGGTCTGATCGGCGGAGGCTACGGCGACGAAGCCTGGCTGGACAAGGAATTTGCCGCCGCAGGCAACGCGCGGGTCGGATGCGGCTTTATCACATGGTCGCTGGCAACCAGGCCGCATCTGCTCGACCGCGTATTGGAGCGGCAACCCGCGGCGCTCATGCTTTCATTCGGCTCGCCTGCGCCCTTCGCCGCACATATCAGAGAAGCGGGAGTGCCTATCATCTGCCAAGTCCAGTCGATGTTGCATGCCCGCGAGGCACTCGACGTCGGCGCAGATGTAATTGTGGCGCAGGGCAAAGAAGCCGGCGGCCACAGCGGTCATCGCTCGACCTTCACACTCGTTCCCGAGATTGCCGATCTTCTCGCGAAACAGTCGCCGGAGACGCTTCTCGTGGCGGCGGGTGGCGTTGGCGACGGTCGAGCGCTTGCCGCGGCATTGATGCTTGGCGCCGACGGCGTGCTTGTCGGCACGCGGTTCATTGCGGCTGCAGAGTCCGCTGCGCCGCGCGGATTCCAGGAGGCTATCATCGCCGCCGATGGCGACAAGACGATCAAGACCACAACCGTCGACATTGCCCGGAATTATCGTTGGCCGACAGACGAATTCGTCGCGCGTGTGTTGAGGAATCGATTTGTCGCCGCCTGGCATGGCCGCGAAGGTCAGTTGGCTGAAGAGGAGACGCTGGCCACCCAGAGCAGCGACTATTGGGACGCTTTTTATGCTGGCGATGCTGAGAACACCGGCGTTTTGATGGGGGAAGTCGCCGGAGTGATCCAAGGCGTCGAGTCGGCTGGACGTGTGATCGAGGACATGGTCGGACAAGCCGAGTGTCTGCTCGCGGACGGGCCGCAACGTATCGTCGATTGACTGCTCAGTTTCTCTTCGACCCTACCTGATTATTTGCAGAAATAACAACATATGAGGTTTCCCGATCCGTCTCGTCGGGCGCGCCGCGCGCCTTTCGAACCGGGTGCGAGCTTGTAGGGCTGAGAATTTGGTGGTCACCCTCAGCCTCGCTGGAGGTTGGCACGGAGGAGGTCCAGGATGCCGCAGATCGCAAACAACGCCGACGCCGACGCCGGACGGCCCGTCCGAAGCAGCGCAAAACTGTTCCTGTGCGGCGACGTGATGCTCGGGCGCGGGATGGACCAGATCCTCGCCAATCCGGGCGATCCGCACCTGTCCGAGCGCTATGTCAAATCGGCGACGACCTATGTCGAGCTTGCCGAACGCATCAATGGCCCGATCCCGAGAAAGGTCGACGATGCCTATGTCTGGGGCGATGCGCTCAGCGAATTGGAGCGTGAAGCTCCCGATGCGCGGATCATCAATCTCGAGACCAGCATCACAACCAGCCTGTCCTTGGCGCCCAAGGGGATCAAAGATGAACCCGGCCAACATCGGCTGCCTGGCGGCGGCGCGGGTCAGCTGCTGCGTGCTCGCCAACAACCATGTGCTCGACTGGGATGAGCCTGGCCTCGTCGAAACCCTCGATACGCTCCGGCATGCCGGCCTCGTCTATGCCGGGGCCGGCCTTGACGCGGACGAGGCGGCGGCGCCTGCCGTCATTGAACTGGCGGGCGGAGGCCGCGTGCTCGTGTTCGGCTTTGCACTCGAGACGAGCGGCGTTCCAGCTTCGTGGGCAGCCGGAGCCTACAAGCCAGGGGTCAACCTGCTGGCGGATGTCTCTGCCCGGTCGCTCGCGCAGATCGCCCGATCCGTGGAGGCCATAAAACAGCCCGGCGACCTCGCGGTGGCCTCGATCCACTGGGGCGGCAACTGCGGCTACCAAGTCCCCGCGGAAGAACGCGCGCTTGGCCATGCTCTTGTCGATGTTGCAGGTTTCGACGTCGTGCATGGGCACTCCTCCCACCATCCCAAGCCGATCGAAATCCATGACGGCCGGCTGATCCTTTATGGATGCGGCGACTTCCTCACCGACTATGAGGGAATTACGGGCTACGAAACCTTTCGCGGTGAACTTGCGCTGATGTACCTGCCGCGGCTCGCCATACCGGACGGCACGCTTGTTTCGCTCGACGTCGTGCCGTTCCAGCTCCGCAAATTCCGGCTAAACCGCGCCTCGCCCGAAGATGCCGCCTGGCTCGCGGCGATGCTTGAGCGTAAGAGCTCGCCTTTCGGCACTCATGTGGCGCTCGATAACCGTCTCACTGTCCTTTGGTGAAGCGCCTGCGGTCAGCAGCCAGCGATACTAATTTTCAAGCCTCTCCGGCCGTCCTCGGCCAAGCGCACCGTCGGCGCGGGCCTGCAGGTAGGCATAGATGTCGTCGATGTAGGGTGCGACGTTGGGATCGTCGGCGAAGCCCTTCATCACCGAAGGGCCGCTGCGCACGCCGTCGCGAACGTTGCGGCGGAAGACCTCGATGGCGGGCAGCCGGTCGACAAGGGCCGAGGCGAAGGTTGAGCCCATGCCGTCGGGGCCATGGCAGTGATTGCAGCTGCCATGGTAGCGACGGAAGCCGTTGTAGGTTCGCGCGTCGACCTTAGCGCCGACAACTTCGTAGAACTTGCCCGCGGCCAGCTCAGCTTGCGAAGACGCGCCGAAGCCAGCGGCAACGGTAAAGACGACGACAGCCGGGATGAGCCATGGAGACATCGCCAAGGACGCGCGTGCGAAGAGTGACTGACTTCGACTAATCGCCGCGGAGCGCTGTCGCGAGCGCAAGCGAAAATCCAAAATAGTTGGAACCGTGCGGATTTTCGCTGGGTTTGGCGCGCCTCCGCTCGTCCCAAACATTCGCGCCGCTACTCGAAACGTCTCAGTCGAAATTGGCCGGTGACGAGAACGGCCGATTGGCGTCGACAACGAAGATGGCCAGCTCATCGAGATCGCTTGTGCCGGCGTTGAACACCTCCATCGGCGTGTCGGCCCCGTGTCCGACCATCGTCGTGCCGGCTTCGGCATAGGCCACCCCGTGGGGTGTTCTCTGGCCGAGCTTGCCGGCCAGCACATAGAAGGCCTCCGGTCCCGGATGCGTATGGATCTTCGTCTTGACGCCGGGCGCTCCACCGGCGCGGTTGACGCGCAGCAAATACTCGCTTGCGCTGATCGGAGGGACCGGTCCGATCTCGACGACCTTGGTTCCGCCGGTCGTAGAGCCATCCTTCGCTCCAAGCGTGAACAGCCAGACCTTGCCTGCAACCTCCGCCGCAAGCGAGGTCGGGCCCGCAGCGCTTTGGGCCTGCGCCAGCGTTGGGAAATTTTCCAGCCGCCAGTACAACGGTCCGGAGGGCAGTTCCCTCACCTTTTTCTCAACCACCGGCTCGACGGCGAATTTGCCGTCTGCGGGCATTGAGGCTGACGTCGTCAGTCCGAAAGCACACAGTGAGAACATAAGCAGGCCAATACGGCGGGCGCTGAGGGAATGCCGCTTCATGGTTGGTCCTCCTATCGATGCAACGTGCCCCGGATTGCGGTTGGTCGGCGGCTACGATGATGCAGCCAGCGCCGCCGCAACGCGCCTGCCCCCGGATCACTCGACGGCGGTCATCAGTCAACGGCGAGCTTCGGAGAAGAAACCACGATCCCGTCTATCGGATGCGGGCTGACGACAAGCTTACCGCCAACGCGCAATATCTCGACGATCTGGTCCGACTCTCCTAGCTTGCCTGGCACCGAGAGCGCGACCTTCTGATTCTCGGTCAGTGTCGCCACGAAACGCACGGGCAAGCCAGCCTCGCCCTGCGCAATTGTGGTGACCACCCGATAGCCGTCCTCCTCCGGCGTGTAATAGACGACACCAAGAAAGCCGGCGAGATCGATGCTTTCGGCCTTCATGGCTCCAAGCTCGCCGGCATGCGCGGGCATCGCCGCCATGCAAAGTGCTGCAAAAGCAATGTACCTGTACATAATGCTGCTCCATCCCGAATTGTCCGGGCCGAACCCGGCTCAAGGTTTCAGCAATAGCGGTCGTGCGCCGTGATAGTCGGCGCACGCAGGCAGAATTCTTGATTAGTCCCCCCGGCTGCATCACTGTGGCGAAGGCTCGCGAGCCGGGAACGGCGCTGAACCCCACTGGTTGTCACAGTTCCGTGTGACCTTTTCTTCTGGGGCGCAAGCATTTCACTGCCCGGTTGCTTGCGCATCCCCTGTTTGGGGGAGATAATCGGAATTTAAGCGATCGCTAAAGTTTGGAGAGGCGAGAGCACCTGTGAGAGCGCGCGGCTTTCCGCGTCGGACGCGCTGTCGACATGCGGGGGGCCGTCGATGGCCAAGGCATTGTCGCATCATGAGCTGTCGAAGCTGATCGGCTCGATCTACGATTGCGCACTCGACCCGGAGCGATGGGAGCACGCGCTTGCCGGGATCAGAGATGCGCTCAACGCCCAGACAGCGGTCCTGCACCTTGACGACCTCACCAACGACCGGCTGCTGATCCACAGGACCGTGGGAATAGAGCCATACTGGCTGGAGCAACAGGCGAAACATATCCCCGAGATCCACGCCCGGCTGATCGAGGATCTCTCGACGTGGCCTTCGCTCGATGTGCCGCATGTGGTCTCACGCCATATCCCTCAAACATACCTGGAGACCTCCCGATATTTTCAGGAGTGGCTGAAGCCGCAAGGCCTGATCGACGTCATGTCGTTTTTCCTGATCCACACCCCTACCCGCCTTGCCGGCTTCGCCATTGCCCGGCATAAGCGGCAAGGCATTATCACCGGGCGTGAAATCAAGCTTGGCGGATTGTTGCTGCCGCATGTGCGCCGCTCCGTGATGATCAGCAACATGCTCGACATGGGCACGATCGAGCGCGCACGGATGGCCGAGGCGCTCGATGCGCTCACATGCGCCGTAGTCCTCACCAATGGACGTGGCGCGATCCTGCACGCCAACCACGCGGCCAAGCACATGCTGCGGAGCGGCGGCCCGGTCCAGGATGTCCATGGCATCCTGCAAGCGAAGATCCCGTCGGCTTCCAGGGAGCTTCACAGCGCCATCATGCTTGCGGCTCAGGATGATGCGAGCATCGGCAAGACAGGGCTTGCGGTCCTCCTCACCGAACCCGGCCTGCCGCCCGTCTTCGCCCGCGTGCTGCCTATGGCCGGTGGCGATCTGCGCGCCGGCATGGACCCCGCGGCGGTAGCCGCGGTGTTCATCGGCAATGCACCGGACGAGCATGACGCCGCCGACATGCTGGCGACAGCCTTTGGGCTCACGCTGGCCGAAACGCGCGTGCTCGCCAGCCTTCTCGCCGGGCACACCCTGGCCGAGACCGGCGCCAGCCTTCACATTGCCAGCACGACCACCAAGACGCATCTCGACAATATCTTCCAGAAGACCGGGGTCTCCCGTCAGGCCGATCTGATGCGCCTTGTCATGCAGATCGTTCCGCCCGCGGGGCAGCCTGTTCCCTGAACTACAGTCATTCACCGCTTTGGATACAGGTATCCAACGCCGCGGATCGTCTTGATCAGCTCCGGCTTGGCCGGGTCCTTTTCGAGCCGGCGGCGCAGCCGCGTGATACGGCTGTCGATGCTGCGGTCGAAGGGCTCGTCGCCCCTGGGTGGCGCAAGGTCGAGCAATTCGTCGCGACCAATGACTTGGCCGGCTCGGGTGGCGAAGGCGGCCACCAGATCAAGCTCCATCGGCGTCAGCGGAATGGCCACGCCGTTGGTGTCGACGAGGTTTCTCGCGCGGGCGTCAAACACATAGGTTCCGAAGGCGAAATGCCCGGCCGGCAAAGCGTCGGCATTGTTCAATCCCTTCGGCCTGCGCCTGCGCAACACCGCGGCGATCCTGGCTTCCAGCTCGACCGGTGCAAAGGGCTTTGCCAGATAGTCGTCCGCGCCGACCTCGAGACCCGCCACCTTGTCGAAGACCGAATCGGCGCCGGTCAGCATCAGGATGCCGGTGTCGTGATGCTCGCGCAGCCAGCGGGCCAGGCTAAAGCCGTTCTCGCCCGGCATATTGAGGTCGAGCACGACAAGATCCGCCTTCGCCGCCGCGATCGTCTCGCGCAATTCGGCACCGCCGGATGCCGTGCGCATGCGGTAGCCTTTCGCCTGCAAATAGTCGGCGATCATGAACGCAACGTCGGTCTCGTCGTCCACGACAATGATGTCGGCCATGCGTTCCCCCGCGGCGAGCGACGCTCCAAACCTACAGGGCGCATTAACCCCGGGTCAATCGGGCCCGTCTGCTGCCGACTCCGGGCGAGCTCGACACAATTGAAACAATCCAAGCCGGGAAACCCGGCTCACGGCATCATCGTGAAACATCCCGTGGTTATTTGTCGAAAGACGTCGGGCAGATTGCCGGCAGGCCGGCTTGACAGGCTGGGAGCCGTTCAATCCACTGCCCGCACGGGAACAGCAACCGTCGTGACGGCGCATCCGTCTGTGGAGACCTCGCCGTGCCGACCTCCTCGAAGCTGTCCAGGCATTTCGCGTCGTTGATGGCGGCCTGCGTTTTGCCTCTCGTCGCGCTTGTCGCCGGCATCGGCCTCTACCAGTCCTACGCCCTGCAACAGTCGCTTCTACCCTATGCGCTCATTTTGCTCGGGTTGCTTGCCTCGGTGTTCGCTTTGCATCGAGTGCTTCTGAGAGAGATCGTCGGTCCGGCGATCTCGCTTGTCGACCATGTGCGCTCCGGCGCCGCCGGCGAAACCACCGACAAGCCCGGGGCCGCGATCAAAACCTCGGCGCTTTGGCAGCCCTGGATCGATATGGCTTCGAGCATCTTCGCCGAAAACCGCAGGGCGCTGCGCGAGCTGGCCGATAGTGAGCAGCGCTACCGCAATGTTGTCGAGGCACAGACGGAGTATATCATTCGGGTCGCGCCGGATGGGCGCATGAGCTTTGCCAATGACGCCTACTGCCGTCTTGTCGGCAAGACGCGCGAAGAGCTGCTGAGCCCGGACTGGCACTATTTCAACTCGTTTTCCGCCGATTTCGGCAGCTTCGACGAGATCATCGGTCGAGTGACCCCGGAACGGCCGGTTTGCGAAGTGGAAGAGACCGGCGCCCTGAGCGATGGCCGCCAGGTCCACATTCATTGGACCGATCGCGGCATCTTCGACGCCAGCGGCAAGCTCATCGAAATACAGTCGATCGGACGCGATGTTGCCGAGCAGAAACTCGCCCGTCAGGCACTCGAGGCCAGCGAGCAGCGCTACCGCAGCGTGGTCGAGCTGCAGACCGAGTTCGTCGTCCGGATGTCGCCGGAGGGTCATTTGAGCTTCGTCAACGACGCCTATTGCCGGGCGTGCCGGATGACCCGTGAACAGCTTCTCGACCCGTCCTGGTGCGAACTCGATGTGCTGCCGCCCGACGAACGGCGCAGGTTCCTGGACCACCTTGCCCGCCTCACCCCGCAGGCTCCGGATGCCAGCATGGAACTTCTCAATGCGATGCCGGATGGCGTGCGCCGATGGCTCGCCTGGAACGATCATGGCATTTTCGACAGCGACGGGCGCCTTGTCGAAGTGCAGTCCGTCGGCCGCGATATCTCCGACCGCGTCCTGGCCGAGCAAGCCAGAATTGAAGCCGAAAAACTGTTGGCCGAACGGGAGGCGCAGTTTCGCGCCATAGCCGAAGGCGTGCCGCTGCCGATCACCATCTCGGCAATAGAAGGCCCCGAAATCCTGTTCGTTAACGAGCCGGCGCGCAGGACGCTCGGCATCGAAGTCGGCCAGATCGGAGCCGAAGCGACGTCGACCTGGGAAGACCTCTCGCGGCGAGACCATCTCCTGCGGCTGTTGCTGAGAGATGGCATCGTCGACGCATTCGAAGCCGGCATGACCAATATGCAAGGCTCAAGAATGGATACGCTGGTTTCGGCGCGGCTGATCACGCAGGCCGGCCGTTCGGCAATGCTTGCTGCCGTCACCGACATCACCCGTCAGCGCGAAGCCGAGGCGGAGATCGCCCGCCAGCGTGAAACGCTGTACCAGTCGGAAAAGCTCTCCGCTCTCGGTTCGCTACTGGCCGGCGTGGCGCACGAGCTCAACAATCCGCTGTCGGTCGTCATCGGCTATAGCTCGATGCTGAAGGAATTCTCGACGGACAAGGCGACCGTGGGACGCGCCGACAAGATCCACGCAGCGGCCGAGCGATGCTCGCGAATCGTCCGCACCTTTCTGGCGATGGCCCGCAAGAAGCCGCCGACACGGGGCGCCGTCGACATCAATGAAGTCGTGGTCGCTTCGCTGGAGCTCGCCGCCTACAGCCTGCGTTCGGCTGGGGTCGAAATCCGCACCGAGCTGGCGGAACCGCTCCCCAATATCTGGGGCGATAGGGACCAGCTTCATCAGGTCATCACCAACCTGGTGGTCAATGCGCAGCAAGCTCTGCTGCAGGTCCCGCACCCGCGGCGGCTGACCATCGTCACGTCAGGGGAAGGCGATGCCGTCGAGGTGGTTGTCGCTGACAATGGCCCAGGCATGCCGGAGACTGTGCGCGCGCGTGCTTTTGAGCCTTTCTACACGACCAAAATGGCCGGCGAAGGCACCGGGGTCGGGCTGTCTGTCTGCCAGGGCATCGTGACGGCACACGACGGCAGCATAGAACTGGATTCGACGCAGGGCGGCGGCGCACGGTTCACGGTCCGGCTTCCGAGCGGCAAGGCAGAGACGGCTCCTGCGCCCGAGGCTGCCGGAAGGGCGCCGCCTGCGCCATCGGCGGCACGAATTCTGGTGGTCGACGACGATGCCGACATTGCCTCGATGATCGCCGAGATGCTGCGCCGCGACGGCCACGACGTCACCATTGCCGACGATGCGAATGCCGCCCTCAAGGCTGTGCGCGCGGATGGAATCGATCTGTTGATCAGCGACATACGCATGCCCGGCCTCGACGGCCCCGGCCTCTATCGCGCGCTGGAGCAACTGCGTCCCGGACTCGCCAAACGGCTTCTGTTCGTGACCGGCGACACGCTGGCGCCCGAGATCGATCGTTTCATCGGCGAGACGGGCGCGCCGGTGATCGAGAAACCACTCGATCCGCAGACCTTTCGCAGGCTCGTGATGGAGCGCCTGAGGGCGATGGAGACCAGCGCAATGGAAGAGGCTAAAGCGTGACAAAACAGAAATTGCTCATTGTCGACGACGAAGCGCCCTTGCGCGAGATGCTGTCGGATTACTTGCTCATGCACGGCTTCGACGTCCGATCCGTTCCGGATGGGGCGGGAATGCTGACCGAACTCGATCGCTTTGGCCCCGACCTCGTCATTCTCGACGTCAATCTCGTCGGCGAAAGCGGCTACGACCTCGCCCGCGAAATCGCCAAGGGCAGCCGCGTCGGCATCCTGATGCTGACCGCAGTCGGAGACCTGCCGCATCGGCTCGAAGGTCTTGCCGCCGGCGCCGACGACTATATGGCCAAGCCGTTCGAGCCGCGCGAACTCCTGGCGCGTGTCAGGAGCGTCATCCGGCGCCTGGGCGAGGAAGAACAGACGCCGGAAAACCGCATCCGTTTCGGTGGCTGCATCCTCGATATGGACGGCCGCACGATGGTCGATTTGGATGGCACCGACGTGCAGTTGACATCCATGGAATTCGACCTGCTGTGCGTCTTCGCGCGCCATCCCCGGCAGATATTGTCGCGCGACCAGCTGTGCAGGCTGGCCCACAACCGCGACCTCGAGCCGGGCGACCGGAGCATCGACATCCGCATCACCCGACTGCGCAAGAAGTTCGAGAGCGAGCCAGACGCTCCGACCGTTCTGGTGACGGTTCGCGGCGAAGGCTATGTCTACGAGCCTGCCCAGGACGAGGCGCGGCGCCGGTAGATACGGCGCTTCAAAGAGGCTGAGCCGTCCAGCTGTGACGGTTCACAGCTTACGCGATCGGCTTGCGCGCCCGGCGAAATTCCCTTCGCAGGCTTCGAGCCGTGTCGCGCGCGACCGGTATGGTCCAGCGCGCGGTCATCGTCGCGATCAGCAGCCCGGCAACCGGATCGATGAAGCGGGCAATGATCGTGCCTTCCCAAATCATGGCTGTTGCGAGCGACGCGGCGATGAGCAGGTTCGACGAGAGCTTGTCCGAAAACAGACAGATTTGCGCGCGGGCCAGCGCGGAAGCGGCAGCATTGTTGCGGGCTTTCCACCGGCGCAGGATCCAGAAATTGATCGCCGCGTAGGCCCCGTTCAGGCTCATGGCGAGAACAATGCCGGGACCGTGGGGTTCGACGCCGCCGACGGTGATCCGCTGGATGGCGATGCCGGCGACGACTGCCATGGAAAAGCACATGCCGACGGCGGCCAGCCCATTGACGAGCGTCTCGGCCAGGGCTGCTCGCCGCTTGTTCATGCCCAGTTTCTTGCTGCCGCCAGCCACAACCAGGACTGAGACCAGCACCAGCATGTCCATCAGCGTCAGGGCGAGATCGGCACGGATGGTCAGCGATGTGGATGTCGCCGCCGCATATGCCGTCAAAAGCAGGCCCGGCGTGCCCGCCAGCACCGCCAGACGTGCCGTTCGGGCAGCCGTCGCCTCGCCGTTCAGTCTGTCATCGGTTTTTCGCGCAGGTTGCATCGCCAGAGATCTCCTCGTTCTGGCGTCACCGATGAGGCAGGGATGTTGCACTGATTTGCCGATTTGCCGGCTGAAGGTTTCCTTTGTGTCGCCGCACCGGGCGCACGCCGCGATTGTTCATTTGAGGGGATGCAGACGCGGGGGCGTCATGCCCGTCTGCATCACGACAAGGCGGACGTTCGCTGATCAAGCGCACTGCCCGGATCGCAACAACTGAAACAATTCGGACGGATTTCGGCATTCGTCCGAAACAGTCGGGAGCGAAAAGCCGCGCCATGGAGCGAACCCGATGGGACGGCTCCGCTGAAAACGAAAAGGGAAATCAACATGAATCGCTTCAAGACTTACCTAGCTGCTGCCTCAGCAATGGCCTGCGTCGCGGCTCCGGCTAGCGCGGCGGGCCCGGAAGGCTCCAACGGCAAATCGCTGAACGGCCTGGAGAAGAATTCGCTGACCAGTAACTCGCTCACCAGCAATTCGTTGACCAGCAACGGCCTCGGCGTCCTTGCGCTCAACGGCGTGCATGCTGACGGCATCGTTCTGGCGAAGAGTCTCGCTCCGGCCAGCAAGTCTATCGTCGACCCGAATGTCCGCTCCATCATCGACCCAAATATTCGCAGTCTACCGGCTGTCCAGCACGGCAGCGGCTCGGTGATCGATCCTAATTTCGGCAATCTGCCGGCTGTCCAGAAGGGCAACGTCCGGGCATCGACCGCAGGTAAGAAAAGCAGCGGCCTTCCGTCTGGCCAGCACGGCACCGGTAGCGGCGCCGGGACCAACCATGACCGGCCAACCCCTTCGCCGAGGCGTTGATATCCGGCGTCCGTGATCAATGGAACGGATGGCGTTGTGCTGTCCGTTCTCTTTGGCCGCGCTTCACCTGCTAGATATGCCGTCAGGAACCAACAATGTCAGCCCACAGAAACCGCCTCGTTCATATCGGCCGCCACGCGTTGGTTGCTGTCGCCGCAGCCATTTCCAGCATGGCCGCCATGCCTCCCGCCGAGGCCGGGATCGGACATGCGATCAGCTCGATCTCCGTTGTCGGCACCAGATTCGAGGTGACGACGGCAGATGGTCGCGTTGTCGCTCAGGAGGATCTCGTCGGCGCCGTTCTGACGATTGGTGGTGACGGACAGGACCGGATGCCACTGCGCATCGACGCGGTCGAGATCGATCCGAGGAACCCGGATGGCGAGATCATGCTCTACACCATGTCGGCCCGCGACGCGGCAAGCGGTGCATGGCGCAACATCTGCGAGCCGGACATCGAGGGCCGGCGCATGGGCTTTCCGCTCGGCGGCACCTGGACGCAGGATGGTCGCCATTTGCCATCCGACACGGCGTTCAGCATTACCTGCACCGGCGGCGCCCAGGCGAAATGCGTGCGCTTCGGCTATCGCCCCTGGGAAAAGTCACCGGACGGCACTTCGCTCTGGGATCATCATCAAGCATGCACCCGCATGATCCGCGCTGATTATTGCGGCGATGGCGTCGGCCATACCCGCAACGGGACGCCGATCGTCATCTATGATCGCAAGGGCATTCAGCAGGACGAGGCCGCGCCTGATATGTCGTTCGAGGCGGCCTGGAGTGCCGACGGCGCGCTTTGCGTCAGCCACACCAGAATACCCGACGTGCTCACGATGGAGGGTCTGGCGGCGATCTGCCCAGGCGTGCGGCAGCAGCCACAGATAGCGGCGTGCGAAAGCGATGCCGGGGCGCTGATCCTCAACCGTTCGATCGATCCGCGAACGGTTCAGGCCGCAGCGAAATAGTCATAGCGCGGAAGATCTGCTGGGCTTGTCGGAGTGCGGATGTCCCGAATGGTCAAACGCATGCGCTCGTTCGACTGAGGCCATCAAGCATCCGACCTTCCGCGCCACTCCCTCACCCACCCACCTGCTTGGTGCGCTTGGCCGCGTCGACCTTGGCTCGCGCCTCCACCGCCTTCTCGATCTCGCGCTTCAGCTCGTCCTTGATCGCTACCGTTTCGGCCATCAAGGCGTCGATCTTCATGAAATCGAGCACCCGGTATTTCGACACTGCCGGGCGGATCAGAATGTCGGGCCGGCTCTGCATCAGCTTGGCGGCGATGATCGACTGCATCATCAATTGCGTCGCGCCGAACATCAGGTCGACGGAGGTTGGATGTTTGCGCCCGGCTTCGGTCGGTGCGCCAACGACGTCGACGGCGATGATGATGTCGGCGTCGAGTTCGATCAAGTCGAACGGCACCGGATTGTAGATGCCGCCGTCGATCAGCAGCGTGCCGTCGCGCATCACCGGGCGGAACACCGCGGGAATAGCCGCCGAGGCGGCCAGCGCCGAGTGCAGGTCGCCGTCGTTGAGCACGGCTAGCTTATGGCCGAAGAAATCCGTCGCCGTCACCTTCAGCGGTATGGACAGTTCGGCGAAGGTTTCGGGAATGGCGTCGGGCAGGAATGCCTTGAGAATGCGCTCGACATTGAACTGGCTGACCCGCAGCCCGCCTTGCAGCACCTCGGCGAAGGTGCCGGGCCGCGCCCGCCACATGCGCGTCGCCACCTCGGCGCGGCGGCTGAGGATTGAGCGCGTATAGGCGTGCATGTCCTTGCCTGTCATGCTCGACGCCATGCAGGCGCCCATGATGGCGCCGATCGACGAGCCTGAGATGGCAACCGGTCTTATGCCCAGCTCGTCCAGCGCCTCGATGACATGGATATGCGCCAGACCGCGTGCGCCGCCGCCGCCAAAGGCGATGCCGAAGCTCGGGCTCATCCTTTGCCCCCCATTTGGGCTCATTCCTTCTTGGCCTCGCCGAGTTTCGGCCCGACGACCATGATGGCCGGCTCGGCGGAGAGCAGCTTTTTCGCCACCGCCTTGACCTGGTCCAGCGTCACCCCGTTGATGAAGGCGGCGCGCCGCTGCATGTAATCGATGCCGAGCTTGTCAAGCTGCAGTTCGAGCAGCGTCGCGGCAATGGCGCCGGAGGAGTTCAGATTGTTGATTGCATAGGCGCCGATCATGTATTTCTTGGTCGCGGCCAGTTCCGCTTCGGTCGGCCCCTCCTCAGCCATGCGCCTCACCACCTCGCGCACGACAGCCAGCGTCTCCGCCGCCCGGTCCGAGCGGGTCGCAGTGGTGATGGCCAGTGCGTTGGCATGCTGATGATCGACCAGGTCGGAACTGACGCTGTAGGCCAGGCCACGCTTTTCGCGCACCTCGTCGAACAGCCGTGAGGTGAAGGCGCTGCCGCCGAGGATCTCGTTCATCAGCACCGCGGCGAAGAAATCCGGCGCATTGCGCTTGACACCGGGATAGGCCAGTTGCAGCGAAGTCTGCGGCTGGTCGTAATTGACCTCGAGCTGCTGGTTGAGTTTCGGATCCGTATCGGCGACCGCGCTGAGCGCCTGGTGTTCCGGCAGGCCGCCGAAGACCATATCGAGCTTTTTCTTCAACGTCTCGGCATCGATAGCGCCGACCACCGCCACATGCAGCCCGTCGCGGGCGAAGTTCGCCTTGTGAAAGGCGATGAGATCGTCCGGTGCGATCGTGGCAATGCTTTGCCTGGTGCCCTGGTCTGGTCGTGCATAGGGATGGGTGCGGTATAGTGCTTCCAGCCATTTGCGCTGGGCGACCGTGTCGGGGTCAAGCTCGTTGGCGATGATGCCGGACAGCACTTGCGCGCGGATGCGGTCGATTGGCGCCTGGTCGAAACGCGGCTCGGTGACCGCCAGCCGCAACAGGTCGAACGCCGCATCCCGCTGCTCGGCCAGCATGCGCATCGAGCCGTAGGTGCCGTCGCGCGCCGCTTCGAAGCTCATCTCGGCGCCGACGTCGTCCAGCTTTATCTGGAAGGCCTCGCTGTCGAGATCGCCGGCGCCCTCGTCGAACAGGCCGCTCATCAGATTGGCGAGACCTTCCTTACCAGCCGGATCCTGCGTCGTGCCGCCGTCGAAGACGAAGCGGATGGCGACGAGCGGCACGGAATAGTCCTCCACCAGCCAGGCGGTGATGCCCTTTGACGAGGTCACCTCCTGGATGCTCATGGCCGCGCGAGCGGAAAGCGCCGGCAGGACGAGGAAGAGCAGGGAGAGAAGTAAAGTGAGTACAGGTGCGACGGCACGCCGGGCCTTACCTTCTCCCCTTGTGGGAGAAGGTGTCGCCGAAGGCGACGGATGAGGGGTGCTGGACGGATCGCAGCGTTGGAGTTTCTTCCAACACCCCTCATCCGTCTTGGCGCTGCGCGCCAATCCACCTTCTCCCACAAGGGGAGAAGGGAAGTCGCCGCTATGCTGTTTCCTCATCATCAAATCAATTCCCTGCCTGTGTCTGCGGCAAGAGATAGCCTGATGTCGAATGGTTGAGATTGAGGTAGCGCGCGGCAACCGCCTTGACTTCGTCGGCGGTGACCTTGCGGATGCGGCCCGGCCATTCCTCGACATCCCTGACGGTGCCGCCGGTGGCGAGCGTCGCGCCGTAGATGTTGGCCATCGAATCCTGCTTGTCGCGGGCGAAGATCATCGAGCGAACGAAACGATCCTTGGCCTTCTCCAACTCGCCTGGTGTGACGCCGTCCTTGGCGATGCGGGCGACCTCGACCTCGACTGCCGCCTGGACGTCGGCCAGCTTGGCGTCGCCGCGCGGCGCGCCATAGACGGTGAAGTTGCTGGCATCGAGCATGGTGCCCTGGAAGAAGGCGCCGGCCTCGGCGGCGATGCCTTGCTTGACGACCAACTGCTGGTGGAGCCGGCTGCGGCTACCGCCGCCGAGGATCTCCGCCAGCAGGTCCAGCGCTTCCGCTTCGCCCGGCTTTGCAGTGTGATAGGAGGGAACCACCCATTGCGTCGAAAAGTTGGGCACGCTGACGCGCGCGTCAGTGAGCGTCACCGTGCGCCTGGTGTTCTGCTCGGGTTCGACCGGACGGATACGCGGCGGCAGGTCTGGACCACGCGCTATCTTGCCATAGGTCTTTTCGGCCAGCGCCTTGACCACCTCCGGCTCGACATCGCCGGCCACCACCAGCACGGCGTTGTTGGGCGTGTAATATTTGTCGTAGAAAGCCTTGGCGTCGGTGCGGTTCAGCTTCTCCATCTCCTGCATCCAGCCGATCACCGGAATGCGGTAGGGCTGGTTTTGCCAGAGCGTGGCGTCGACCTCCTCGCCGAGCACTGCCTGCGGATTGCTGTCGATGCGCGAGCGGCGTTCCTCGAGGATCACGTCGCGCTCGGTGGCGATGACATCGTCGTTGAGGATGAGGTTGCGCATGCGATCGGCCTCGAAGTCCATCATCTGCTCGAGCGCCTGCGGCACCACCGTCTCGTAAAAGGCGGTGTAGTCATATGAGGTGAAAGCGTTGTTGGAACCGCCGATGGCGGAGACGGCGCGGTCGAACGCGCCGGCGGCATGATTGGTCGTCGCCTTGAACATCAGATGCTCGAAGAAATGGGCGATGCCGGACTTGCCCGGCGGCTCATCCGCGCTGCCGATCTTGTACCACACCATATGAGTGACGATCGGCGCACGGTGATCGGGAATGACGACAACCTCCATGCCGTTATCGAGCAGGAAATCCGTCACCTTGCCGTCGTCCGGCTTGGTGTCGGCCAGAACCGGGACGGTCATCACGAGAGCCAGCGCCAAGAGCGTTCCGCGCAGCCATTCAGCCTGAGATGTCATCAATGGCTCCAGGTGTCATGGGGTGGGACGATAGGCGGGGATTGCGAAACAGGCAAAGTGATTTGTTGGTCATTTTCGCGCGCAAAGGCGGCCGAACTCAGGCGGCTTCGATGAAGCGGATGACGGTCTCGCCGTAGCTGCGCTCGTCGACAACTGAAAAGCCCGGCCCTGCCTCGAAGGGCGCCACCGCCGCCTCCTCGACTACGCAGAGCCCGCCGGGCGCGAGCCAGCCGCCAGCCTTGGCCGAGCGCAAGGCACGCTCGCCCAGGCCCTTGCCATAGGGCGGATCGGCGAATACCAGGCCGAACGCGGCCATCGTGCCCGCCTCGCCCAAAGCCGTGGCGTCGCGGCGGAATATCCTGGTGCGCCCGGTCAGGCCGAAGGCCTCGACATTGGTGCGGATCAGGCCGCGCCCTTCGGCCGATTCTTCGATGAAGACGCCGTAAGACGCACCGCGTGACAGCGCCTCGAGGCCGAGCGCGCCGGTGCCGGCGAACAGGTCGAGCACACGCGCCCCGTCCAGCCTATCGGGGAAGCGATGCGCCAGCACGTTGAAGACAGCCTCGCGCGTGCGGTCGGTCGTCGGGCGGATGGCGCTTGAACGGGGCATCGCCAGCGGACGCCCGCGAAATTCACCGCCGACGATCCGCATTGCCTCCCCTTGATCCCCCAGGGCCACTGCGCGGCCGGTCGCCATCACTCTTGCCGGAATTTGGGCGTTCGCCACGCGGCTTGCCGAACGGCTTTGCGCCTCCGGGTTTTCCACCTCCCGGTCCACTGGCGGGCTTGCCATAGGACGGCTTGAACGAGGCCTTGCGTGCCTTGGTTTCGGCTGCCTTGGCGGCATCGGCCTCCGCCCTGCCTTTGCCGATCGGCCGCGCGCCTGGCGCCATCCAGACATTGGCCTTGCGCTGGCCCGGCGGCTCGATCGGGCGCTGCTCGCGTTCGGACTTCTTCCCACCGCCCGGTCTGCCGCTAAAGCCGCCTGGCCCGCTACGTTCAGATTTGGGGCCGCGATCGCCAAAGCCTCCGCGTTCGGGCCCGCTCCGTTCAGATTTGGGGCCACGCTCACCAAAGCTCTTTTCCGGCCCAAAGCTTCTGCCAGGACTTGTCGACAGCTTGCCCAGCGCCTCGTCGCGGCTGCCTTCGCGGCGCTTGCGGTTCTTGATCAATCCGCCTTCGCCGATCGGACGGCGTTCGCCATCGCGGGTGAATTTCGGCCGCTCCGGTTCCTCTTCCCGCACCGCTTCACGCCGTACCGGCTTGTTGGAAAACGGCTTGGTGATCTCGGCGTCGAAATTGGCGCCGGATTCCTCTACCAGGCGTTCGCCGAGCTGGTCGCGCAGCACGCGGCCCTTGATCTCCAGCACATGGCCCTCGGGCAGGTCGTCGAGCTGGAACGGTCCGTATGAAATGCGGATCAGCCGTGTCACGTCGAGACCAAGCGAGCCCAGTATGTTCCTGACCTCGCGGTTCTTGCCTTCGCGCAGGCCGAGAGTCAGCCAGGCATTGGTGCCTTGCTCGCGGTCGAGCGTCGCCTCGATGGCGCCGTAGAAGACGCCGTCGACGGCGATGCCTTCGCGCAAGCCGGCGAGCGCACTTTCCTCGACCTTGCCGTGGACGCGCACGCGGTAGCGCCTGAGCCAGCCGGTGGCCGGCAATTCGAGCACGCGCGACAGGCCGCCATCATTGGTAAGCAACAGCAGCCCTTCGGTGTTGATGTCGAGCCGGCCGATGGTCATCAGCCGCGGCAGGTCGGCCGGCAGCACGTCGAAGACGGTCTTGCGGCCCTCGGGATCACGGTTGGTGGTGACCACGCCGGCCGGCTTGTGGAACAGGAACAGCCGGGTGCGCTCGATCGGCGGGATCTCCATGCCGTCGAGATGGATGATATCGCCGGGCATCACATTGAAGGCGGGCGAGGACAGCACCCTTCCATTGACCTTGACGCGGCCGGCCGCGATCAGCTCCTCTGCATCGCGGCGCGAGGCAAGGCCGGCGCGGGCCAGCCGCTTGGCAATGCGCTCGCCAGCCTCTTCCGTCGCCTCGGCGGGACGCGGGCGCGGCTTGAAGCCGCCGCCTGATGTCCCCTGGGGCCGATCGCCGAAATCGCGCTTGGGCCGATCGCCGAAGTCGCGCTTGGGGCGATCACTGAAGTCTCCCTTGGGACGGTCGAAGCGCCTTTCGCCGCGCTCGCCTTCGGCAGCTGCCGGCCGGTCGCCGCGTGGCGCGTAGGGCTTGCGCGGTTCTTCGCGCTTCTCATAAGGCTTGCCTTCCGGACGCGGCCCTTTGCTGAACGGCCGGTCGCCACTTTTGAAGTCGCGCTTCGGCCGCTCGCCTTCGGCCGCCATCGGGCGGTCGCCCCGCGGCGCATATGGCTTGCGCGGCCCCTCGCGCTTTTCATAGGGCTTGCCTTCAGGGCGCGGCCCTTTGCTGAATGGCCTATCGCCACTTTTGAAGTCACGCTTCGGCCGCTCGCCATCAGCCGCGATCGGCCGGTCGCCGCGCGGCGCGTAGGGCTTGCGCGGACCCTCGCGCTTTTCAAAAGGCTTGCCTTCCGGACGCGGCCCTTTGCTGAATGGCCTATCGCCGCTTTTGAAGTCACGCTTTGGCCGCTCGCCATCAGCCGCCATCGGTCGGTCGCCACGCGGCGCGTAAGGTTTTTTCGCGCCGAAAGACGGCTTACCGCCTTTGCCGGCAGCGGCGTCACGACCACGCGGGCCCGACGGTTTCGGGCCGTTCTTGCGCGGGCCTTTTTGACCCGGGAATTTCTTGTTTTTGTCGTCCATGTGGCCTTTGCTCGTTTGGGCGGGTAGATAACAGGATCGCGCCTGAGTAGCGAGGAGATAATAGGAATGGAAACCGCTTGAGGCGGCCGGATTTCATGGCGCTGGCGCTGAAAGAGGCCGAAACTGCCGCCTTGCGCGGCGAAGTGCCGGTCGGCGCGGTCATCGCCAGCGGCGATACGGTCGTTGCCAGTGCCGGCAACCGCACCCGCGAGCTTGCCGATCCCACGGCCCATGCCGAAATGCTGGTGATCCGCGAAGCCTGCAGCAAGCTGTCGAGCGAGCGGCTCACCGGCCACGATCTCTATGTGACGCTGGAGCCCTGCGCCATGTGCGCCGGCGCCATTTCCTTCGCCAGGCTGCGCCGGCTCTATTTCGGCGCCGCCGACGAGAAGGGCGGCGCTGTGGTCAACGGCGTCCGCTTCTTCGCCTCACCGACCTGCCACCATGTGCCAGACATCTACCCAGGCATGGCCGAGAGCGACGCGGCGCTGCTTCTGAAGGATTTTTTCAGGGAGCGACGCGAACCGTAGCGGCGCCAGCTTTCCCTAGCAGCTTACCACGGCAGCCAGTCGAACATGCCGCCGCTCTTGTTCTTGGCGGCCGCTTCCTTCTTGAGGCGGCGTTCTTTCTTGTACTCGTCCTCGCCGAGGTCGCCCGCAGGCGCGGTGCCGGCAGCGGCGCGGTATTGCACGGGCGGCTCGCTCAGATATTTGCGGGTGTTCGGGTCGCCCTGCTTGCCTTGGGCGAGGCGGCGCTTGACCTCGGCGGCGCGGCCCTTGTCCGAATCCGCCGGAGTCCAGGCCGGCGGATGGCTGGATCCCGACTGCGCCATCGCAGCCTTGATCGCCGTTGGATCCGTCTGGACGTCATCGACGATCTGCGCCTGGTAGTCCGGATCGTCCTGATGGAGCGTGGCGTCGGCGCGCAGGCGAGCACGGCGTTGCTCCGGCGATTCGGGCCAATCGGCGCTCGCCGTCGCGATACTGTCTTGCGGCGGCGGCAGTTCCTTCTGCCCCGGCGCCGGCTTCACCAGCTCGGGACGCGGCTTGTAGTCGATCCTGTCCTTGTTCTTCGGCACGACTGAAAAAGCGCTGGTGAGATCGCCGGCAAGCTGTGCAGCGGCGGGCTTGTCGGTCCCGTAGGTCGGCGAGCCCATGCAGCCGGACAGGGCCAGGCCGGATACGACAAGCGGCGCCAGCAGCGCAACGCGCGCGCAAGTTCTTTCGGTCATGCCAAAAAGTCCCACTCTAGACAGCCTCTCGATCGCACCGGCCAAAAGGTCCGGTCCCCATCGCTTATGCTCTTCCGACGGAAATCCGGCGACAATTTGTCGTCCGGAGTTTCGCGTGTTTACCTCAACCACTCGTTAAGGGCAACGCGCGGAGGCCGATCAGCCGCCCGCCGTGGCATTTGTGCACCGATATGGTGGCTGTGCATGTCGTTATCCCAAAACCGCTTCACACTTTTGGGCGACATGCATCGATATGGCGGCTGTGCATGTCGTTATCCCAAAACCGCTTCACACTTTTGGGCGACATGCATCATATACGACCAAGCGACTTCAACTCATGCAGCACAGCGGCATCCCGGGCCGAAACATCGGGGAATTCCGCGTCGCTGCCGACATCTGCGGTATAGCGCCATGAGCGCGCGCATTTGACCAGGCCCCGGTCCTCGGCCTTCTCGACCACGACGGCGACGCCCTTGACGTCGTCCAGCGTGAAGGCGCCAGAAGGCGCGCTGCCATGCGCAATGACCAGATCGCTGGTGATCGCCATCTCGGCCATGTCGACATCTGATATCGCCGCTTCGAGCGCCGCATCGTCGAGCGTGACGACCGGCACCGCTTCCAGCGACGAGCCGATGACCTTCTGGGCGCGTGCGATCTCCAGCGCGCCGGTGACGACACGACGCACCTGCCGCACCTTGCGCCATTTTTCCGCCAGCGCCTCGTTCTTCCAGTCGGCCGGGATTTGCGGAAACTGGTCGAGATGAACCGAGACGGCGTCAGGATGACGGTCGAGCCAGGCTTCCTCCATGGTGAAGGGCAGCATCGGCGCCAGCCATTTCACCAGGCAGTCAAACAGATGGCGCACCACCTGAACGGATGCCTTGCGCTTCACGCTGGACGGGGCCTCGCAGTAGAGCGCGTCCTTGCGGATGTCGAAATAGAAGGCCGACAGCTCGACCACCATGAAATCGAGCAGCATGCGGGTGATGCGTTTGAACTCGAAAGCGTCGTAGCCCGCGCGCACGACCTCATCGAGTTCGGAGAGCCGGTGCAGCATCAGCCGCTCCAGCTCCGGCATCTTGTCCAGCGGCACTTCCTCGCCATCGTCATGGGCAAGCGTGCCCAGCATCCAGCGGATGGTGTTGCGCAGCTTGCGGTAGGCGTCGATGTTGGTCTGCAGCACATTCTTGCCGAGCCGCTGGTCTTCCCAGTAATCGGTCGTCACCACCCATAGCCGCAGGATATCGGCACCCGACTGCTTGATGACGTCCTGCGGCACCACGGTGTTGCCGAGCGACTTCGACATTTTCCGTCCCTCCTCGTCCATGGTGAAGCCATGGGTGACGACGGTGTCGTAAGGCGCCCTGCCCCTGGTGCCGCAGCTTTCAAGCAGCGAGGAATGGAACCAGCCGCGATGCTGGTCGGAGCCTTCCAGGTAGACGTCGGCCGGCCACTTCAGGTCCGGACGATCCTCGAGCGTAAAGACATGGGTCGAGCCGGAATCGAACCAGACGTCGAGGATGTCCATAACCTGCTGCCATATCGAGGCATCGTGATTGCCAAGGAAACGCTCTTTGGCGCCGGCCGCAAACCAGGCGTCGGCGCCTTCCTTCTCGAAGGCATCCATGATGCGCTGGTTGACGGCCTCGTCGCGCAGGACGTTGCCGTCGGCATCGGCGAAGACGGCGATCGGCACGCCCCAGGCGCGCTGGCGCGACAGCACCCAATCGGGGCGCTCCTCGATCATGGCGCGGATGCGGTTCTGGCCGGCGGCCGGCACGAAGCGGGTGTCGTCGATCGCCTTCAAGGCACGGCTGCGCAGCGTCGTGCCGTCGCCCAGTTCCTTGTCCATATAGACGAACCATTGCGGCGTGTTGCGGAAGATGATCGGCTTCTTCGACCGCCACGAATGCGGGTAGGAATGCTTCAATCGCCCGCGCGCGAACAGCGCGTTGCGCTTGATCAGCTCGTCGATGACCGCCTGGTTGGCATTGCCCTTCTTGCCGTTGTCGTCGATGACGCGCGCAGCTCCGCCCTCGCGGTCCGGGCCAAGGCCCGGCGCATCCTTTGTGAAGAAGCCGGCATCGTCGACGGTGAACGGGATGGCGGTGTCGATGCCGCGCTGGCGCAGGTCCGACGCAGCATCCATCCAGGCGTCGAAGTCTTCGCGGCCATGGCCCGGCGCGGTGTGGACGAAGCCGGTGCCGGCCTCGTCGGTGACATGGTCGCCGGCGAGCATCGGCACGGGGAATTCGTAGCCGCCATTCAAACCTTTGAAGGGATGAGAAAGCGTAAGGATTCCAAGCTCTTCGGCCGAAACGCTACGGAGGCGATTCATCGTCACTTTGGCCTTGAGAGCGGACTCTTCCGCCAACGCGTCGGCAAAGATCAGTCTTTCGCCGGGCTGCGGGCCGAACGCGTTCTCTGCCGCCGTCACCTCGTAGAGGCCGTAGTTGATGCGTGGCGAATAGTTGACGGCGCGGTTACCGGGGATCGTCCACGGCGTCGTCGTCCAGATGACAACGTGGGCCTCCAGCAAGTCCAGTGACGTCCCGGTAAGCTCTGGATTTAGTCTTGCGGGCTGCCCATCCGTGACGTTAGTAACTTGCCAGGCAAGGCTGACGACCGGAAACTTCGCCCAGATCGTGTCGCTCTCATAATCCTGGTACTCGACCTCGGCCTCGGCCAGCGCGGTGCGCTCGACCACGCTCCACATCACCGGTTTGGAGCCGCGATAGAGCTGGCCCGACGTGGCGAATTTCAACAGTTCGCCGGCGATACGCGCCTCGGCATGAAACGCCATGGTCGTATAGGGATTGTCGAAATCGCCGACGACGCCGAGCCGCTGAAATTCTGCGCCCTGCACCTTGATCCAGTGCGCGGCGAACTCGCGGCATTCCTTGCGGAACTCGTTGACCGGCACCTCGTCCTTGTTCTTGCCCTTGGCGCGGTACTGCTCCTCGATCTTCCATTCGATCGGCAGGCCGTGGCAATCCCAGCCGGGCACATAGTTCGAGTCATAGCCGCGCATCTGGAACGAGCGGGTGATGACGTCCTTGAGGATCTTGTTCAGCGCGTGGCCGATGTGGATATTGCCGTTGGCGTAGGGCGGCCCGTCATGCAGCACGTATTTTTCGCGGCCGGCGGCGTTTTCGCGCAGCTTGCGGTAAAGGTCCATGTCCTGCCAGCGCTTGACCAGCAACGGCTCCTTCTCGGGCAAGCCGGCGCGCATCGGGAAGTCCGTCTGCGGCAGATAAAGCGTCTTGGAATAGTCGATCGTTTCGACGGCATCGGTCGTTGGGGTGTCGGTCATTGGTCTGCCATATGCATTGCCCGGCGGCAAAAGAGCCCGGGTGTTGAACTATCATGATCTGGAAAAAGCGCGAGAGGCCGCACGCAAGATTCCCGGCGGCTCCGGCGGCGGTCAGGCCGCCCGGAACACCGGGCTCGTAATTCGTATCGCAATCGCGAGAAGGCGCGAAAAGCTCGTCATGGCTGGGCTTTTAACCGAGACAGGCGACATTGAAAAGCCCGAACTCTCGGTGCCTTCCTTGCAGCTTGTGCCGTCACAATGCATCCGGATGCATCCGGCCAATAGGCGATTGCCGGAACAAAGCACTCACATCGAGAAATCAAACCGGTAGGTCGTCGAGACGCCGATCGTGAACTGGTTGCGGTCGCCGCGCTCCTTGACCAGGCTGGAATCGGCCGCCGGAGCCATCAGGCGCGAATATTCGCCGAACAGGCTGGCCGTCATCGGCTCGGTCACCTTCCAGGTCACCGCGCCACCAAGGCCCGCCGATCTCACCCCGCCGCCCGGATGGTATTCGCTGAGGCCCGAAGCCACGGCTTCCTCGGCATTGACGCCGTAATAGGCGTCGAAATAGTCCGATGAGGCGAACGAAACGCGCGGCCCGCCCGAAATCCTGACCTCCGGCGTCACATCATAAAAGGCGTCGGCGGCGATGTCGGCGACAAAGCCGCTATGGGCGCGAATGCCGTGCCGCAATTCGGCGCGAGCGCGCAACCAGTCAAAAGGATAGAATTCGAAGAAGCCGCCGGCCTCGCCGCCCCAGCGCACCGGGTCGAGGCCCTTCAGCTCGTCGGCGTCGCCGCCATCGCGCGAAAACAGGATCTTTCCGGTCAGGCCGGCGCGCAGGCCGCCATCGTCGATCAGCGCCAGCGAGATGTTGTCGTTGCGTGAGGTGAAGCGGGCCGCGGGACCCGCCTTGCCGAGCGAGATGATCGGCGAGGCGCTGAGCAGGTACTTCTTGCTGCCCTCGAAATCCGGCGCGACCATGCCGGTGGCGCCGACCGTCAGATACCAGTCGCCGGACAGCCAGCCCAAGGCGCCCTCGCCTGCTTCGGCGGCACTGGGCGCGCCAAGCATGAAGGTGGCCAAGACCAGCTGAAACACCCTGACAGAACGCATCGTCACTCCATACGCACGGAACACCGGCAGGAACAACCGGCCTGGCCAAGAGCCATGGCGCCGGTTCAGTAAACTTTGATTTAAATTCGAAACGCTTCCTCGCTTTTTTGGCATGCGTCTGGCGCACGCTGCTCGCTGGACGGGCAAGGCCTTCGGCGCTACCCTCCAATTGGCAAGATGCCAGGCAACTTCGATGGAGATGGCGGCAATGACCCTGCAAGGCGATGTTTTAAAGGATGCGATTGGGCAGACACAGGCGAAATGGGGGTGGTTCGTCGGGCTCGGCGTGCTGCTGTTGATCCTCGGCGGCATCGCCTTCGGCAATCTGTTCATTGCCACGGTCGCCTCGGTCTACGTCGTCGGCTGGCTGATGCTGATGGCCGGTGTCATCGAGATCATGCATGCCTTCGGTGTGAAGACATGGAGCCGGTTCTTCTATTGGCTGCTCAGCGGTCTTCTCTATGCAGTCGCCGGGTTCTTCGCCTTCTATAATCCGCTGCTGGCCTCGGCGGTGCTGACCTTCCTGCTGGCGGTCGCCCTTCTCGCTTCAGGCGTGCTCAGGGCCTGGGTCGGGTACAAGCACAGACCGGCCAAGGGTTGGGGCTGGCTCGTTGCGGCGGGTGTCATCAGCGCGCTGGCAGGCCTGGTCATCGCCATGGGCTGGCCAGTCAACAGCGTATGGGTGCTGGGACTGTTTCTCGCTATCGACCTGATCTTCCAGGGCTGGGCCTTCATTGCCGTCGGCCTGGCGCTGAAGAAATAGGTTCTTGTTTTAGCATGATCTTGTCCGAAAACCGGTTCCCACTTTTTGGGATCATGCTTTAGAAAGCAATGGCCGCGTCGAGCTCGGAAAGCGGGCTGACGCCGGCCAGCAGCGCCCTCGCCTCCGCTTCGTCGCGTTTCATCTGCGCGACCAGCGCGTCGAGCCCGTCGAACTTCACCTCGGCGCGCAGGAAGCCGAAGAAGGATACCGCGCATATCTCACCGTAGAGGTCGCCGTAAAAATCGAAAACGAAGGTTTCCAGAAGCGGCGTGCCGTTGTCGTCGACGGTCGGGCGGCGGCCGAAGCTGGCAACGCCGTCATGAAGCGTGCCGTCGGCGCGACGGAAGCGGACGGCATAAATCCCTTCCTTCAGAGTGGCTTCCGGCGAAAGCCTCATATTGGCGGTTGGAAAGCCCAGCGTCCGGCCAAGCCGTTGGCCGCCGATCACCTCGCTCTCGACCGTGAAGCGATAACCGAGCAGGCCGGCGGCCTCGGCCACCTCGCCCTCGCCGAGCTGCGCGCGAATGCGGCTCGACGACACCACCTCGGCGCCCTCGTCGCGAAACGCGTCGACCAGCGTGACACCGAAGCCGTGGCGTTCGCCGGCCGCCATCAGATAGGCCGGGCCGCCCTGCCTGTCCTTGCCGAAGTGGAAGTCGAAGCCGGTCACGGCGTGAACGATGCCGAGATTCCTGTCCAGCACGTCGGTCACGAACGCTTCCGCCGACAGCGCGGCGAAGTCGCGCGTGAACGGCTGTTCGACGAGTGCGGCAAAGCCTAGATACGACAGCAGTCGTGCCTTCATCGGCGGCGGCGTCAGCACGAACAGCGGTATATCAGGCCGGAACACCTTTCTCGGATGCGGCTCGAAGGTCAGCACCAGAGCCGGCACGTCGCGCTGGCGGGCCTCGGCAAGCGCGCGCTCGAGCACGGCCTGATGGCCGCGGTGAACGCCGTCGAAATTGCCGATCGCCACCACGCCGCCGCGCAAATGGGCCGGCAGCGGCGAGATTGCAGAAACGCGTTCGAAGGCTTGCGTCATTTCGAGGCTTCCGTCATCGAGCGACCCTACCGCAGTCTCGGAATGACCGCGACCGGCCGGTAGCCGTGCTTTTCCAGAAAGGCAATTAGCCTGGCCGGATCCGGTTGTAGCGGATCGCCATAGTCGCGGGCATGGATGCCGCCCGATACGTAGAGCACGTCGAAGCCGTTGTCGGCAGCACCTTTGATGTCGGTCATCATGCCATCGCCGATGGCCAGCACGCCCGAGCGCTCGACCGGGCGGCCGAGCAGGTCGGCGATCTCCTTCATCGCGACGTCATAGACCGGGGCATATGGTTTTCCGGCGATCAGCGTGCGCCCGCCGAGCTGGGCATAGTCGCGGGCCAAGGCCCCCGCGCACCAGATCATCCGCTCGCCGCGCTCGACCACGATGTCGGGATTGGCGCAGATAAACGGCAGGTTCCTGGCGCGCAACCGCCGCAGAAGTTCGGTGTAGTCTTCCGGCTTCTCCACCTCGTCGTCGAACAGCCCGGTGCAGACCACGCCGGACGCCTCGAACTCCTCGACGAGCTCGACATCAAGTCCGTCATAGAGCGTGAGATCGCGATCACCGCCGATGTGGAAGATTTTTCGCGGCCCCTCGATGATCAGGTCGCGGGTCACGTCGCCGGAGGTGACGACGCGGTCATAGGCGCTTGGGGGGACACCGATCGCATTCATCTGCGCCACCACGTCGGTGCTTCGCCGCGGCGAATTGGTGATCAGCACGACAGGTATTTTCGCCGCGCGTGCGGTGGCCAGCGCCAGAGCCGCGGCCGGAAAATGCCGTTCGCCATTGTGGACCACGCCCCAGACATCGCACAGGATGGCCGAATAGGCTCCCGACAAATCTGCGAGCGAGCCGATGATGTCGGGTGAATCCGCCATACTATTTTTCCCAAGTCATGATCGGCCGCTACCGACGGTCCGTGCGGCAGGCCCGCATTAACCGAAGCGCTTGATCCTGTCACCAGCTTTCGCAACGTTCAGGATTGCCTGGCGATAATCAAGGCAGGCGCACAAAGCGTGAAAGCCGCCTCTTTCCAGAGGTTTAACCCATTGCGGAGGCTTCGACCGGGTCCAATCGTGGGCAGCACTGCCGCCATCTGCGGCATGGTTAACGAGCTTTAAAAAACTGTGCCGATCTTGGACATATTTTAGCAATCTGAAATTTAACTATTGGTGGCATCGTTCGCCGACAAAGGGTTCTGGCGGGGTTCTGAAGGCAATGTTCCGTAAATTCGGTAGGGACCGGCGTGGCAACTATACGCTCATGACGGCCATCACGATTGTGCCGCTCATGGGGGGCTTGGCGCTCAGCGTCGATTACTCGGAACTGCTCCGCCAGAAGCACGGTACGTTGAACGCCCTTGACGCCGCCGGCCTCGCCACCGCTCAGCACATCGTCGCCGGCGCAAGCGACGCCGACACCGTGGCCTTTGCCAAGACCTTCTTCGAAGCCAATCTTGGTCCCGTCGATCCGGCGAATACGTCGCTTACCGTCACCCTGCCCAACAACAATGCGGGTGGCGGCACGCTGAAGCTGTGCAGCGCCCTGACGTATACGCCTTATTTTCTACCGGCTGCCGCCATGCTGACGGGTGGGAGCGGCACAGCCTTCACGGCTTGCTCGGAAATCCGCCTCAAGAACACGCTGGAAGTAGCCCTTGTGCTCGACAATTCCGGCTCGATGAACAACCTCGGTTCCGGCACCGGCGTGAAGCGAATAGACCTGCTGAAGACTGCCGCCAAGCAGCTTGTCGACACGCTGGCGCTGCAGGCACAGCAGATGAAGCAGGTCAGCAAACCGGTGCAGTTCTCCCTCGTGCCGTTCGCTGCTTCGGTCAATGTCGGCCCCACCCATGACCAAGAAGGCTGGATGGATCAGGACGGCATCTCCCCGATCCAGCACGAGGATTTCGATTGGACGACGATGACCCCCGCCAACAATCCGGACAAATACGCCGAGAAGCTCAACGGCGTCTGGTACAAGCGCGGCACCGGCTGGGGCGACACCCAGGATCAACCACTGACCCGCTTCAGCCTTTACGCCGACATCACGGTCGAGTCCGGCCGCGAAGAAGTGCCTAACACGAAACAATACATCTGCGACACCTATAACAAAAAAGGCAACTGCAGCAGCGGCCATTGGACCACCCCGGAATACATCTACACCACCAGCCGCTATGCGAGCTGGCAGGGTTGCGTGGAGGCGAGGCCGTACCCGTATAATAACGACGACACGACGCCGACCACCGCCGCGCCTGCCACGCTGTTCGTGCCGATGTTTGCGCCGGACGAAGCTGGCACCCTCTGGCTCGATTTCGACCGAGACGGTGTCAACGACGCGACTTATCTGTCCTATGGCTACGGCAACAACTGGTGGGCCGACTGGCCGTATTACAGCGATAGCCCAACCGCCTCGCAGCGGCAGTCGGACATGCGCAAATATTTCCTGGTGAAGCCTTACGGTTCGAAGTCGGCTGCCGCGGGCGACGGCCCGAATGCGTCCTGCACGACCAACCCGGTCACGACGCTCAAAGACGTAAGCCAGCTTGCCCAGAAAGAGGAGATCAACGACGCCATCGACGCCATGGCACCGAACGGCAACACCAACGTGCCGGAAGGGCTTGCCTGGGGCTGGCGGACGGTGTCGAGCAACGAACCTTTCACGGAAGGCCGACCGAACGCCGAAAAGGGCAACGACAAAGTGGTCATCGTGCTGACCGACGGCGCCAACACCTACAGCGCCGTCAGCGACAGCGACTATGCCAATAACAGGTCGACCTATGCCGCTTACGGCTACACCGGCCTCACATATCCAGGGTCGGGAAGCGTGACGCGCCTGTTCATGAACACAAGCACCGACATCGGCAAGACGACCTTTACTGGCGGCAACTACACGGCCGCGCTGGACGAGCAGATGCAGACCCTTTGCGCCAATGCAAAGAATTCGAACGTTCTCGTCATGACCGTTGCGCTCGACCTGTCGACCACCGACGCCGGCGACAAGAAAGCGCTCGACGCCCTGAAGGCATGCTCCTCGGACTCGCGCTTCCGCAAGGATCCCACCGATCCGACCAAGCCGGCCAAGCTGTTCTGGAACGCTACCGGGGCGACTCTGTCAGACAATTTCAAGGAAATCGCCAACGAATTGTCGAACCTGCGTATCGTCGGCTGAGGATGACTTCGCCGAAGCTGCCGATCTCCCCCCTTGCGGGGGAGATGGCCGGCAGGCCAGAGGGGGTGGGAAGGATCACAGACTTTTTGTGGAATCCATTTCCAACTGGAGACCGGCCTTGTGGCGTTGATGCGATTGCCTGATAGGCCGGCGGGACAGCACCCCCCTCTGCCCTGCCGGGCATCTCCCCGCACGGGGGGAGATCGGCAACATTGCCCCTTTCGCCAATTGTCAACGCTGGCGCAAAGGCTATCGCCACCTTGCCCTTGCGGCGGTCGAACGGACATGGTGAGTGTCCCCACCGCCACCGGAGATGCGCCCGTGCCCGACGCCGCCAACCATCTCGCCTTCGCGCTGGTCTGCCTTGGCATGGTGCTGACGCCTGGCCCGAACATGATCTATTTGATCTCGCGGTCGCTGTCACAGGGGCCGAAGGCCGGCCTGATTTCGCTCAGTGGCGTGGCGCTCGGCTTTGTCTTCTACGTGTTGTCGGCGGCATTCGGCATCACCGCGCTGCTGCTTGCCGTGCCTTACGCCTATGACGTGCTGCGCTTTGCCGGCGCGCTCTACCTCTTGTGGCTTGCCTGGCAAGCAGTGAGGCCAGGCGGACGCTCGCCGTTCCAGGTTCGGGAACTGCCGAAGGACAGGCCGCGCAAACTGTTCGCCATGGGCCTGATGACCAATCTGCTCAACCCGAAGGTGGCGGTGCTTTATCTGTCGCTGCTGCCGCAGTTCATCAGCCCCGGTAAGGGCCACGTGCTGTCGCAGCTTCTGGTGCTCGGCACCACCCAGATCGCGATAAGCCTCACCGTCAACGCGATCATCGCGGTCACCGCCGGCTCGATCGCCGTCTTCCTCGCCGGCCGGCCGCTGTGGCTGGTGATCCAGCGCTGGATGATGGGCACGGTGCTGACCGTGCTGGCCCTGAAGATGGCGACCGACGCGCAGCGTTGACTTGAGCATCGGATCCAAAAGCATGCCCTCGGGCCTGACCCGAGGGTGGATACCGGTTTTGGGAAAATCCGATGCTCAAACAAAAAGATAGAGCGGCGGCACCGCTGCGCTTGCTTACATCGGCCGCCGGTCCTGCTGCACCCGCTCCGGCTCGACCACCCTGCGATAGAGATGCCACGTCGCATGGCCAAGCACGGGCATGACGACGGCGAGCCCGGCAAACAGCGGGATCGAGCCGATGACCAGCAGCACGGCGACCATCAAGCCCCACAGCGCCATCTGCAGCGGGTTAGCCATCACCGCCCGTGCCGAGGTCTCGATTGCCGAGACAGCGCCGACATCGCGGTCGAGCAGCAGCGGAAAGGCGATGACGGTCGTCGCCAGCACGATCACGGCGAAAACGAACCCAGCCGCATTGCCGAGCAGGATCAGCGTCCAGCCTTTGGTCGTCGTCAGCACCTCGCGCACAAAGCCGCCGATCGAGGCCGGCGGCTGATTGCCAAACAGGCTGGTGTAGATGGATTGCGCGGTGAACAGCCAGAGCAGGAACAGTGCCACCAGCATGACGCCGATGACCGCGATCGCGGGCAGCGCCGGCGAGTGACGCACATCGAGCGCGTGCCACCAGGACGTGTCCATGCCGAGTTCGCGGCGGCGGCTGATCTCGTAGAGCCCGATCGCGGCGAAGGGTCCAAGCAGGGCGAAGCCGGACATCAGCGGGTAGAGGAGCTGGATGGCATAGGACCCGGATGTCGTCCACTGCGCCAGGATCAATCCGACCACCGGATAGATCAGGCACAGGAACACGTAATGCGATGGCTTGGCCCAGAAATCCTCGACGCCGAGCCGCAGCACATCCATCAGGTCCGCCGTCGTGATGCGGCGCACCGTGGGCTGCACGTGCATTCCACGTGCGTCCGACATGACATGAAAGCTGGCCATGACCATTCTCCCGTGTGTCGGGGCGGTCACCGCCAGGATGGCCGCCCGTAGCTGCCACTTCTCGTACAAGCACTATGATAGTCGATTTAGGGGTGATTGTCGCCAAGTCGACGGTCGCGATGGTAAATCCGGCTAGAGCGGGATGCATTTGGGTTGAACGGGGCATCCCGCTTTATCTGTGTTTCAGCCGCATTTGTGCGACGCCAAGTGTAACCACTTGGCTGCAAAATGCTCTAGAGATTTCCGACGCCGCCATCGACGAGCAGTTCCGTGCCGACGACGAAGCTCGACTCATCCGAGGCCAGAAACACCGCCGCCTTGGCGAGCTCCCAGGGTTTGCCCATCCGGCCGATCGGCACCAGCGCGCGTATCCGATCGCCCAGCGCCTTCTCTTCCGCTTCGGGCAGACCCAGCTTGCCCAGGGCCGGCGTCTCGGTCGGGCCGGGGCTGAGGCCATTGACGCGAATACCGCGCTCGATCATCTCCCCCGAGAGGGTGCGCGCCAATGACAGGAGGCCCGCCTTGCTGGCGGCGTAGGCGCTGCTCTGGGGCAGGCCGATATGGGCACTGACCGAACCGCACAGGATGATCGACGACGGGTTGGAAAACATCGGCAACAGGGCCTGGATCAGAAAGAATGGCCCCTTCAGATTGGTCTGCATCAGACGGTCGTAGACCGCCTCGTCCCAATCCTGCAGCGGCTGGTGCATCACATCGCCGGCGTTGATGTTGAGTATATCGAGCCGAGGCCAGCGCTGCGCAAGCTCGGCGGCAAGCGCACGCTGATCGGCGAGATTGCCGGCATCATTCCTGATCACCTGCGCCGATCCGCCCAGCTCGCGCTGCGCAGCGTCGAGCCCGGACGGGTTTCTGCCAGTGATTGCCACCGTAGCGCCCTCGGCCAGAAACTGGCGCGCGGTTTCGAGACCGATGCCGCTGGTTGCCCCGGTGATGAGGGCATATTTGCCTTTTAAGCGACCCATGATTTGCCTTCCCAATGAGATGAGAACGGCATTGTCGGCATGATAGTATGCTTTGTATAGTAGGCACCGAATGGGTACTAAAGGAAATAATTTCATGGCACAGGCAAAAGCCATCGAGGTCCCGCCAATCGAAGGCGGAAATGGCGCGACCGATCGTTGCCCGATGATCGATTTCGTCAATCTGGTTTCGGGAAAATGGGCCATTCCCATTCTTTATCGCCTGATCGTCACCGGTTGTCCGATCCGCTTCGGCGAGCTGCAGCGGGCCGTCGCGCCGATTACGCAAAAGGAGCTCACGCGGCAGCTGCGCCTGTTCGAACATCGCGGTCTGGTCTATCGGAGGGTCTATGCCGAGATGCCGCCGCGCGTGGAGTACGAGATAACGCCACTGGGCAGAACCTTGCGTGGCACGCTGGATTCGCTGGCCGACTGGATGCGTGTCAACGCATCCCACCTGATCACCTGACCGATCGTGGACGGATTGTTTGCCCTGCCCGGCCAAGGCCACGGCGGTCACCGCGCGGCGCCACACTTTGGCGCCGCGCGGTGAGATGCGTGACAAAAGCTAGGCAGCGAAGCGATCGATCACCTCGGCCAGCGGGACATGGCCGAGGCAGGCGCCCGAACCAGCGGGGTTTTCGCCGTCCTCGATAGCCTGTGCGTAGCGCACGGACGGATCGGCTTCGATCCTGCCGCGCAACGCAGCCAGCTTGGGGTAGCTCGTCG
This sequence comes from Mesorhizobium sp. M6A.T.Ce.TU.016.01.1.1, assembly GCF_003997065.1. Taxonomy (NCBI): domain Bacteria; kingdom Pseudomonadati; phylum Pseudomonadota; class Alphaproteobacteria; order Hyphomicrobiales; family Phyllobacteriaceae; genus Mesorhizobium; species Mesorhizobium sp. M6A.T.Ce.TU.016.01.1.1. Next base: position 5,032 of record NZ_RZTJ01000005.1, on the reverse strand, counting down.
CGTCGACGGCCTGGTGGAATTCCGCCCAACGTGCCACGCCAATCAGCGTGGTGTCGGCAAGCGTCAGGCGGTCGCCGACCAGAAAGTCGGTGTCGGCGATCATCGCCTCAAGCCGGTCATGGCGTTCGGTAACGGCCTTGCGGCCGAAGTCGCGCAAGGTCGCCAGCAGGACAGGCTCGGCCGATTCCATTTCATATGCGGCCCAGAGTGGGGTGAAAGCGGCGGTGAAGCCGGTGTTCACGAAAGCCATCAGCTGATGCATCCGGTCGGCTTCCGGCGAGCGAGGGTCGAAGCTGATACGACGTTGCGTGTCGCGGGCTTCGAGCCAAGCGGCAATCGCCATGGTCTCGGTGAGCACCTTGCCTTGGTCCGTGATCAACACCGGCGTTTCCTGACGGCCGTTGATGCTGGCATAGGCGTCGTTCTTCATTTCAGCGAGCATGTCGACGCGGCACAGGCGGTAGGGCTGTCCGACGCGTTCAAAAGCAGCGACAAGCCCCATCGAACTTCCCGCCGGGATGCCGTAAAGGAGGATAGGTTCCATTTCTTTGTCTCTTCCATGATTTAGGGATCACGCTGCGCAGCGAAACTTGACCCTAAACGCTGGTCGCCCCATGTAAATTACGCACTATTCTGTAACCAGGTCCCCGCCATGAAAGATGTCGTCTCACGCTGCCCGATCGAAGAAACCATGCGTGTGCTCAGCGGTCGCTGGCCCACTTTGCTGCTTTACTATCTGAAAGACGGGACCAAGCGCTTCAGCGATCTGAGGCGGGACAACCCGACCGTATCGCACCGCATTCTAGCGCTGGAACTGCGCAAGCTGGAGGAAGCCGGGATTGTGCGGCGAACGGCGCATGCCGGCTATCCGCTACGCGTGGACTACGACCTCACGGCGCCCGGCCTGAAGCTTGTGCCGCTCATCGACGCCCTGGGCGACTGGTGGGAAGTTACCGAGGACGATCGGGCCGGCCGGGTCGGGTCGGCGGCGGAAGCCAGGCTGGTGAAGGCGGCGTAGTGAAAATCTGACGCTTGCCACCCGAGGCTGGACAACCGCTTTGGGTCGGATCTGCCGTCCGGGCCGGATACCGGAATGGGCGGGTGGCCAACTGCCGACGCTCTGCGCCTCGACCGCGGTCGGAGCGTGAGGAAGTTCACCTCAAATTGCTCTTCGGAAACAACACGCGATCGGGTTTTGCATTCATTCGCGCCAGCATTTCCTTGATCAGGCGTGTTTTGGTGCGCCCCGCTTCCTTCGGCGGCACGAGGTAACGCACGATGGCCTCGAGCCAGGTGTTTTCACTGACGCGAAAATGAACCACGGGATGCTCCTTCACTTCGAGTTCGTCCACCGGCGTTTGTGACAGGATGTGCTTATAGACCTTCACCTTCTGGCTCATGATGTCGCCGATCTGCTCGTCAACGACCTCTCTCATGGTTTTCGCTACGAATTCCAGATCGCTTTCATAAGCGAGCTGGAACTTGATTTCGTTCCAGACATAGGGAAACAGCGGCCAAGAATAGTTGAAGACCGGCGTGTCAAACACGGTGGAGTTCGGAAACTTGATGACGCGTCCGCTCGGATGATCGGTCCAAAGATGTTCGCCGCCGAATTCCCATAACGTCGTGTCGAGATAGCTGACATCAATGACATCGCCATGGGCATCGCCGATGCGAATGCGGTCGCCAACGCGATACGGCGCCCTGGCCAGAATATAAATCCACGCGATGAAACTGGAGATCGGCATTTGCAGCGCAAAGCCGAGAATCAGTGAAATCAGGCCGAGTGAAACAACCGCAGCATACCAGTTCACAAATAAGACTGAAATGGCCACGAAGACGATGGCGACGACGACGACCAATCGAAAAATACGTTGCAGGTTGAAACGCGAAACACGATTGGGAATTCGGCCAATGAGAAAGACTTCGATAACATTCGCAACGGTCAGCATAACGAAAATGAGAAGGGCGCCCCTGACGTAGTTCAGCACGCGAACGCGCAAAGGCGCGTCAAGCCATTCTAAGCGCCAATTGATCAGGACTTGGATGCCAAAAAGCAGCAAGGCAGCGGCAGCGAAACCAACCGTCCACCAGACGTCTTCCTTGCGAAGGCTGAAGCGGAATTTTTCCTCGGGCTTTTTCGCCTTCTGTTCGATAGTTTTTGGATCAGCAGTCTGTTGCGCGGCCCGTTCGAGTCGGGAAAGGTTCTCCTCCTCCTTGGCCCGCGGTTCCATGGATTCACCTCCCGATGTGGCCATCAACACCCAGCCAGTGCCTTCTCGTTCCTCGACGGCGGCATTCGGCAAACGACCAATGTCAGTCGCTGACTGGCTCCTTGCCGGTTCACGAAAGCTGGCCTTCATTCCGGCGGCCCGTCCTTGGTGAAATAGGGCGGCAAGCAGAAGATGCGACGCCGCCACCATATTCGGCAAATGCCTTATAGCCCGATCCGAATTTAAGCTGAGTTTGGTATCAGCAGCTCCCCGATAGCTCACCGGTAGAGATCTCCAGTGTTAATCGAGTGCCCGTTGGTTCAAATCCAACTCGGGGAGCCAGCCTTCATCGGCCGGCGCGTTTCTTGCGTGAGGCGGACTTCGCTCTTCCGGGGGATCATACCGGCGGGTAGGGCCGCGAGGGCGGCGTCGCCAGCGTGAGTAGGTTGTCGTCAGGATCACGCACCTGCGCCAGCGTCGAGTAGTCGCCTGAATGTCGTCCTCAAAGCACGATCCCTAGGCTCTGTAGCCTACGGCGCTCGGCCGCGACATCGTCGACGATAAGGAACATCACGCCCCTGCCGGCGATCTCGAGTCGGTTGAAAGCGCTACCCCGCCCTGGCCAAAGAGATCCCGCTGCACCAGCGTGTCCATCGGCCGGGAATCCGGTCCACGACCGAGCAGCTTCGTATACCAGCCTTCGGCCGCCGCCAATCGTCACTCGTCGCAACTTGCTCAGGTGCTCTTGAGCGTGCCGTTCATCCCTTCCGGATAGAAACCGCCCTTGCTCACTCCGTCCTTGTCGGTGAGGTAGACGATCCGGAGCACCTCCTGCGGCGTTCTGGTAAACGCGATCGCATCGGGCGTCGACGGAACGATGTTGGCTTTGCCGTCCAACTGGATTGCCTGGTCCTTATCGTCCGATCCGTCGATTTTGTCTCGGGCATCGGAGACAGCATTGGCGGCCTTCCAGGCTTCCTCTCCCTTCCGGTATAGCGTAGATCGCGCCATTCCCATGTGGTAGGCCTCGACCGCCAGGATGCCTGCGGCGGCGGCGAGGAAGTCCTTGTTTTTCAGAACTGTCGCAGCACCGGCATAGGCGGTGACGCCGACATCCTCGAACAACATCCCGCCGAGAACGAAGTTCGTTTCGTTGCCGAAGGGATCGAAGTCCGCACCGAGACCGGCCGCTTCCGCGACGGCTTTGAACCCCGCATTGAAATCGATCGCCGGCCGGTCGACGGCGTTGGCTCCAAGTGTCTTGCGGTAGAAGCGAACGTGCGCGAGTTCGTTTTCCGCGACTTCCTGCATGAATTCGCCGATGGCCGGCGTCTCGAACGAAACTTGCTTTCCACCAACGACGTCGCCGGGTTTCGAACCGACATCGGCTGCTTCGATGCCCATTCCGGTGGTGCCGCGGAGGTAGTATTCAGCCTCCATGTATTCGAGGTTGAGCGCAAAGCGGAAAATGTCCTCGTCCGATATGTCCTGTGCCAATACCGGAGAAGGCCGTGCGATTCCGCCGAGTGCCGCTCCGGCACCGAGTATGACAAGTCCCTGAAGCGACTGACGCCGGGATAGGTGAAGTGCGCCCTGCATGGCGGTCTCCTATGTTTGTTGATTCGACACCGCTGTCCGCACCGCGGCGCCGAATGCGTTTGCCTGACGATTAGATGGTCCGGGCCGCCAAAATATTCCCGCGTCCGGCCACAAGAGCTCTGCGAAGAAGCCGGCGTAGTCTCGGCGTGGACGGCGTCTACGTGCGCTCAGTCGCCGCGTTCAACTGATGAGTATCCTTTCGAACCAGGCGGATTGCGAGCCGATCGAGGACTGATTGCGCGAGGCGGTCACAACGGGCGCCAGCGAAGAGAAACGTATCCGTGAACACGGTGGCGAGCTCGTCCCGCAGCGCCTCGCGGAGCAGCCGGCGTGCGCGATAAAGGCGGGTGCTCACTGTCTGAGGTCGCAATGCCAGAAGAAAAGCCGTTTCCTCAATGCTCATTTCCTCGACGTCCCGCATGACAAAGACGATGCGAAAGGGCTCTGGCAAGTCACCGACGGCTCGCTCTAGGAGGCTGCGGATTTCAGCGAGAGCAGCCGCCTCTTCGGGATCAGGCTTGTGGGCGCTGAACGGAGCGACCATGCCTTCGATGGCTTTCACGTCTACGGTGGGCCTCCTTTTCCGGCGGCGTCCCAGCGCCTCGTTCAGCGCGATCCGGGTGAGCCAGGTCGACAGCCGCGCCTCCGCGCGGAATTCGGCCAGATGGGTGAAGGCGTGGATGTAGGTTTCCTGAAGTACGTCCTCCGCCTCGGTGTCGTCATTCAAGATGGCGCGGGCGACCCGGTGAAGCCGCTGATTGTGACGCTTGATGATTAACCAGAATGCGGCGGAGTCACGCTGTCGCGCGTGTTCAACCAGCCCCGCGTCGTCAAGGTCCTCGATCCTCACTGCCTCGGTGGATCCGGTCGGCTTCATCATCGGCGCTCCAGATGCATCAGCTTACTATGAGATAAGCGTTTTCCGGGTTTTCGGTCTGCGGCCAGGTGGAGACTTGGGACTCTAGCGGACCAGAGGCCTGCTCACCAAGTAAATCGGACCTCCTCCACCGCACGATCATACTGTGAAAGTCCCATCGTGTTTTTCCTTCGGCCACCATTGGCCGAAAGGAAAGCGAGTGGACGATGGGGTTAGGGGCCGTTGAACGAACCCGCTGCGCGGGAGGGCGCCTGCGATTGAGGTAGAGATCGGGGACCGGTCGTCGCGCCTGCATTGAGCGTTGTTCGGCGGCGGCAGAGCATGACGGGCTTCTTCAACAAGG